>NZ_JACGXA010000001.1:0-305000 GCF_014138045.1 Nocardioides ginsengisegetis
GTAGATGTCGCGGATTCCTTCGCCCACGCTCGACCACTCGACGGTCGGGTTCTCGATCTCGCAGAGCGCCGATGCCAGCAACTCGCGCTCGCCGCCGGTGAGGGCGGTCATGCCGACTCGCCGAGAAAGGCGCGGGCGACAGTGAGGGCGTGTCGAGAGAGCGTCTTGGCCGCCTCGACCTTCGTGTAGCCAGCAACGTAAAGGAGGTCGAAGGCCATAACCTCGGAGTCCAGCCAATCGGCCACGGCGAGCGCGACGGTGGGGTGCCACGAGTCCACGAACTCGTTGATCGGGTCGTCATCGTCCCCAGGAAGCGCCGCGGTGATGTCCCACCAGTGGATCTCGTCCATGCCGTCGTGTTCGTCCGATGGATACCAGCGCCGAGCCTCAGCGCGTGAAGCCCGCTCGCGCATCAACGCAGCAGCCCGGCGCAGGATCTCGGCGGTCATCGCTGGGCCGCCGCAACAACGCAGCCACCAAGGAACACCCAGACAGCGACAGTGGCGATGTAGACGCTCATCGGTCGCCGCCCGTCCGGTTCGCCCACGACGTGAACGAACGATCAGCCAGACGCGCCGGAAGGAACGCGACAAAGAACAGACAGCCCACGGCGAGGTCGGCGATGCGCTGGAGGGTGGCGTTCATGCGGCCACCTCGCGATCAGCTCGGGCGGCCAGGTAGCGCTCGAGGCGCTGGGTGGCCGTGACGTGCTCCGGCGACCCCAACTGGTAGAGCCGCATGTTCGACATGGGGCTGTTGAAGTAGGAGCCCTCGGACTCGATTGCATCGCGCTCGAGTCGCATCGCCTCGCTGCGGCGGTACGGGCCCGCGAGGCGGAGCGTGTTGCAGTAGCGGAACCAGTCGGACTCGCGACGGTGGACCGTGAGGCGCTGCTCGACGTTGAGCGAGCATCCGATGTAGAGGAGTCGGCCCGCATCGTCGAAGGCGCGGTAGACGTAGTTCTCCGCGGCCTCGTGGCGCTCGGCCATCGCGTCACAGCGGGCGCGCCACTCGCCCAGCGTCTCGCCCTGGTGGCGGTTCACGCCGCCATCCCCTCAGCCTCGACGCTGGCGAGGATGCGGGCCGCGGACTCGATCTGCTCCTCAGTGAGCGGGGGCCACGTCAAGGCGAGGTGCTCGCCGTACTCGGTGGGGGTCATGCCGTCTCCTCCAACTCAATGGGGCTCGGGTTGGTGATCGCCTTCCAGACGTCGACCTGCACGCGCGGGTGGGACGGGGCGGGGAACGCTGCGGTGAGGGCCGCACAGATCCGACGGGCCGCCTCGGCAGAGGCCGGCTTCCTGTCGGCTTCGATGTTCGAGAGTTGCCCGTGGGACATGCCGCACTTGATGGCGAACTCGCCACCCGGCAGTCGGAGGGCTTCGCGGAGGGCTTTGACGGCCGCTCCGTTGAGGCTTCTTTCATCCATATTGGGGATACTAGAAAAATGCGGAAAGGAAGTCAAGCATCGAGTGGAAAAAAGGGGCGACGGACCAGAAATATGCCATCTGCCTGCGGAAACGTCGCGACACGCGGGCGAACCACAGGGGTGGTTTCTCGCCATTTTGGCGCCGCAAGGCCCCTTCCAGATGTTTGCTTTTCTTTCCAGTCGCACCCACGCTTGGCCCATGGAAACGGTGGGTCAGAGGATCAAGCGACTGCGGGAGCAGAAGCGGTGGACGCAGGGCGATCTCGCTCTGCGCCTCGACGTCACCTCGAAGACGGTCGGCAACTGGGAGAACGGGCGCAATGACCCGCGCAGCTCGATCGGCGCGCTCGAGAAGGTGTTCGGGCAGTCGCTCACCGACGGGCTTGACGCGCCGGCCGAGGAGCGTGACGCGGTCGAGGAGGCCGTGCGTCGGTCCAGGTTGATCGGGTGGCGTCAGAACGACGTCATCACCACATACCAGCGCCACCTGTACGAGCAGGACGAGGCCGAGGGGAGGCGTTCCGGATGACCGTCCCGCCCCCAATGCCACGCCCCTCGTCCAGGCGGCTTAGGAACCAGAGGACGAGGGGCGCTAGGTCCCAGAGTAGCGAAAAAGACCCCCCTCACCCTGCAGGGTGAGGGGGGTCTCGCGTTGTCGTCAGGGGGTCGGATCGTTACGTGTCGAACGGTCACTCTTGGCATGGCACGTTCGGGCGAGATCCTCGCCCCAAACCGTCTACCGGTCGGTAGCTGTCGGCGGCCACTGTTTTACTTCCGACCCGGCCCACTCGGAGGGTTGGGCTAGTGATAGGCAACGGGGAGAATGAACGTGAATGAAGGCTCTGTCCCACTCGGGAAGCTTGCAAAATGGGGACTGACGGCGCTGGTCGCCGCCTTCATGGGGAGTGCTTGGGCGGCCTGGCTGCTCGGCACAGAATCGGCTTGGATGATGCTGGGTCTGACTGGCTGTGTTGCGTCGGCGGCTGCGGCTGTCGCGCACGTCAGGTGCTACGCGGTGCAGACCTGTCGGTTAGTTCGCATGAACGCCGACTCGCTCGCCGAGCTCACTGTACGTGATCCGGTGCGGCCTCTCCGTTAATCGGACACCCATGCGGCCACGTAAATACGGGGACGGCTTTACTCCCTCGCGTGGCGCGCGAGGATTGGGTCCCCATCAGGACCGTGCGCGTGCCGGATGAGTTGTGGGAGGCCGCCCAGCGCGCGGCGTCAGACCGCGGCGAGTCCGTAGCCGAGGTCATCCGCCGCGCGCTGGAGCAGTACGTCCGATCTTGGCCCAGCAACTAGCGCGGGTCGACCACAACCCGCTTGGGGTCGAACAGGCCTGGCGTCTCCGAGGGCATGATGTGGACGCGCTCGACGACGAGGTCCACCAGGGCGCGGCGTCTGCGTAGGTCGCTGGGCCACGAGGCGATGTCCGCAGGGATGGATGGGTGCGCAACGGCACCGAGTTCCCGCAAGAGTGCCTCTTGGCGCTCCTTGGCGCGGTCGATGGCGCGGAGGAGTGTGGCGACGGGGGTGCCGGGTTCGTCGAGTTGCCGCTTGAGTTCGGCGATGCGCAACTCGAGCTCGGCTACTTCGTGGCGCTTGGGGCCTGGCTCACTGCGGAGTCCATCGAGTCGAGCGCGCACACTGGGGTCGGCTAGCAGCTTCCGCGCCAAGGCCTCGACGACTTCCTCGACGGGTTCGGCTTGCACGGATAGTTTCCCACAGCCTTTCGCGCCGGGGGTGTGGTCGCAGCGGTAGGTGCGGGACAGGACGCCCTTGCGTTTGGTCATCCGTGAGCCGGTTACCATGCGTGCGCCGCAGTGGCAGTAGACGAGGCCGGGGAGGAGTGCGACCCGCGGCGGGGTTGGTCGAGTGTCGGCGCGCGCGGTGAGGGTGGCGCGGACGCCCTCCCAGGTGGCGTCGTCGAGGATCGGCTTCCATTGACCCTTGCCGACGATGTCGATGACGCGGCGGCCGACTCGCTCGCCCTTGCTGTTTACTCTCTCCTCGCGGCGGCCGAGGGTGGCGAATCCGGCGATGCGGGGATTCAGTAGCAGCCTGCGGAGGGACTGGGTTGACCAGGTGTTGCCCTCGGTGGTGAGGATGCCGCGTTCATTGAGTTCCCTGGCGAGGCTGTTCATGGATCGGCCGTCGAGGATTTCGGCGGCCATCCAGCGGACGTGCTCGGCCTCGGGCTCGTTGATGGCGGTGTCACGCTCGTAGCCGAAGAGGCGAGACCGGGAGAAGGGTGCGGCGCCAGCCTCGCGACGCTGTCTGATGCTGCGCTTCCAGCGGTCGGACTTGGCCTCGCCCTCGTAGGTGGCGACTTGTGCGAGTAGCCCGGCGACGAGGCGGCCGGTTGGGGTGGTGAGGTCGATGGTGCCGGCCTTGACGGTGGCGATCTGGACGTTGTTGCGCTTGCAGACGTCTACGAGTTCGCCGAGGTCTGTGGCTTTGCGGTACATGCGGTCGGCGTGCCAGGCGACGATGCCTTCGATGTGGCCGGCGTCGCAGTCGGCGAGCATCCGACGGTAGGCGGGGCGCGGCTTGCTGCTCATGGCGCTGATGTCGTTGTCGGTGTAGACCTCGACGACTTCCCAGCCGAGTTGCTCGGCGAGTGCGGCGCAGTCCTCGAGTTGGCGGGAGACGCCGAGCCCTTCGCCAGTGTTGTCCTGCGAGATGCGGCAGTAGATGGCGACCTTCACGGGCGCCACTCGTCGCGGTAGTCCGGGTGGTCCGTGTAGATGGTGGTGGCCAGGGCGCGAAGAGTCGGGCATGGATAGGGGGTGTCCTCGCCGTCGTGCTCTACGCATCGCAAGCACCATTCGGTCCCCTCGGGGTTCCGGTGCTCCTCAATGATCTGCCGCTTGGCCTCGCACTCGGCCAGCACACGGGCGGGCGACCAGTTGGCCGCGTGGCGAGCGTCGCGCTTGCGGTCGAGGTACAGCAGCGGATCAAGGTCGCGGTCCGCAGCGACAACGGCCTCCTCTTCGGGAACCCAGCGTTGCCCGTCGTAGTGGGCCTCGCGCGCCACACTCTCGTCCTCGGCGATCCGGTCCAGCAGGAACTCGGTCAGCGTCATGTCATCCCCCACCGCAAGATTTGCGGTCTGCGAGTCAGGCCGCGACTACGTGCAATCCATCATACCAAGTGTGCAGGTGCTCGGCCCCGTCGCCCCACTTGTCGACGTGGACGCGCGCGATGTGCGGCAGGTTGCCCATGATCCGGTGCAGCCAGACCTGGAGCCTGCCGTACTCCGCGGCCATCGCGTCGTCGAGGTCGGTGAGGTCGAGGTGCTCCTTGGGCTGCAGGAACAGCAGGAGCGGCAGCCCACCCCGCTCGCGGGGGTGCGTGACGACCCAGCGCTCGTTCTCCCAGATCACCCCGCTGAACCCGGCGCAGGCGTGGCAGCCCTCGCCGCCCTCGCCCTGCCGGGGCTTCTCCGGGGCGGGCCGGGCGAGGCGCTTGGGTGCGATGGCGCCGTCGACCACCTCCCAGGGGAAGACGTCCCACTCGCCCATCGAGGGCATCGGCAGGCGGCCGTCCTCACCGACGGCGGCGACGACTCGGGCGTGGATCTCCTCGGCACTCTCCGGCATGGCCTCACTCTGCCAGCCGGATGTTTCAGGATCCGTCCCCGGGGGAGTGAGGTGGCATGACCACTCTCTCGGGAACCACCCACCGTCCCTCCTCCCACACCCGGCTCGGCCGGACCGGCACCGGCCTCGCCGCGCTGGGCCTGGCCGCCGCCGGCACCCTCGGCCTCGCCGGCGCCGCCTCGGCCGTGACCCAGGCCAGCGCAGAGTCGCAGTTCAGCGCCGCCAGCATCACCTGGAGCTCGTCGGGCAACTGCACGACGCGCAGCATCTCGACCTGCACGTCCTTCGACGGGATCCGCCAGGCCACCATCGACGGCGCCAGGACGCTCAAGGGCGCCAGCGGCTGTGCCCTCAACATCACCGGCGGCACGGAGGTCGGCCACGCGTCGGGCACCTACAGCCACTACAACGGCTACAAGCTGGACTTCACGCACACGACCTGCCTGACCAGCTGGGTGCACAACACCTACACCTACATCGGGCTGCGCGGCGACGGTGCGCCGCAGTACCAGGCGGCCTCGGGCAACATCTACGCCGACGAGGGCAGCCACTGGGACGTCACCTACTACACCTGCGGCTGCTGACGCCCCGGGTGACTCCGGCCTGACTACGGTGGGGGGCGTGGCCCTGCCCGCGCTCCCCACCCTCGCCCCCTCCGTCGAGGACTTCGACGACAGCGTCGCCCTCGTCGTGCCCGCGCCCGGGCCCGGCCCGGGCAACTGGTCCGGTGCCGCCTCCGCGCTGCTGGTCGACGGCACCTTCTGGCTCACCTACCGCGTACGCCGGCCGCTCACCGACGGCCGCGGAGTGACCGTGGTCGTGGCCCGGTCGCAGGACGGCGTCGCGTTCGAGACGGTCGCCGAGGTGCACCGCGACGCCTTCGGCGCAGAGTCCTTCGAGAAGCCGGTGCTGGTGCCGGTGCCGGGCGGCTGGCGGCTCTACCTCTCGTGCGCCACGCCGGACAGCAAGCACTGGTGGGTCGACAGCCTCACCGCCGGCACGGTCGAGGGCCTGCCGGCCGGTGAGCGGCGGGTCGTGCACCCGGGGTCGGACCTGGTCGGCGTCAAGGACCCGGTGGTCACGCACGGGCCGGGCGGTTGGGAGATGTGGCTGTGCTGCCACCCCCTGGACCTGCCCGGGCACGAGGACCGGATGACCACGCGCCGGCTCTCCTCGGCCGACGGCCTGACGTGGCAGGACCACGGCGAGGTGCTCGCCGGCACGCCGGGCGAGTGGGACGCCCGCGGGGCGCGGGTGTCGACGGCGCTCGGCGACGGCTGGTTCCTCTACGACGGCCGCCCGGACGCCGCCTCCAACTGGTACGAGACGACCGGGCTCGCGCGCTGGGACGGCACCCGGCTGGTGCCGGACCGGACCGTCGGACCGCTGCGGTCGCCGTACTCCGACGGGGCGCTGCGCTATGCCAGCGCCGTGCCGTTGCCCGACGGGCGGACCCGCTTCTTCGTCGAGGCGTCTCGGCCCGACGGCGCTCACGACCTCGTGACGATGCTCCGCCCGTAGGCTGCCCCCGTGGCCGACATCAACATCCCCGACGCCCCCGTGCTCGAGGGCGCGACCCACCTCCACTCCGGCAAGGTGCGCGACCTCTACGAGCTCCCCGACGGCCATCTGCTGATGGTGGCCAGCGACCGGATCTCGATCTTCGACTTCGTGCTCGACAGCACCATCCCCGACAAGGGCGAGATCCTCACCCGGATGTCGCTGTGGTGGTTCGACCAGCTCGCCGACCTCGTGCCGAACCACGTGGTCTCGACCGACGTCCCCGACGCGGTCCGCGGCCGCGCGGTCGTCTGCGAGCGGCTCGACATGTTCCCCGTCGAGTGCGTGGCCCGCGGCTACCTCACCGGCTCCGGCCTGCTCGACTACCGGGCCACCGGCGAGGTCTGCGGCATCGCCCTGCCGCCGGGTCTCGTGGACGGCTCCCGGCTGCCCGGTCCCGTGTTCACGCCGGCGACGAAGGCCGAGCTCGGCGAGCACGACGAGAACGTCTCCTACGACGCCGTCGCGCGCACCATCGGCGAGGCGGACGCGGCCGCGCTGCGCGACCTCACGATGGCCGTCTACGGCCGGGCCGAGTCGATCGCCCGCGAGCGCGGCATCATCCTGGCCGACACGAAGCTGGAGTTCGGCCGTCGCGCCGACGGCGTCACGGTCCTCGGCGACGAGGTGCTGACGCCCGACTCGTCACGCTTCTGGCCCGCGGCCGAGTGGCAGCCGGGTCGCACGCAGCCGTCCTACGACAAGCAGATCGTGCGCGACTGGGCGCTCTCGCCGGCCTCCGGCTGGGACCGCGCCTCGGGCGAGGCCCCGCCGCCGCTGCCGCCCGAGGTGGTCGAGCGCACCCGGTCCCGCTACGTCGAGGCCTACGAGCTGCTCACCGGGCTGCGCTGGTAGCCGTCGTGGACGTCGCGTTCCCGGTGTCGTCCGAGGCTGCCTTCGACTACCTCGTCGACCCGGTCCACCGGCCCGAGTGGCAGTCGTCGCTGCGGCGCGTCGAGGACGTCGACGGCGAGCCGCGGGTCGGCCAGACCTGGACCGACGTGACGGTGCCCGGCCTGCGCCCGGCGATGGAGACGACCGTCCTCGAGCGGCCACGACGGTGGTCCGAGCGCGGCACCTGGCGCGGCGTCACCGCCACCCTGACGCTGACGTTCGCCGACGCTCCCGGCGGCTGCACCGTGCACGCGGACTTCGCGGTCACCGGTCGCGGGCCGCTCGGCCCGGCGCTACGCCTGCTGACGGTCGCGTCGCGACCCGCCGTCCGCGCCGACCTGCGGCGGGCTGCGGCGATCCTGGCGAAGGGCTAGGCGCGGCGGGCACCGAGGCGGTGGTGCGTGGGGATGGGCGCCTCGCCCAGGGCCCCGATGTGACCGGTGCGGTAGGGCATCACGAGCGGGTCGTGCTCGTGCCGCCGGAGGGAGATCCGACCCAGGACCACGAGGGAGAGGGCGATCAGCCCGAGCATCAGCCACACCATGTCCGGCACGGTACGCCTCCGCGGGCGTCCTGTCAGCGGACGCGGCTGCAGGTGTTCGGGGCCCTGAGTAGGTTGGCCCCACCGATCCCGACGTGACGGAGGCCACCGTGAGCACCACGGCGTACAACCTGGCAACCCTGCTCGAGCACAGCGCCGAGACCTACCCCGACCGCGAGGCCATCGTCCTCGGGGACACCCGGCTGACCTACGCCCAGGTCAACCGCGCGGCCAACCAGGTCGCCAACCTGCTGGTCGAGCGCGGCATCGAGCACGGCGACAAGGTCGCGCTGAGCTGCGCCAACCTGCCCTACTTCACGATCGCCTACTACGGCATCCTCAAGGCCGGTGCGACCGTCGTCCCGCTCAACGTGCTGCTCAAGGCGCGCGAGGTGGCCTACCACCTCGGCGACGCCGAGGCGAAGGCCTACCTCTGCTTCGAGGGCACCGCGGAGCTGCCGATCGGGCGGGAGGGGTACGCCGGCTTCCAGCAGGCCGAGAACTGCGACTCCTTCTTCCTCATCACCGTCGACCCGGCCGCGGCGTCGCCGATCGAGGGCGCCGAGACGTTCGGCAGCGCGCTGGCCGGCAAGCCCACCACGTTCGACACCGTCGCCACCGACGAGGACGACACCGCCGTCATCCTCTACACCTCGGGCACCACCGGCCAGCCCAAGGGCGCGGAGCTGCGGCACCGCAACATGCGCGACAACGCGCTCGCCGGCCGCGACCTGTTCGGCGCCGACGCCGAGCACCCCGACACCTACCTCTGCGTGCTGCCGCTCTTCCACTCCTTCGGGCAGACCGTCATCCAGAACGGCGCCTTCGCCTTCGGTGGCACCGTCGTGATGCTGCCGCGCTTCGACGCCCAGCAGGCGCTGGCCGCCATGGGCAAGGAGGAGGTGACCTTCTTCGCGGGCGTCCCGACGATGTACTGGGGCCTGCTCGGCGCGCTGGACGCCTCGGTCGACGTGGACCGGCTGGCCCGCAACCTGCGGATCGCCGCCGCCGGCGGCTCGGCCCTGCCGGTGGAGGTGCACAAGGACTTCCAGAAGAAGTTCGGGGTGACCATCCTGGAGGGCTACGGCCTCTCCGAGACCTCCCCGGTCGCGAGCTTCTCCCCGCACGGCGAGCCGGTGCGGGTCGGCTCGATCGGCCACCCCATCCCCGGCGTCGAGATGAAGCTGCTCCAGGCCGACAGCTGGGACGAGGCACCCGAGGGCGAGGTCGGCGAGATCGCGATCAAGGGCCACAACATCATGAAGGGCTACTACAACCGGCCCGACGCCACCGACGAGGCGATCCGCGACGGGTGGTTCCGCAGCGGCGACCTGGGCCGGCGCGACGAAGACGGCTGGTACTACATCGTCGACCGGTCCAAGGACATGATCATCCGCGGCGGCTACAACGTGTACCCGCGCGAGATCGAGGAGGTCCTGCTGACCCACCCCGACGTGTCGCTCGCCGCGGTGATCGGCGTGCCCCACGAGAGCCACGGCGAGGAGATCAAGGCCGTCGTGATCCGCAACCCGGGCGCCACCGTGACCGAGGAGGAGCTGGTGGCGTGGGGGAAGGAGCAGATGGCCTCCTACAAGTACCCCCGCATCGTGCAGTTCGTCGACGCCCTCCCGATGACCGCGACCGGCAAGATCCTCAAGCGCGAGCTGGCCTGACCGGCCGGTTCAGGCGAACGGGTCGGGCAACGAGCCCGGCAGCCCGGCGAGCAGCTCGCGCGCCCGGGCTGCCGACTTGTGCTCGACCAGCACCTCGTAGCGGGTCGCGACGACCTGCGTGACCGAGGAGAAGTCGCGCTGCCCGCGGGTCGCGGCATAGCCGACGAGCGCCCAGACGAGCCCGAAGAGGGCGCCGAACAGGACGGTCGAGAGGATCGTCGCCAGCCCGTTGCCATCGGTGAAGAGGGTGAAGACCAGACCCACGAACAGGCCCAGCCACAGCCCCGACAGGGCGCCGCCGGCGGCGACCCGGCCGGTGGTCAGACGCCCGGTGATCCGCTCGATCCGCTTCAGGTCGGTGCCGACGATCATGCACTGCTCGACCGGGAACTTGTTGTCGGAGAGGTAGTCGACGGTGCGCTGGGCGGCCGCGTAGTCGTCGTACACCGCGAGGGACTGGGGGAACTCCAGCCGCAGCGCGGCGGGGCCCGGGAGTCCGGAGGGGATGCTCATGCATCCAGTGTGACCGAACCTCCGTAGGATGAGGTCGCACCTGCCCCCGCACCCAGGAGCCACCCGTGCCCCGAGTCGTCGTCGACGTCATGCCCAAGCCCGAGATCCTCGACCCCCAGGGCAAGGCCGTGCTCGGCGCGCTGCCGCGCCTCGGCTTCTCCGGGGTCACCGAGGTCCGCCAGGGCAAGCGCTTCGAGCTGGAGATCGCCGGTGAGCTGACCGACGAGGTCCTCGAGCAGGTCCGCCAGATGGCCGAGACCCTCCTGTCCAACCCGGTCATCGAGGACTTCACCGTCTCCGTCGAGACCCCTGCCGGGACCCCCGCCGGGACCGTCGCGTGAAGGTCGGGGTCGTCACCTTCCCGGGCTCGCTCGACGACGTCGACGCGCAGCGCGCGGTCCGGATCGGCGGCAACGAGGCGGTCGCGCTGTGGCACGGCGACCACGACCTCCGGGGTGTCGACGCAGTGGTGCTGCCCGGGGGCTTCTCCTACGGCGACTACCTCCGCTGCGGTGCGATCTCCCGCTTCTCCCCGGTCATGGCCGAGGTGATCGAGGCGGCCGGCAAGGGCATGCCCGTGCTCGGCATCTGCAACGGCTTCCAGATCCTGTGCGAGTCGCACCTGCTGCCCGGCGCGCTGATCCGCAACGACCACCGCAAGTTCGTCTGCCGCGACCAGCTGCTGCGCATCGAGAACACCTCCACGCCGTGGACGTCGTCGTACGCCGAGGGCGCGGAGATCACCGTGGTGCTCAAGAACGGCGAGGGCGGCTTCGTCGCGGACACCGAGACCCTCGACCGGCTCGAGGGCGAGGGCCGGGTCGTCGCCCGCTACCTCGAGGTCAACCCCAACGGCTCGATGCGCGACATCGCCGGCATCACCAACGACCGCGGCAACGTCGTCGGCCTGATGCCGCACCCCGAGCACGCCGTCGAGGACCTCACCGGGGCCGGCACCCAGGGCCTCGGCTTCTTCACCAGCCTGACGGAGGCCGTCTTCTCGTGACCCCGCTCCACCTCTTCCGCCGCGTCGCCGTGGCGGAGGCCATCACCTGGGCGCTGCTGCTGTTCGGGATGACCCTCAAGTACTCCGGTGTCACCGAGATCGGGGTCCGCGTCTTCGGCATGGTCCACGGCGTCGTCTTCATCTCCTACTGCCTCGTGACGGTGCTGGTCGGCGTCGACCAGCGCTGGTCGCGCGGCCGCGTCCTGCTCGGCCTGGCCTGCTCGGTGCCGCCCTTCATGACCGTCTGGTTCGACCGCTTCGCCGAGAAGCGCGGCGCCCTGGGCGACACGTGGCGCCTCGTCACGTCCGGGCCGGTCTCGGCACTCGACCGTCCCGTTGCCTGGCTGCTGCGCAACCCGGCCCGCGGCGCGGTCGCCGGCCTCGTCGCGGTCGCGGCGCTCACGGTGCTGGCGCTGCTGATGGGTCCGCCGGCCTCGAGCTGACCCCTCGGCTCAGCGGGCGCCGGCCGCCAGGCCCGCCCACGACTCGGCGTTGGCCACGCCGGACGTCTCGAAGCCCACGCGGGACTGCCACGACTTGAGCGCCACGGTGGTCGCCGCGTCGAAGACGCCGGTCGCGTTGAGCTCGGTCTGCGGGTTGGCGGCGTTGAGGGTGCGCTGGAGCCGGCGTACGGCGGGACCGGCGGAGCCGTACTTCAGCACCGGCTGCGTGCCGGCGATGAGCAGCGACATCCAGTTGGACTTGGTCCAGCGGTCGGCGACCTTGAAGCCGTGCGCGCCCTGCCACTGGTGCACGGCCGTGACGACGGCGGGTGAGTAGACGCCGTCGAGCTTGCCCTTGTACAGGCCCTGCTCGGTGAGCAGGCACTGCAGCGCCTTCACCTTGACCGGCAGCTTGATGCCCGGCTGGAGCACCTCGTACTTGTAGAAGGCGATCTTGGTGCCGTTGCAGTGCGTCTCGGGGTCGGCGTACGAGCCCTTGCCGAGGTCGAGGAAGTTGCGGTCGATGTTGATCCGCACGCGACCCCACGTCTCGTCGTGGCCGCCCTGGTACTGCTTCACCCGGGCGTGCGGCTGCCAGCCGTCGCTGCGGACGTAGGACGTGGACGTGTTGGCGTGGCCGTCCCAGCGGGCGATCCAGATCGTGTCGGGGAGGTCGAACGTGCCGGGGCGGTTGACGCGGGCGTCGTCGAGCATCTTGATGCCCGAGCCGGCGCTGGAGTAGACGCCGGAGACGTAGCCGAGGGCGTGGATCTTCGTCGTCCAGGCCGAGAGGAACGCCAGCGCCGACTCACGGCAGTTGATGTTGCCGAGGTCGAAGCCCTCGAGGTCGTACCAGAGCGTGCTGCCCGCGACGATGCCGAGCGCCTTGGCGTCCGAGACGGTCGTGCTGGCCTCGTCCGTGCCCATCGTGCGGGCGAGGGAGTACTTGCCGTACTTGCCGGGCTTGGGGTTGATCGTCGGGTCGTCGCCGTAGCGCGGGAAGCGGGGCTGGCAGGAGGCCTGCGGGCCGAGGGTGATCGGCAGCAGCCGCCAGCCGTTGGCCAGCTGGGTGCTCACCCAGGACGGCGTCAGGTTGGGCTGGCTGCGGCAGGCGCGGGACTTGCCGGAGATGTAGATGCCCACCGCCAGGAACGGCGAGTGGTTGAGCCAGCGGTTCATCTCCCACTGCTTGGGCGCCAGGCACTGGTCGAAGCCGTAGCCGGTGAAGTCGCCGGGCGTCACGACGTTGCCGTCGGCGCGCGCGGGCGTGGTCAGGGCGCCGGTCGTCAGCACCAGGGCGAGGGTGGTGAGGAGGGCGACCACCCCGCTCGCGAGGGTGCGGAGGATCCGGGGGGCGGTCCGGCTGGCGAGGCGCTGCATGGGGGTACTCCAGGTGGCGAGGGACCGCTCCGAGGCGGGTCTTTCGTCAGGGGGCTCCGACGACCATAACCTCACAAGTCACACCCGTAACAGGAGTCGCGGGAACTACAGATCTGTAATTCGGTACGCCGGGGCGCCCGCGCGCGTGGCCGACCGTCTCCCGGCGTCAAGGGTTCCCTTCGGCGGCTTCGCCGCCCTTGACTCCGGGACCCGGACGGTCGGCCGGCGGCGCGCTTGTCGGCACGGGCTTCGCCCGCGCCGCCCGCATGCGCGGGCGCCCCTGGCGGGGGGAGCGGTGGGCCGTGAACCCATTCCCTGCCCGGTTCGGTTCATGGGTCACCGTCGGGTCGGCCGGGCGGTGAGTGGTGAACCGTTTCCAGGTCGGGTTCGGTTGAGGGCTCACCGCTGGGCCGTGGGGGGGGGTGCGCCTGGGGCGGGGCGGCGGACCGAGCGCAGCGAGGGCCGGCCGCCCGACCGCCGCCTGAAGCCGATCGCGCGAGGCTCGGGGTCAAGGACGCCGAAGGCGCCGCGAAGCGGGCGAAGCTCCTTGAGGCCGAGACGCGATCGGCTACGTGGCGCGCCCCCGCAGACGCCGACGGCCCGGCCGGAAGAGCTCCGGACGGGCCGTCGTACGACACGGGGTGTGGCCAGCGGGTCAGGCCGCGTCGGCCATCGCCAGCGACTCGGCCGGATCAGTCGGCGCGACCGCCTCGGCCGGGCGCCGCGCCGGCCGCAGCACGACGGTGCTGACGACGAGGGCGAGGGCCGCGAAGGTGGCCGAGGTGAGGAACGCCGCCTGCAGGCCGGGGACGAAGGCGCCGGGCACGGCGCCCGCGGCGTACACCGAGACGATCACGGCGACCCCGATGGCCGAGCCGAGCTGCTGCGTGGTCTGCAGCAGGCCCGAGGCCGACCCGGCGTGCTCGGGCTCGACGCCGCCGAGCACGGTCGCGGTGATCGGCATGAAGACGAAGCCGGTCGCCAGGCCCGCGATCAGCATCGGCCCGAAGACCGCGCCGAGGTAGGTGTCGGTGGTGCCGATGCCGCTCAGCCAGGCGTAGCCGACGACGAGCGCGGCGGTGCCGATCATCATCATCGTGCGCGGGCCGAGGCGGCCGATCAGCCACGGCGTGACCCGCGACATCGCGAAGATGCCGAGGCTGAAGGGCAGGAAGGCGAAGCCGGACGCGAGCGGGCCGAAGCCGAGCACGCGCTGGACGTACTGCACGACCAGGAAGAACATCGACAGGTTGGCGCCGATCACCAGTGCCATCACGGCCAGCGCGCCGACCCGGCGACGGTTGCGGACGAGGTGCGGCTGCACCAGCGGGTGCGGGTGCCGCGCCTCGGTGCGGGCAAGGACGGCGAGCAGGGCGAGGCCGAGCGCGAAGCCGCCGAGCGTGCGGGCGGAGGTCCAGCCGTGCTCGGGGGTGCCGATCAGCGCCCACACCAGCGACACGGCCCCGAGCGTTGCGGTCGCGGCACCGACCAGGTCGAACCGGCCGGTCCGGCGCGGCGTCTCGTCGACGAACCGGCGGGCCAGCAGCACGACGGCGATGCCGAGCGGCACGTTGATGAAGAGCGTCCAGCGCCAGGAGCCGACGTCCGTCAGGAGGCCGCCGAGGATCAGGCCGATCGAGGCGCCGCCGGACGAGACGGCGCCGAAGAGCGCGAAGGCCCGGTTGCGGGCGGCCTCGTCGGGGGCGCTGGTGGTGAGCAGGGCCAGCACGCTCGGGGCCGCCAGGGCCGCGCCGACGCCCTGGAGCGCACGGGCGGCGACCAGCTGGCCCGGGGTCTGGGCGAGCCCGCCGAGCAGGGAGGACACGGTGAAGAGCGTCAGGCCGATCTCGAAGAGACGGAGCCGGCCGCGGACGTCGCCGAGGCGTCCGCCGAGCAGCAGCAGCCCGCCGAAGGCGAGCGTGTAGGAGTTGAGCACCCACGACAGCGACGCGGGGCCGAAGCCGAGGTCGGTGTCGATGCGGGGGAGGGCGACGTTCACGACGGTCGCGTCGAGCACGAGCATGAGCTGGGCGACGAGCACGATCGCCACACCCGTCGCCGCGCGGCCGGCGTTGGCCGGCAGCTCGGTGGGCAGGCCCGGCGAGGAGGTGGTGGAAGACATGAGGCGGTTGTCCTGTTCTGGCCGTTGCGGCCGACGTAGACTTAGCGGAGAATGACTCCGGTTCTGGGGTCAACCATACGGAGACCGTCTCCGTTTAGCAAGGGGTGAGTGAATGCGCGCCGATGCACAGCGCAATCGGGACCGCATCGTCGAGGTCGCGAGGGACGTCTTCCGCGAGCAGGGGTACGACGCGTCGCTCGACGAGGTCGCCAAGCGGGCCGGCGTCGGCGCGGGCACGCTCTACCGGCACTTCCCCCAGCGCGAGAACCTCCTCGACGCGATCATGCAGAGCTGGGTCGACCGGGTGCACGACGCCGCCGACAAGGCGGTGACCCGCGAGGGGACGCCGCGGGAGCAGCTGCTCGCCTGGTTCGAGACCTACGTCGGGCTGATCTCGGTCCACAAGGGCGGCCCCGCCAAGATCACCAGCGCGATGGGGCACGAGGAGTCCCCGATCCGCACCAAGTGCCAGACCCTCGCCGCGGCCAACGACCGGGTCCTCGACCACCTCCGCGAGGCCGGTGCGCTGCGGCCCGACGTCGACTCCGTGCAGATGTGCCGGCTGGTCGGCGGGGTCGCCACGGTGGCCGACCAGGGCGAGCTCGACGCGGCCGTCGTACGCCCGCTCCTCGAGGTCGTCGCCGACGGCGTCCTGGCCCAGTAGTCGCCGGAGCGTCCGCCGCACCACTCCGGCTCCGCGCCCGCCCGGCGCCGCCGGTAGATTGACGCCCGTGCCAGAGACCCGGATCGCCAATCTCGACACCGTTGCCGTCGCCTCCGAGGATCCCCACCACGCACAGCCGTGGGCGGACCTGGGGCTGAAGGCCGACGAGTACCAGCGGATCCGCGAGATCCTCGGCCGTCGACCCACCTCCTCCGAGCTCGCGATGTACTCCGTGATGTGGAGCGAGCACTGCTCCTACAAGAGCTCGAAGGTGCACCTCAAGCAGTTCTCCGAGATCCCGCAGGAGACACCGGCCGGCAAGATGCTGGCCGGGATCGGCGAGAACGCCGGCGTCATCGACATCGGCCAGGGCTACGCCGTCACGTTCAAGGTCGAGAGCCACAACCACCCGTCGTACGTCGAGCCCCACCAGGGCGCCGCGACCGGCATCGGCGGCATCGTCCGCGACATCCTCGCGATGGGCGCCCGCCCGGTCGCGGTCATGGACCCGCTCCGCTTCGGCCCCCTCGACGCGCCCGACACCCACCGCGTGCTGCCCGGGATCGTGGCCGGCGTCGGCGGCTACGGCAACTGCCTCGGCCTGCCCAACATCGGCGGCGAGGCCGTCTTCGACGAGACCTACCTCGGCAACCCGCTCGTCAACGCGCTCTGCGTCGGCGTGCTCCGCCACGAGGACCTCCACCTCGCCAAGGCGAGCGGCGTCGGCAACCAGGTGATCCTCTACGGCGCCCGCACCGGCGGCGACGGCATCGGCGGCGTGAGCGTGCTCGCGAGCGAGACCTTCGACGCGGACGGCCCCGCCAAGCGGCCCAGCGTGCAGGTCGGCGACCCCTTCATGGAGAAGCTGCTCATCGAGTGCACCCTCGAGATCTTCGCGGCCGGGCTCGTGGCCGGCATCCAGGACCTCGGCGGCGCCGGGCTCTCGTGCGCCACCTCGGAGCTGGCCAGCGCCGGCGACGGCGGCATGCACGTCGAGCTCGACCGGGTGCCGCTGCGCGACTCCACGCTCGCGCCGGAGGAGATCCTGATGAGCGAGTCGCAGGAGCGGATGATGGCGGTCGTCGAGCCCGACGACGTCGCGGCGTTCCTCGCGATCTGCGCCAAGTGGGACGTCGAGGCGGTCGTGGTCGGCGAGGTCACCGACACGGGCCGTCTCCAGATCGACTGGCACGGGGAGCGCGTCGTCGACGTGCCGCCGCGCTCGGTGGCCCACGACGGGCCCACCTACCACCGTCCGTTCGCCCGCCCGGACTGGCAGGACGCCCTTCAGGCCGACAGTGCCGAGGCGCTGCCCCGGCCCACGACCGGCGACGAGCTGCGCGCGACCCTGCTGCGCCTGGTCGCCAGCCCCAACCTGTGCGACAAGTCCTGGATCACCGACCAGTACGACCGCTACGTCCGCGGCAACACCGTGCTTGCCCAGCCCTCCGACAGCGGCATGGTCCGCGTCGACGAGGAGACCAACCTGGGTGTCGCCGTCTCGACCGACTGCAACGGCCGCTTCGCCAAGCTCGACCCGTACGCCGGCGCGCAGCTCGCCCTGGCCGAGTCCTACCGCAACGTCGCCACCGGCGGGGCCACCCCGCTGGCGATCTCGGACTGCCTCAACTTCGGCTCGCCCGAGGACCCCGACGTCATGTGGCAGTTCGCCGAGGCGTGCCGCGGCCTGAAGGACGGCTGCCTCGAGCTCGGCATCCCCGTCACCGGCGGCAACGTCAGCCTCTACAACCAGACCGGCGAGACCGCGATCCTGCCGACCCCGGTGGTCGCCGTGCTCGGCGTCATCGACGACGTCACGCGCCGTACGCCGTCGGCCTGGAGTGCCGCCGGCGAGCAGGTCTTCGTGCTCGGCGAGTCCCGCGAGGAGCTGTCGGGCTCGGAGTGGGCGCACGTCGTCCACGGCCACCTCGGCGGACGCCCGCCGGTGGTGGACCTGGCCGCCGAGAAGGTGCTGGCCGAGCTGCTCCGCGAGGGAGTCGGCCTGCTGACCTCGGCGCACGACCTCTCCGACGGCGGCCTGGGGCAGGCGCTGGTCGAGGCCGCCCTGCGGCACGGCGTCGGCGCGACCGTCACGGTCCCGGGCGACGCGTTCCTCGGGCTCTTCGCCGAGTCCGCCGGCCGTGTGCTGGTGACCGTCGCCCCGGGTGACGAGGACCGGCTCGCCGACCTCGCCGCCCGCCACGGCGTCGCCCTCACCGGTCTCGGTGTCACCGGTGGCGACGCACTCGTGGTCGACGGCCAGTTCGAGGCGCCGCTCGCGGAGCTGCGCGAGGCCTGGACGGCCACCCTGCCGGCCGCGCTGGGCTGAGCAGCCGGGCTCAGCCCTTCAGCGTGGCCGCGTGGTCCGGCACCGCCCGGAAGAGCTCGCGCGGCGGTCGCTCGTAGTCGTGGCCGGGAGGCCGGGGCGGGAGCTCGACCCGTCCCCACGTCGGCGCGACGTAGGGGATCGTCGAGAGCAGGTGGGCGATCATGTTGAGGCGCGCGCGCCGCTTGTCGTCCGCCTCCACGACGTACCACGGCGACTCGTCGAGGTCGGTGTGGACGAACATCTCGTCCTTGGCCCGGGACACGGCCTCCCACTTCTCCCGGATCATCAGGTCGTTGTCGGAGAACTTCCAGCGCCGCAGCGGGTCCGACAGTCGCGCGACCAGCCGGCGTTCCTGCTCCTCGTCGCTGACGGAGAACCAGTACTTGCGCAGCAGGATCCCGTCGTCGATCAGCATCCGCTCGAAGGTCGGGCACTGGCGCAGGAAGAGTCGGTGCTGCTGGGGCGTGCAGTAGCCCATCACCGGCTCGACGACCGCGCGGTTGTACCAGGACCGGTCGAACAGCACGATCTCGCCGGCCGCCGGCAGCTGCTCGACGTACCGCTGGAAGTACCACTGGGTGCGCTCGCGGTCGCTGGGCGTGGGCAGCGCGACCACGCGGACGTGCCGCGGGTTGAGGTACTCGGTGATCCGGGTGATCGTGCCGCCCTTGCCGGCCGCGTCGCGTCCCTCGAAGACCACGACGACCCGCTGCCCGGTGTCGCGCACCCACTCCTGGAGGTCGACCAGGTCCTCCTGGAGCCGCAGCAGCTCCGCCTGGTAGACCTTGCCGCCGATCCTGTCCGTCACGACCGACCTCCCTCGCCTCCTGCTCAGGCTAGCGCCGGACGGCTGCCATCATGGGGCCGTGCAGCCGAGCCGGAGGAGCGTCCTCGTCCTGGCCGGCCTCGGACTCCTCACAGCCTGCGGGGACGGATCGACGAGGGAGACCACGGTGCCCGACAAGACCCACGCCTACGGCGAGGACCCCAGTCAGTTCGGGGAGCTCTACCTCCCAACGGGCGCCGCCAAGGGGGTCGTCGTGGTCATCCACGGCGGCTTCTGGAAGTCGGCCTACGACCTGTCGCTGGGTCGGCCGCTCGCCGGGTCGCTGGCCGCGGACGGCTGGGTCGCGTGGAACCTGGAGTACCGCCGCGTCGGGCCTGCTGGATCTGGGGGAGGCGGCGGCGCCCCGGCCACCCTCGACGACATCGCCGCCGGCATCGACAAGCTGGCCGAGCTCGACGTCGACACCTCCACGGTGCTCGCCCTCGGCCACTCCGCCGGCGGCCACCTCGCCGCCTTCGCCGCGAGCCGCGGCCGCTTCGACCGCTGGGCCGCGCGGGTCCCGCTCACCGGGGTCGTGTCGCAGGCCGGCGTGCTCGACCTGCGCGCGGCGTACGACGACGGGCTGGGCGGCGGGGCCGTCGAGGCGTTCCTCGGCCACCCGCCGGGCCCCGACGACGCGCCCGCCGACCCCATGCAGCAGGTCCCGCTGGACGTCCCGGTCGTCTGCATCCACGGCACCGGCGACGACATCGTGCCGCTCTCGCAGTCCGAGCAGTACGTCGCCCACGCGACGGCCGCCGGCGCCAGCGCCGAGCTGGTGGCGGTCGACGGCGACCACTTCACGCTGATCGACGCCGGCTCCGCCGCGTGGACCCGGACTCTGGCGATCCTCAACGACCTGCGCTGACCACCTCGGCGGGTGCGGCTGCGGCGAGCTCGGCCTGCCAGTGGATCGGGCGCGGCACGTCGCGGACGCTGCGCGCCAGGGTCGGGACGAGGGCGCAGAGCGCGGTCGCGACCGCCATTGCGGCCACGGCAGCAGGACCTCCCAGCGTGCTCAGCAGCACGCCGCCCAGCACCGGTGCGAGCGGCATCACCGACATGGCGAGGAAGCGCGTCGCTGCCCCCATCCGGCCCTGGAGGTGGTCCGGGGTCTGGGCGATCGCGTAGGCGCTGATGCCCGCGTTGCCGGCCGGGTTGAGCAGGAGCCCGACGCCGAGCGCGAACGCGACGACCAGCGGGTTGTTCCAGAAGATGATCGGGATGACCAGGGGCACGAAGCTCCACGCGCCGACCACCGTGAGCCGGCCCGTGGCCATGTGGTCGATGATCGTGGGCGCCGCCACCGCGCCGAGGAGGCCGCCGATGCCGGCGGCGGTCTCGACGAGGCCGATCTCGGCGGGGTGGAAGCCCGCGCGGATCAGCCGGATGATCGCCACGAAGAAGATCCCGTTGACGACCAGGTTCGACAGGGCGGCGTAGACCAGCAGGGCCCGGAAGAACGGCCGGGCCAGGATGAACCGCAGCCCCTCGGCGATGTCCTGGCGCGGGCTCGGTCGCGGCCCCTCGTGGACCGGGGCGGAGAGGTCGGTGCGGATCCGGCCGAGCATCACCCAGGAGATCGCGAAGCTGGCGGCGTCGGCGGCGAAGGGCAGCCAGCGGGTGACGCCGTACAGCAGGCCGCCGATCGGGCCGCCGACCAGCGAGGCGACGTGCTGCCTGGCCTGGTTCTGGCTCAGCGCGGTGGGCAGCTCCTCGGTCGACACCACGGCCCGGACCGCGGAGGTCTCGGCCGGGCCGAAGCACCCGGTCGCGACGCCGGTCAGCAGCGCGACGACGACGAGGTGGGGGATGGTCAGCGCGTGCATGAGTCCGGCGACGACGAGTGAGGCGTAGAGCAGGACCCCGGCCGCGCTCGCCATCCGCATGACCCGCTGTCGGTCGGTGCGGTCGGCGAGGACCCCGGCCGGCAGGAGCGCCGCGCACATGCCGAGCAGGTGCGCCGCCTCCACCAGACCCGCCTGGACGGGCGAGTGGGTGAGCGCGAAGGCCAGCAGCGGGAAGACGAACATGCTGATCCGGCTGCCGAGCTCGGAGACGGTCTGCCCGACCCAGAGGACGGTGAAGTCGTGGTTGCGGGCGAGGGCGCGGTAGCCGGTCATGTCCCGCACCATATATTGCGCACGTAATGTTGCGCAATGGTTCTTGCGAAAGTTGGGTAGGCTTCCTCCATGCCCGCGGACCGCCCCATCCACGACCCCCGGCTGCTGCGCGCGATCGCCCACCCGGTGCGCACCCAGATCCTCGGCGAGATCGCCGCCGGCGGTCCGACCCGCGCGGCCGACCTGGCCCGGGTCCTGGACATCCCGGCCAACCAGGCGAGCTTCCACCTGCGCCAGCTGGCCAAGTACGGCCTGGTCGAGGAGGCGCCCGAGGAGGCGCGCGACAAGCGCGACCGGGTGTGGAAGGCCAGCTCCGAGAGCGGGCTGCGCGCCGACCTGAGCGAGCTGTCGAAGGCGCCCGGCGGCCGGGCGGCGGTCGCGGTGTTCCGCCGCAACACCGCCGACTGGGCCCACCACCTCATCGACCTCGTCCTCTCCGACGGCCCATCTGGGGACAAGGAGGAGGACGCGATCCGCACGATGATGAACCAGACCGTCAAGCTCACGAAGGCCGAGGCGGAGGAGATGGCGACCGAGCTCGCCGACCTCGTCGAGTCGTGGGTGGCGCGGACCCGCGGCCGCGACGACGTCGCCCGTCGCACCTACCTCCTCATGCAGGTGCTCCAGCCCCAGCCCCGGCTCGACGAGGCCTAGGCTCCTAGGCTCGACCCGTGCCCGCCCGACTCCGCCCCGCTGACCCGGCCGCCCTCGCCGAGGCCACCGCCCGGTTCGCCGCGGACGCGGCGGCCCCGGCCGACCTGAAGCTGCTGACCAAGCACTATCTCGCCCTGCTCGAGACGCGCGCGCCCGGCCGGTCCGTCGAGGTCCGCGTCCCGCCGTACGCCGCGGTGCAGGTCGTCGAAGGCGTCCGCCACACCCGCGGCACCCCGCCCGCCGTCGTCGAGATGGACCCCGCGACCTGGGTCGCCCTCGCCACCGGCGCGCTCGCCTGGGCCGAGGCCGAGGAGTCCGCGCTGCTCCGGGCCAGCGGGGAGCGCACCAACCTCGCGCCGTACCTCCCGCTGGGGTAGTCCCCAACGCAGATGTCGTGAAATGCCGTGCTCCGCAGCAACTGCGTTGGGGACTATCCGGATTCACCCCCGGCCCCCGCCACGGATAGGTTGGCGCCCATGAGCAGCGAGATCGACAGCATCAAGGCCCGGGTCGAGGGCGTCCTCCCCGGCATCCGCAAGGACCTCGAGGACCTCGTCCGCATCGAGTCCGTCAGCGCCGACCCCGCCCGCGCGGGCGAGGTCCAGCGCAGTGCCGAGGCCGTCGCCGAGCTGTTCCGGGCCGAGAAGTTCGACTCCGTCGAGATCGTCAGCGCCGAGGGCGGCGCCCCGGCCGTGATCGCCCACAAGGCGGGCCGAGCGGGCGCCCCGACCGTGCTGCTCTACGCCCACCACGACGTCCAGCCCGAGAACGACCACGCCGAGTGGGACTCCCCGCCGTTCGAGCCGACCGAGCGCGGCGACCGCCTCTACGCCCGCGGCGCCGCCGACGACAAGGCCGGCATCGCCGCCCACCTCGGCGCGCTGCGCGTGTACGGCGACGACCTGCCCGTCAACGTCACGATGTTCATCGAGGGCGAGGAGGAGGTCGGCTCCGAGACGCTGCCGGCGCTGCTCAAGGAGCACCAGGACAAGCTCGCCGCCGATGTCATCGTCATCGCCGACTCCGGCAACTGGGACATCGGCGTCCCCGCGCTGACCACCAGCCTCCGCGGCCTGGTCCGCGCCGACGTCACGGTCCGCACCCTGACCCACGCCGTCCACTCCGGCATGTGGGGCGGCCTGGTCCCCGACTCGCTGATGACGCTGAGCCGCCTGATCGCCACCCTGCACGACGACGCCGGCAACGTCGCGGTCAAGGGCCTGCACAGCGGCCCGGCCGCCGACGTGGAGTACCCCGAGGAGCGCCTGCGTGCCGAGTCCGGAGCCAACCCGGGCATCGAGTGGATCGGTGAGGGCCCGATCGTCGAGCGCCTCTGGACCAAGCCGTCGCTCAGCATCACCGGCCTCGACGCCCCCAAGGTCGAGGGCGCCAGCAACACCCTCGTCGCCTCGGCCCGTGCCAAGATCTCGATGCGCATCGCCCCGGGTGACACGACCGCCAACGCCGTCCAGTGCCTCCGGTCCCACCTCGAGGCGCACGTCCCGTGGGGCGCCGAGCTGACCTTCACGGTCGTCGACACCGGTGAGGCGACCCAGATCGAGGCCACCGGACCGGCGTACGACGCCGCCCGCGCCGCGTTCACCACCGCCTGGGACGGCACCGAGCCCGTCGACATGGGCGTCGGCGGCTCGATCCCGTTCATCGCCGAGTTCCTCGAGGCGTTCCCGCAGGCCAGCGTGCTGGTCACCGGCGTCGAGGACCCCGACACCCGCGCCCACGGCGCCAACGAGGGCCTGCACCTCGCGGAGTTCGAGCGGGTCGTGCTGGCCGAGGCGCTGCTCCTGCACAACCTCGGCGCACTCACCGAGCGCTGACGGGTCCGCGACCCGTGCGCGACGCGACCCTCGCCTTCCTGGCGGGGCACCGCGCCGCACGGGTCGACCCGCTCACCGACCGGCTCGTCGACGCGATCGTCGACAGCAACCCCGGCTACCGCGCGACCCGGGTCGTCCCGCTGCCCGACCTGCGGAGCTCCTGCCACGACAACATCGGCCGGGTCCTCGAGCTCCTCGGCGTCGCCGTCCAGGGTGCCGCCGTCCCGGACGAGTCCGAGGCGGCGTACGACGCTGCCCGGGCGACCGGGCGCCGCCGGGCCGAGCAGGGCCTCCCGCTGGACGACGTCCTGCGCTCGTTCCGGATCGGCGGGCGGCTGATCTGGGACGACCTGGTCGAGCAGGCCCGGGCCGCGCTGGACGCCGAGGAGCTGCGGGAGGTCGGCACCCGCCTCTGGGAGGTCGTCGACGAGACGTCGGCCCAGGTCGCGGCGGCCTACCACGCGACCGAGCGGGCGGCGGTGCGCGCCGACGAGCAGCTGCGGGCCGAGCTGTGGGAGGGCGTGCTGAGCGGCCGGGCCAAGGAGCCGGGCTTCGCCCACGAGGCCGCCCGCATCCTCGACGTGCCGGTCGGCGGGAACTACCTCGTCGTGACCGGGGAGGGCCTGGACGTCCCGCGCCTGGAGGAGGCGCTCGCACCGCGGACCACCGCCTGGGTGCGCCGCACCGGCGGCACGGTGGGGCTGGTCGCGCTGGGCTCCGACGACCGGGCCGACCCGGACGGCGCGCTGGCGGCGCTCCGCGGCGCGGTGGCGTGGCCGGTCGGGGTGTCGGTGGTGGTCTCCGGCCTGGCCGGCGTCGACACCGGGGTGCGCCAGGCCTCGTTGGCCGTCCGCACCCTCGACGGGGAGCCGGGCGTGGCCGCCTTCGACGATCGGCTCCCGGAGGCGCTGCTGCTCACCTCGCCGGAGGTCGCCGGCCGGCTGGTCGCCGTCTGGCTGGGCCCGCTGCTGACGCTGCCGGCAGGGGAGCAGGCCTCCCTGCTGGCGACCCTGGACGCCTGGGTCGCGACCGGCGGCTCGACCACCCACACCGCCGCCCGGGTGCACTGCCACCGCAACACGGTGATCAACCGGCTGCGCCGGGTCGCTCGGCTCGTCGGACGGGAATCGTTGGACGGAGTGCCCCCTCTCGAGCTCGGCCTGGCCCTCCGCGCCCTCCGCAGCGGCCTGCACCGCTGACCCGTCGCTGTGCAGTCTGCACAGAGCAGGCGCTCCAATCGTGGGCATCGCGCGCATGGTGCGTCCGCGTGACGGCTGTCACGCTGGACCCAGGGAGGGAGCACGACGCCCGGACCGCCTCGGCGGCCCGCGGCCGACGCTCTGGAGGCACATCGCATGACCGTGGACGCACGCGCCCGCACCGACCAGCCCGACGGCCCCGCCACCGATCTCGAGGAGGATGCCCACCGGATCTCGGTCCGACGACGCAGCTTCCTCGGCTACGTCCTCGGCGGAGCGACCCTCGTGGCCGCCGCCGACCTGGGCCTCGTCGATGCCGCCGCGGCCGCGCCGACCGCGCCCCAGCCGGCCGAGCTCTACGACCTCAACGACATGCTCACCGACTCGTGTCGGCCGACCGCCAACCTGATCACTGTCACCGTCCACGACGACGGGACCGCGTCGTTCGCACTGCCTCGCATGGAGGTCGGCCAGGGGATCACCACCTCGAGCGCGATGCTGATCGCCGAGGAGCTCGAGCTCCCCGTCAGCAAGGTGAAGGTGACACTGGCCCCGGCGCGACCCGAGCTGCAGTTCAACCAGCTGACCGGCGGCTCCAACACCACGATCTCGACGTACACCCCGATCCGGGTGGCCGCCGCCGTCGCCAAGGGCGCCCTGATGGACGCAGCGGCCATCGTGCTCGGCGACACCGTGGCCAACCTCCACGCCCGCAACGGCGTCGTGCACGCCCCTGACGGCTCGAGCGTCACCTACGCCGAGCTGGCGTCGAAGGCCGCGAGCCCGACCACCAGGGCGGTCGGGGTCCAGCTCAAGGACACCTCGGAGTTCCGGGTGATCGGCGTCGGCCAGGGCCGCGTCGACGCGCTGGACGCGGTCACCGGGCGCAAGGAGTTCACCACCGACAAGCAGGTGAAGGGCGCGCTGCCGACCATGGTCTGCCGCGCCCCCACGCTCAACGGCACGCCGAAGCGGCTGACCAACAAGGCCGAGATCGCGCGGATGCCGGGCGTCCGCGACCTCGCGAAGGTCGACACCGGCATCGCGGTGCGTGCCGACACGTTCGGCCAGTGCATCGACGCGATCCGCGCGATGAAGGTCGAGTGGAACGACGGCCCGGTCGCCGGCGAGTCCGACGAGGACATCGTCCACGAGCTCAAGGCGGCCGAGCTCGCGCTGCCGGCGCCGCCCGACAACCCGCTGGCCGAGACCCTCGAGGCCGACTTCCTCTTCTACTTCCGCAGCAACTCCGCGATGGACACCAACTCGGCCATCGCCGACGTCCGCGCCGACCGCGCGACGATCTGGGCCGGGCTGAAGTCCCCGATCACCGCCCAGCAGCGGATCGCCGAGGCGCTGGGCATGACCCAGGACCAGGTCACGGTCAACGTCGTCACCGCCGGTGGATCGTTCGGTCGTCGGCTCTTCTTCGACGGTGCCCTCGAGGCGGCGAAGATCTCCCAGGCGATGGGCAAGCCGGTCAAGCTCATGTGGCACCGCGCCGACGACGCCCGGGTGGGCCGCGGGCACCCGATGTCGACCAACAGGGTGCGGATCACCCACGCCGGTGACGAGGTGCTGGCCTTCCAGCAGACCCACACGAGCGTCGAGACGGACTACCGCCACGGCCTCGGCGAGATCATCAGCGCCATGGCCGCGGACCTCCCGGCGGGCTACGGCAACCTCGGGTACGCCGAGACGATCTTCTCGCTGACCCAGGAGGTGCCCTACGACTTCGGGGTGGTCTCCCAGACGCTGACCGAGACCGACGACCGCTTCAACACCGGCAGCATGCGCAACATCTACTCACCCGACGTGCGCTGCGCCAGCGAGCTCGTGGTCGACCAGCTGGCGAAGAAGCTCAAGAAGGACCCCTACGAGTTCCGCCGCAGCCACCTGCGCAACGACCGGGTGGCCGCCGTGCTCGACAAGGTCGCCAAGGTCGGCGACTGGGGCAGGTCGATGCCGGCCGGCACCGCCCAGGGCATCGCGATCCACAAGGAGTACAAGGGCGCCAGCGCCTGCCTGGTCGAGATCGACTGCCGGCCCGCGACGGTCGACCGGGACGTCCCGGACGCCACGACCGGTCCGCGCGTCACCCGGGTCGTGTTCGCCATCGATGCCGGCCTGGTCATCAACCCGCGCGGCATGGAGGCCCAGATGCAGGGCGGCATCAACGACGGCATCGCGCTGGCGCTGACCTCGAGCCTGCACCTGCGCGACGGCCACTTCCTCGAGGCCAGCTGGGACAACTACTTCTACACGCGCCAGTGGAACACCCCGCCGGAGGTGAAGGTCATCCTGATGCCGTCCGACTCCGGCCAGCCCGGAGGCGCCGGCGAGGCGGGGGTCGCGGCCTCGTTCGCGGCGGTCGCGTGCGCCTTCGCACGGGCGACCGGCGAGCTGCCGACGTACTTCCCGATCAACCACCGCGACCCGTTGCGGTTCCGGCCCAAGCCGGTCGTCCCGCCCATCCCGCAGTCGCCGACCAACGGCCTGAAGAAGACCTACTGAGGAGCGCGCGATGCCGACCCAGACCTTTGTCCTCAACGGCAAGTCCATCACCGTCGACGTCCATGACGACGTGCGCGTCCTGTGGGTGCTCCGCGACCTGCTCGGAGTCACCGGGCCCAAGTACGGCTGCGGCATCAACGTCTGCAAGGCCTGCACCTCGCACATCAACGGCAAGGCGTTCAACCCGTGCTCGGTGCGCGTGGGCGACCTCAGCAGCGACGACGAGGTGACCACGATCGAGGGCCTGCCGGACACCGTTGGGCGCGACCTGCACCCGATGCAGCAGGCGTGGCTGGACCGCGACGTGGCCCAGTGCGGCTACTGCCAGCCGGGCCAGATCATGGCCGCGGTGGCCCTCGTGCGGAAGACCCGGCGGGAGGGGCGCTCGATCACCGAGGCCGACCTCGACGGGATCCGCAACATCTGCCGCTGCGGCACCTACACGCGCATCCGGGAAGCGATCAAGCAGGGCGAGCAGCACATGTGAGGCGTGCGCCGCGGGTCAGGCGGCCGGCAGGTAGATGCGGAACGTGCTGCCCTTGCCCAGGGCCGACTCGACCTCGATGCGGCCGTGGTGGCGGCCCACGATCCGGCTGACGATGGCCAGGCCCAGGCCGGTGCCGGGCTGGGCGATCGCCTCCGGGTTGGTCGAGCGATAGAACTCGGTGAAGAGCTGCTCCTGGTCGGCGGTGGAGATGCCGATGCCCTCGTCGCTGCACTCCAGGACGACCTGGTCGCCGACGTGGGCGAGCGAGACGGTGACCGAGCGGCCCTCGGGGGTGTACTTGACCGCGTTGCTGACCAGGTTGGCGCAGACCCGGTCGAGCTCGTCGGCGTCGCCGAGCGCCAGCACCGGCGCGTCGGGCGCCTCGATCCGGACCGTCAGGTGCTTGCGGTCGGCCGCGACCGAGGAGAGGTCGACCACGTCGTCCAGGACACGGTGCAGGTCGACCGGGGCCGGGATGATCGTGTTGGTGGGGTCGCCGACCTTGGAGAGCAGCAGCAGGTCGTCGATGACGCGGGCCAGGCGCCGGGCTCCCCGGTCCATCGCCGCGAGCGAGCTGCGGGTCGTGCCGTTCAGGTCGGGCGACGCCTCGAGCATCTCGAGGTGGCCGATGATCGCGGTGAGCGGGTTCTTCAGCTCGTGCGAGACCGTCGCGATCAGCTCGCTCTTGTAGCTGTCGAGCGCCTGGAGCTCCTCCACGAGCTGGTGCTCGCGCTCGAAGGCGCGCGCGTTGAGGATCGCGCGGCCCAGGTCGTGGCCGATGTCGAGCGCCGTGGCCCCCTCCATGTGGGTCCAGTCCGGCGCCCCCGGCTCCCGGGTGAGCACGAGGTTGCCCAGGCACTCGGGCCCGGCACCCAGAGGGGCGAAGAGCAGCGACCCGATGCCGATGGCGGCCAGGAACTCCAGGATCCGCTCGCCCTGGCCGGCGGTGATCGAGGGTCCGAAGGGGTGGTCCGGGGAGACGACCTCGGTCCGCTGCAGCTCCCACGCCCGGTGGGCGGCGTTGTCGGCGATGCTGACCAGCTCCTCGGGGAGCTGGATGGTGGTGCCGTTGGCGGAGTAGATCGCGCCGGTGCCGAGGCCGTCCTCGTCGAAGGTCTGGATCCACATGCCGCGCGCCTGGAAGCCCTCGACGAGCGCCGCCTGGCTGTCGGCCAGGATCCGGCTCATGCTCAGCTGGGCGCTGGCGTTGCGGACGATGTGGCGGGCGGCGTCGGCGAGCCGGACCTGGTGGGCCAGGGCCTCCCGCTCCAGCGCGGTGAGGACGGCGCGGCCGGCCTGCTCGGCGTACTTCTGCAGGACGCGGCGCTGCTCGGCGCCCGGTCGCCGGCCGTCGAGGGGCAGGTCCATCGCGAGCGTGCCGCGCATCGCTCCGGACTCGTCGAGGAGGGGCGCGACCAGGAGGTCCATGGGGTGCCAGGCGTCGGGGTCGTCGATGGGCTCGACGTCGGGGACCCAGCCCCAGGCGTCGCCCTCGGGGCCGAGGTCGAGGCGCTCGTGGGGGACGAAGCGCAGCAGGCCCCACTCGTCGGCCTTCTCGATCTCGGCGAGCAGCTTGTCGACGGGGGTGCGGCGCCCCTGGAGCTCGCGACGGGCGTCGTCGGACCCGGCGACGGCCATCACCTCGAGGCGGCCGTCGTCGCGGACGACGCTGATGGCGGCGATCCCGAAGCCGGCCAGCTGGGTGACGCCCTCGGCGATGGTCTGGAGTGCATCCCGCGAAGGCGCCTCGGACAGCTCGGCCGCGTCAGCGGCATCCAGCTGGTGCTCGGTGATGTCCCCGGTCATCGTCCCTCGCGTCTTCATGGGTGGTTGCCGAGCCATGTTACGTGCGTCACCGTTCTCGGTCTTTACTTTCAAGGAATACGCAAGATTCCGGTGTTCGAACGCGCCGGCACCGTGGTTTCCGGTAGTCGAACACTGTCCGGGTGCCGTCGACCGAGCGGGCGGCGGCGGGTCCGGCGAATGGGACGCGTCTGTCCCGCCCCCTACACTCGGACCGTGCCCCACCCCAGCACCAGCCGCAAGGGCGGCGACGGCCGGTTGACCCTGGCCCTCGACCCGCAGGACCAGGGACCTCAGGACGCCTGCGGCGTCTTCGGGGTGTGGGCCCCGGGCGAGGACGTCGCCAAGCTGACGTACTTCGGGCTCTACGCCCTCCAGCACCGCGGCCAGGAGTCGGCCGGCATCGCGGTGAGCAACGGCCGCCAGATCCTGGTCTACAAGGACATGGGCTTGGTCTCGCAGGTGTTCGACGAGACCACGCTGGCCTCGCTGCACGGCCACCTTGCGATCGGCCACGCCCGCTACTCGACCACGGGCGCGAGCACCTGGCAGAACGCCCAGCCCACCTTCCGGCCCACCGCCGACGGGTCGATCGCGCTGGGCCACAACGGCAACCTGATCAACACCCACGAGCTGCGCGACATGGTCGCCGCGCTGCCGGGTCCCGCCGACGAGCTCGAGCTGCACGCCAAGAACCACGAGGCGTCGACCAACGACACCGGTCTGGTGACCGCGCTGCTCGCCCACCACCCCGACACCTCGCTGGAGCAGCGGGCCCTCGAGGTGCTGCCGTCGCTCCGCGGCGCCTTCTCGTTCGTCTGGATGAACGAGAACACCCTGTACGCCGCGCGCGACCCGCAGGGCATCCGCCCGCTCGTCCTGGGCCGGCTGGACCGCGGCTGGGTCGTGGCGTCCGAGGACGCGGCCCTGGCCACCATCGGCGCGAGCGTCGTCCGCGAGGTCGAGCCCGGCGAGATGATCGTCATCGACGAGAACGGCCTGCGCTCCCACACCTTCGCCGAGCCGGCCCCCAAGGGCTGCGTGTTCGAGTACGTCTACCTCGCCCGGCCGGACGCCACCATCAGCGGTCGCAGCGTCCACGAGTCCCGGGTCGAGATGGGCCGCCAGCTGGCCCGCGAGTTCCCCGTCGAGGCCGACCTGGTCATCCCGGTCCCCGAGTCCGGGACCCCGGCCGCCGCCGGCTACGCCGAGGAGAGCGGGATCCCCTTCGGCCAGGGCTTCGTCAAGAACGCCTACGTCGGCCGCACCTTCATCCAGCCCAGCCAGACGCTGCGTCAGCTCGGCATCCGGCTCAAGCTCAACGCCCTCGAGCACATGATCCGCGGCAAGCGGATCGTGGTGGTCGACGACTCGATCGTGCGCGGCAACACCCAGCGCGCCCAGGTCCGGATGCTCCGCGAGGCGGGCGCCCTCGAGGTGCACGTCCGGATCTCCAGCCCGCCGGTCAAGTGGCCGTGCTTCTACGGCATCGACTTCGCCACCCGCGCCGAGCTGATCGCCAACGGCCTCACCCCGGAGGAGATCGCCGCCAGCGTCGGCGCCGACACCCTGGGCTACATCTCGCTCGACGGCATGATCGACGCGACGAAGCAGCCGTCCGACCGGCTCTGCAAGGCCTGCTTCACCGGGGAGTACCCCATCGAGCTCCCCGACGAGAGCATGCTCGGCAAGCACCTCCTCGAGTCGACGCTGAGCGCCCCGACGCTGGGCAAGTCGCTCCCCGTCCTGAACAACCCCTGATCCCCGCCGGACGACCAGCCCAGGAGCAGCACCCGTGACCGAGCAGCAGAACGCCTACGCCGCCGCCGGAGTCTCGATCGAGGCCGCCGACAAGGCGATCGAGCTGATGAAGGTCTGGGTCGACAAGGCCCGCCGGCCGGAGATGATCGGCGGCCTCGGCGGCTTCGCCGGGCTCTTCGACGCCTCGGCGCTGACCCGCTACGAGCGCCCGCTCCTCGCGACCTCCACCGACGGCGTCGGCACCAAGGTCGCGATCGCGCAGGCCATGGACGTCCACGACACCATCGGCTTCGACCTGGTCGGCATGGTCGTCGACGACTTGGTCGTGTGCGGCGCCGAGCCGCTCTTCATGACCGACTACATCGCCACCGGCCGGGTCGTGCCCGAGCGGATCGCCGCCATCGTCAAGGGCATCGCGGAGGCCTGCGTGGTCGCCGGGTGCGCCCTCATCGGCGGTGAGACCGCCGAGCACCCCGGGCTGCTGGACCCCGACGAGTACGACGTCGCGGGTGCCACGACCGGTGTCGTGGAGGCCGACAAGCTCCTCGGCCCGGCCCGGGTCCGACCCGGTGACGCGGTCATCGCGATGGAGGCCAGCGGCCTGCACTCCAACGGCTACTCCCTGGTGCGCCACGTGCTGCTCAACACCGCCAAGTGGGAGCTGGACCGCGACGTGCCCGAGCTCGGGCGCACCCTCGGCGAGGAGCTCCTCGAGCCGACCCGCATCTACGCCAAGGCCTGCCTCGAGCTCGCCGACCGGACCCGCACCCACGCGATGGCCCACGTCACCGGCGGCGGCCTGGCCGCCAACCTCGAGCGGGTCATGCCGGCCGAGCTCTCGGCGACGCTCGAGCGCGCCACCTGGACCCCGCAGCCGGTCTTCGACCTGGTCCGCCGGGTCGGCTCGGTGCCCCAGGCCGACCTCGAGGCCACCCTCAACTGCGGCGTCGGGATGGTCTCGCTGACCGACCCCGAGGACGTCGACACCGCGATCGAGGTGCTGGCCACCCACGGCATCCGGGCCTGGGTCGCCGGCGAGGTCCGGGCCGACGAGGCAGGCGATGGCGGGGGCGGCCGGGTCACCCTGACGGGCCAGCACCCCGGCTGGTGAGGGCGGATCCCCCCCGAATCTGGGTGATTCGGTGTGATCCACAGCCGAAACGCTCCCTCGGTGTGCGGGAACAGCCGCCCAGCAGGTAGCGTTACCCCCACGAGAAATCTTTGAGGACAGCCCGGGTGCCAACGAGCCCCGGCCGAGTGTGCGAGGGGGCTGACCCTATGGGGCGCGGCCGAGCGAAAGCCAAGCAGACCAAGGTCGCACGCGACCTTAAGTACCGCACTCACGAGACGGACTTCGGTGCGTTGGCCAATGAGCTGCATGGCGAAGAGAACAACGACACCGACCAGGTCGACCCTGAGGTGCTCGACAAGTGGTCCGACTACGTCGAGCCCCGGCGCGACTGACTCTCCTCGTCGTCACGGGTCACCCGCCCACATGAGAAGGGCCCCGCGTCCACGTCTGTGAACGCGAGGCCCTGTCTCGTTGTTGCTGGCCTGTCCGGCTCAGCTGTTCAGCCAGAGGCCACGCAGGCGACCCACGTCGCGCATCCGCCGCTCCGCGAGCCGGTCGGCCGCGATCGCGGGGGCGACACCGTCGGTCTTCGCGAGCTCGAAGACCTGGCGCGTGGTGTCGAAGATGCCGGTCGCGCGGTGGTGCGCCCGGTCGAAGCTGAAGCCCTCGAGCTCGTCGGCGACCTGGATCAGGCCCCCGGAGTTCACGCAGTAGTCGGGGGCGTAGAGGATGCCGCGGTCCTCGAGGGCCTTCTCCACGCCGGGGTGGGCCAGCTGGTTGTTGGCCGCGCCGCAGACGATCCTGGCCGACAGCACGTCGACGACCTCGTCGGTGATCGCGCCACCCAGCGCGCAGGGGGCGTAGACGTCGAGCTCGGAGGCGACGAGGGCCTGCGTCGACTCGACGCTGGTGACCTGCGGGAACTCGTCGCGCACCGCGTCGACCGACGGCTGGTGCACGTCGGTGACGACCACGGTTGCGCCGTCCTCGATCAGGTGACGGACCAGGTGGCGGCCGACCTTGCCGACGCCGGCGACGCCGACGGTCCGGCCGGCGAGCGAGTCGGTGCCCCACACGACCTCGGCCGCGGCGCGCATGCCCTGGAAGACACCGAACGCCGTCAGCACCGAGCTGTCGCCGGCGCCGCCGTGGGCGACGGTGCGCCCCGTGACGTAGTCGCACTCGCGCGCGATGTGGTCCATGTCCTCGGAGAACGTGCCCACGTCGCAGGCGGTGTAGTAGCGACCGTCGAGCGACTGCACGAAGCGGCCGTAGGCACGCAGCAGCGCCTCGTTCTTCAGCGTCGCCGGGTCACCGATGATGACCGCCTTGCCGCCGCCGAGGTCCAGGCCGGCGAGCGCGGCCTTGTAGGACATGCCGCGGGAGAGGTTCAGGACGTCCGTGATGGCGTCGTTGGTCGACGCGTACGGGTAGAAGCGGGTGCCGCCCAGAGCGGGGCCCAGCGCGGTCGAGTGGATGGCGATGATGGCCTTGAGGCCGGTCGCGGGATCGTTGCAGAAGACGACCTGCTCGTGCTCGGAACCGAGATCGAACACGTCGACACCGGAGGTCTGCGTAGACATGGGTGCTGCCCACTTTCTTGTGTGTCGGCCACGGGTGAGTGGCGTGCGTACCGGACCCGCAGGGGTGGCGCGTGTCCGTGCTCACAAGGCTAGTCGTGACCGGCGGGTATTCCGATTCGGTCGGCCGGGGACGTCCGCATCAGCACCACGTCGCCGTGGCTGCCGTAGCCGACCAGCCGGCCGCCGTACGACGCGCCGTTGAAGCCGACCATCAGCCAGCCGTCGTCCTCGCGGACGAGCGTGGGCCACGGGATGTTGGTGGGGTACGGCGCGTCGAGCCCGCCGACCTCGGCCAGCGCGAGGTCGTACACCGGGTAGCCGCGCCGCTGGCCCCGGCGCCCGTCGCGGCCGTCGCTGGCCAGCACCCGCCATCCGTCGTCGAGGCGGACCAGCGTGGTGCCCTCGGTCGCGATCCGGCCCGTGTCGGCGCCCACCAGCGTGAGCTCGTCGAGGGACGGGCCCGCCGCCAGGGCCGGGTGGAAGCGGAAGAACTTCGGGGCGCTGACGAAACCCACGTGCCAGGTGTCCCCGATCCGGACCAGGTGCGGGTCCCAGACGCCGACCGAGCGCAACCCCGTGGTGGGGACCGCGAGCGGACGGGTGTCGAGGACGTGCCGGCCGGCGAGCAGGTCGGCACGCGTCGTGGCGAGCGTGATCGCCACCGATGCCCCGGGCCGGCGCCGGTCGAAGTCGCCCCACGTGCTGGTCGCGACCAGCCAGTCGTCGTCGCGGCGCACCACGTGGGTCGCGTGGTCGCCGAAGACCCCCGGACGGTCCGGGCGGCGGAAGAACACGTCGGAGACGTGGGCGAGGTCGAGCGCGGGGGAGAGCCGCCACAGCGAGGTGTGGGCGGTGTCGAAGAAGCCCGGTCCTGCGCTGGTGGCGCTGAGGAGCAGGTCGTCACCGTCACGGACCGGGCTGCCGTCCTCCCGGGTGACGAGCCGGACGTCGCGCAGCCCGAGCTGGCCGAAGCCGCCGGCCGTGAGGCGCTCGACGGGTCCGTCGACGGCGGTGACCAGGGAAGCGAGCCAGACCTCGTCCCGCGTGTCGCACCGCTCGGCGAGGTTCACGCGGCCGCGGGCCAGCCAGGTGCCGGCCTCGTGGGTGAGCACGGTCAGGTGGGTGCCGGTCAGGGTCAGGGCGACGCCGTCGACCGGCGCGGTCGCCCGGCCGCTGCGACGGCTGGCGTGGGTCGTCGTGGCACCGCCCGCACGGACGGTGAGCCCCACGGCACCCCGCGACGCGTCGTACTCCCCGGAGAGGCGGACGTCCCCGCCGGTGAGCGACAGGGTGAGGGTGCCGCTGGTGGGCGGGCCCGTCGCGACGACCGCGGCGTACGGCGCGGGGTGCGGCGTGGCCCACTCGACGGCTCCGGCGGTCGCCGCGTCGACGAGGGCGGACCCGGGAGAGACGAGGTCGACGGGCCGGCGCCGGCCGACGATCTCGAAGCGGGGCAGCACCCCAGCAGTCTGGCAGCCGCCCAGCGCAGGGTGAGCGGTCAGCCCCGGCTGCCGATCGAGGTCTTGAGGGCGGCGACCGCCCGGTCGATCTCGACGACGAGCTCGGCGAGCAGCTCGGTCGCGCCGTCGGTCCGGCCACCGTCGCCGAGGGCCTCGAGCCGGGCGGCCGTCGCGCCCACGAGCGGCAGCCCGAGGTTGAGCGCACTGCCCTTGAGCTGGTGTGCCGAGCTCATCAGCCGGTGGGCGTCACGGGAGTCGATGGCGTCCCGGATCGCGACCACCTGGTCACCGACGCGGGACATGAAGGACGCCGACGTGCGCTCGAAGAAGCTGACGCCGTCCTTCTTCAGCTCCTCCAGCATCCGCCGCCGGTCGGGGTCGAGGATCGAGGACTCGGGCACCACCGACCGCGCCCGGGGCGCCTCCACCGGGCGGGCCTGAGCCTGCGGCGGGTCGGAGACCCCGGTCCACTGGCGGATCACCCGCTCCAGCTCGGCGGCGTCCACGGGCTTGGTCAGGAAGTCGTCCATGCCGACCGCCAGGCAGCGCTCCCGCTCGCCCTCGAGGGCCGAGGCGGTCATCGCGATGATCGGGACGTGCCGGCCCGGCGGCTCGTGGGCCCGGACCGCCCGGGTGGCGTCGAAGCCGTCGAGGCGCGGCATCCGGCAGTCCATGAGGACGGCGGCGTAGGAGTGCGGGCGGGCCAGCATCTCGACCGCCTCGGCGCCGTCGTTGGCGATGTCGACCTTGCAGCCGATCGACTCGAGGAGTCCCATCGCGACGAGCTGGTTGACCTGGTTGTCCTCCACCACCAGCACGCGTACGTCGATCGCCGGCGCCGACTCGTGCTCGACCTCCCGGGGTGCGGCGGCGGGACCGGAGGCGAGCAGGTCCAGCAGCGTGTCGAACAGCTCGGAGTGCCGCACCGGCTTGCTGAGGGCCGCCCGGATGCCGGCCTGGTGGACCAGCTGGGCGCCGACGCCCTGGTCGGAGGAGAGCAGCAGCATCGCCGGGCGGCCCAGGGACCGGTCGGCGCCGATCCGGCGGGCCAGCTCGAGGCCGTCCATGCCGGGCATGACCATGTCGAGCAGCGCGACGTCGAAGGGCTGCCCCTCCTCGGCGGCCTCGCGCAGCCGCATCAGGGCCTCGCGCCCGTCGGCGGCGGCCACCGGCCGGAGCTGCCAGGCGGCGAGCTGCTCGGTGAGGATGAAGCGGTTGGTCTCGTTGTCGTCGACGACCAGCACCCGCTTGGCGTTGAGCACGTGCGGGGAGACCTGCGGGCGCTGCGGGGCACCGGTCGCCCGGGCGAACCGCGCGGTGAACGTGAAGGTGCTGCCGCGGCCCAGCTCGCTCCGCAGGTCGATCTCGCCGCCGAGCGCCTCGACCAGCTGGCGGGAGATGGCCAGGCCCAGGCCGGTGCCGCCGTGGCGCCGGGTCGTCGAGGGATCGGCCTGCGTGAACGCGTCGAAGAGCCGGTCGCGGGCATCGGGACGGATCCCGACACCGGTGTCGGTGACCTCGACGCGCAGGACCACGGCGTCGTGCGACTGGCTCTCGACGGTCGCCTGGACGACCACCTCGCCGGAGTCCGTGAACTTCACGGCGTTGGAGCCCAGGTTGGTCAGCACCTGACCGAACCGCACGGGGTCGCCCCGCAGGAAGAGCGGAACATCCGGGTGGCAGGCGACGACCAGCTCGAGCCCCTTGTCGTGGGCCGGCCCGCTCAGCACCGCGGCGGTCTGCTCGAAGACGGCGCGGACGTCGAAGTCGGCCTCCTCGAGCTCGAGCTTGCCGGACTCGATCTTGGACAGGTCGAGGATGTCGTTGATGATCCCGAGCAGGGTCAGGCCGGCGCTCTGCAGACCCTCGGCGAGGCGCCGCTGGTGGGCGTCCAGGTCGGTGCGCATCATCAGGTCGTTGAGGCCGATCACGCCGTTCATCGGGGTGCGGATCTCGTGGCTCATGGTGGCCAGGAACTCCGACTTCAGCCGGGAGGCCTCCATCGCCTCGTCCCGGGCCTCGGCCAGCTGGGCCGCGTTGCGCTCGCGCTCGGCGACCAGGCTGAGCTGGCCAGCGATCTGGCCGATCAGGAAGCGCGAGTTGTCGTCGGGCGGCACCTCGTCGGCCAGCACCTGGATCACCGCGACGCTGTCACCCCGGAGCAGGATCGGGATGGCCACCACGCTGTGGGTGTCCTGGTGGGTCGGCGGCCGGCCGACCTCCATCCGGCGCGAGATGCGGGCGCGTTCGGCGAGCACCGGATCGGGCGGCACGCTCCACTCGACGTGGTCGTGGGGCAGGGCACGCGGGCGCAGCACGCCGTCGTCCTTGCCGACCAGGAACACCGACGTCGCCGCCCAGCTCGTGTGCACCGGCAGGCCGATCGCCATCATCGTGATGGCCTCCTCCAGGCTGTCGGCCTGGTTGGCGGCCATCGCCATCTGCTGGAGCAGCTCGAGCCGCCGGGTGGCCTCGGCGGCCAGCTCGTCGGCCCGTTTGAGGTCGGTGATGTCCTGGGCGGTGCCGCCCATCTTGACCGGCATCCCGTCGGGGCCGCGCTCGACCAGGCCCAGGCCGCGCACCCACCGGATCTCGCCGCCCTTGCGGACGATGCGGGCGTCCCACGCGAACTCGTCGACCCCGCCGAACGTCGACTCGACGTGCCCCTTCACCAGCGGCCGGTCCTCGGGGTGCACGAACTGCAGGAAGCCCTCGTAGGTCGCCTCGAACTCCTGTGGCTCGAGGTTGTAGATCCGGTAGAGCTCGTCGGACCAGGTCACCGTGTCGCTCGCGACGTCCCACTCCCAGCTGCCGAGGTGGGCGATCCGCTGGGCGGTCGCGAGCTGCTCGCTGCGGTGCTGAAGCTCGCCGAGCAGCTCCTTGCGCTCGGCGTACGGCGTGATCCGGTGCAGCCAGCCCAGCCGCGTGCCATCACCGTCGTGGACGGGGCCCCAGCTGGCCAGGCACCACATCGGGCTGCCGTCGGGGCGCAGGAAGAGCGTCTCGAGGTTCTCCTCGCCGGGGTGCCCGGCGGCCATGTCGGCCAGGTGCCTGCGGAACTGGACCCGGCCCTCCTCGTCGAGCAGCTCGAGGGCCGAGATCGTCTCCAGCTCGGCGGGGGAGCGGCCGATGAGCTCGGCGAAGCGGTCGTTGGCGAAGACCGTCCGTCCGTGCTCGTCAAGGATCCACAGACCGTCGGTGCTCGCCGCAGCGATCCAACGGAGCATCCCCGTGTGCTCCTGCATGTGTCCCCTCTTTCCGAGGGCCCCATCATTCCCCACGCGCGCGGGAGAGGGGGAGTTTGCGTGCATTCCCCCAGTGAACGACTCATAACCATGTACGTCGTCCACCGTTGGGCCCCATGATGCCGGGTAGTCGCGCCCGCCCACGGAGGAGCCTGCATGCGCCACGTCAACAGATGGATCCTGATCGCCACCGTCCTGGCCCTCGTGGTGGCGGGGGCCCTGTCGGCCCTGGTCCTGCGGTCCACCGACCGCGCCGAGCGCGACGCGGAGGCGTCCGGCTCCTGCGCGAGCGGCTACCAGCCGGTGCTCGCCGCGATCACCGAGGTCCGCTCGGAGATGCGCAACGAGCGCGCGTCCGGCGGCGAGGGTGACGCCGGGGCCGAGCAGGAGGCCGAGCGCGAGCGCGAGGAGTCCGAGGGCGACCACGAGGAGTCCGGCCTGGACCCCGAGCTGGTGCGCGAGGCCGTCAAGGAGCTCCCGATGCTCGCCGGCACCGACCCCGAGGACTGGGGACACCTCTGCGTGCGCAGCAAGCGGCCCGAGTCGCTCAAGGAGCTCTCGGCGATGTTCGGCGCCCGGGCCATCTCCCGCCTCGCGCCCTACGGCGCCTACCAGGACGGCGCAGCGGTCAACGCGGCCCGCGAGGCCGCAGCGCTGACCCCCGGCTCGGTGCCGGGCACCGCCGGCACCGCCCACCAGTACGGCAAGGGCCCGCTGGTCGTCGACGACCCGGCCTATCCCGAGGTCAACGGGCTGGGCCTCTCCCACAACATGGGGCGGATCGACTCCTACGTCTACGACGCCAAGGCCGGCCGGCTGTTCGCCGCCGTCGGCAACGGCGGCATCTGGCGCTCGGACGACAAGGCGGCCACCTGGCGCAACGCCAACGGCAACCTGCCCACCACGGTCACCGGCGCCGTGGGCTGGTCCCCCGCCCGCGGCGGCACGCTGCTGGCGCTGACCGGTGAGCCGACCTTCGGCTCCTCGGCCTACACCGGCCTGGGCGCCTACTGGTCCGGCGACCTCGGCAAGCACTGGACCCGGTCGAAGGGCGTGCCCTCCGGAGCGCTCGGCTTCGCGATCGCGGTCGACCAGGCCAACCCCCGACGCGTGTACGCCGCCACCCAGCTGGGCCTGTTCGGCTCGACCGACGGCGGCCGCACCTACCGCAACCTCAAGCTGCCGACCGGTCGATGCACCGGCGTCACCGACTCCACGACCCACCCGCGCTGCGCGCTGCGCAACGTCGTCACCGACGTGGTCGTCGCGGCCGCCGGCGGTGAGGGCACCACCACGAAGGCCGGCACCGTGGTCGCGACCATCGGCTGGCGCGGCGGGCAGCGCAAGAACCAGGACGGCACCGTCCAGAGCCCCCGCAACGGCGTCTACCGCTCCGGCACCGGCAAGCCCGGCACGTTCAAGAAGCTGGCCGTGACCGGCTTCGCCGCCCAGGACGCGATCGGCCGGGTCGAGCTCGGCAACGCCGTGGGACCGCAGCAGGACCACGACGTGCTCTACGCGCTGGTCCAGGACGCCAACCTGCTCAACAACGGCGGCGTCTCGGGGATCGACGTACCCGAGGGGGCGAAGCCGCCGGTCGGCAGCACCGTCCTCAACGGCCTCTACGTCTCCAGCGACTTCGGCACCACGTGGAGCAGGCTGGCCAGCGGCACCCAGCTCGCCGGGGACCCGACCACCGGCTCGGCCCTCGTCGGCACCGGCACGGCCACCGGCTACCAGCCGGGCGTCCAGGGTTGGTACAACCTCTGGGTCCAGCCCGACCCCACCCGCCAGGACGCCAACGGCATCCCGACGCGGCTGGCCTTCGGCCTCGAGGAGATCTGGACCAACGAGTCCACCGGTGTCGAGGAGCCGCTCGACGGCACCGCCCCCGTGCACTTCCGCGTGGTCGGCAAGTACTTCGGCGGCAGCTCCTGCCTGCTGCTCTCCACCGGACTCCCGACCTGCCCCGGCGACCGTGAGCCCACCGACAACAACAACACGACGCACCCGGACCAGCAGGACGGCATCTGGTTCGCCGACAAGTCGGTCCAGGGCGGCGTGCAGCTCGTCGTCGGCAACGACGGCGGCTCCTACCGCTACCAGTTCGAGAACGACGACGACGCCGAGCTCGACAACTCCCACTGGGGCAAGGGCAACCAGACGGGCTTCTACACGCTGATGCCCTACTTCGCCGCGATGGCGAAGGACGGCACGGTCTGGGGCGGCCTGCAGGACAACGGCAACCTGAAGATCGACGGCAAGACCCGCAAGCAGTACGAGACCTACGGCGGCGACGGCTTCTTCAGCGCGGTCGACCCCGACGACTCCAAGGTCGCCTACGAGGAGTACACCAACGGCGCCGTGTCCGGCACGTCCGAAGGCGGCACCTCGTGGAAGGACATGGACCCGGGCCTGACCTCGTCGAAGTTCTCCAACCCGTTCCAGATGGACCCGCTGGACGCCGACCACCTGCTGACCGCCGGCCGTGAGGTCGTCGAGACGCTGGTGGGCCCGCGCACCGACGCCGGCATGACCGCCGCCGCGGACGCCGACGGCAGCACCACCACCTGGATCAAGGTGTTCGACCTCGGCACCCGCAGCCACCCCGGCGACGCGTCGGCCACGTCCTCGACCACCGACCCGGACAACTCGATGTCGGCGGTCGCGGTGCGGGGCAACGCGGAGTACGTCGGCTACTGCGGCTACTGCGACACCCTCAACAAGCTGTCGACGTCGAAGACCTACTTCAAGAACGGTCTGGCCACCAACGTCGGCGGGTCCAAGCCCGGCAAGAAGGGCAAGGCCGACGGCTGGCACGTCGTGCCCGCCAAGGGCCTGCCCAACCGCTACATCACGTCGGTCGCCATCGACCCGAAGGACAAGAAGCACGTCTTCGTGACCCTCGGTGGCTACACGCGGCGCTGGCTGCCGCCGGGTGCGGTGGGCGACGCCAACAAGCAGATCGGCACCGGCCACCTGTTCGTCTCGAAGGACGGCGGTCGCACGTTCCGCAACGCGACCGGCAACCTGCCGGACGCGCCGGCGACGTGGGTCTCGATCCGCGGCAAGCAGCTGCTCGTCGCCACGGACGTCGGGGCGTTCGCCTCGGGCCCGCGCGGGGTCACGCAGTCGACACCGAAGTTCGCCCGTCTCGGCGGCCTGCCGTCCGCGCCGGTCGCGAGCATCACGACCAAGCCGGGCAACCCCAACAAGGCGGTCCTGGCGATGTTCGGCCGCGGCGTGTGGACCTACGACTTCGCCAAGCGGATCCCGGTCCCGGTCGACCCGGGCCCGCCGCCGACCCCGACCATCGGCCACGAGTACGCCCACTGGGACTTCGAGAACGGCGCCCAGTCCTGGACCGCCGACGGCGTTCCGCTGACGTGGTCGCAGGGCTCACCCGGACACGGTGCCGACGCGGCCTCGGACGACTCCGGCCAGGCCTGGGCCATCGCCGGCCCCACGGGCTACGTCGACAACATGGACGCCTCGCTGACCTCCCCGGCCACGGCCGGGACCGGCGGCGCGACGGTCGTGGAGTGGTGGATGAAGATGGACACCGAGGGCGGCTTCGACCCGGTCTCGGTCGAGTGGTCCTCCGACGGGACGACGTGGAAGCAGCTGGCGGAGTTCTCCGGCAAGAACCCCGCTGCCCCGGGCTGGTCGCGCTACGCCCTGAAGTTCACCGCCCCGGCGGGGAACGTCCAGGTCCGCTTCCACTTCACCTCCGACTCCCTCTGCTCGGCGATCGGTGGGCCGCTGTGCTCCTCGACCTCCGGCTGGGACGGCGTGCACGTCGACGACGTCCGACTCGGCGCCGCCGGTTGACCGCTGGTTGAGGTGCGAAGGCCCCCTGGGGGCCTGAGCCTCGAAACCCGGTGAGACGAGCAGCGGCGGTGACCCACGTGGGTCACCGCCGCTGCGTTGTTGCGATGGTCAGGGACGGATCAGCAGCGCGTCCCCGACCGGTCGCTCCCCGGTGGCGTCCGAGGGGTGCGAGATGACCTGGCCGTCGACCACCATCGTGGTCGAGCCGCCGCCGTCGAGGTTGATCGCGTCGACGAGCCCCAGCGACTTCGCCACCGCGGCGGCCTCGGGTCCGGAGAGCCCGAGGTCCTGGTCGGTGCGCCCGTCGACGGTGATGAGCACGGTGCGGCCCTGCCCGTCGATCCCCGCGATGGTGCGCGGGTTGCGCTTGATGAACCAGCCGTACTGGAAGCTCGGGTCGCCCGGGTGGACGAAGCCGTCGCGCTTCTGGGTGATGTCGATCTTCCCGTCGCGGACGAGCAGCGGCCCGCCGTTGGTGATGGTGGTGCCGCGCGGCGTCGCGACCGGCCGGCCGCCGGACTCCAGCCGGGGGTGGAGCGAGACCTCGTCGCCGACCCTGACCCCTGCGAGGAGCGACACGTCGTCCCCGGTCGCCTGGAGGGCCGTCTGGCCGGGGGCGAGGGCGGTGCCGCGGGAGTCGCGCACCGCGGTGATGGCGCCCTTCTCGACGACGACCTCGCGCCCGGGGCCCTGCGGCGTGGACGCGGCGTACTCCCGGGTGAACGCCACCAGCTCACTCCCGTCCGCGCACGTGACGTCGTGCAGCGGCAGGTCCGTCGGGGCGTCGGTCGCGTCGCCGCCGCAGTTGCGGATCAGGCCCGGAACCCGGTCCATGCCGTCGAGGTCGAGGGATCGCCCGTCGACCTCGACGGTCCCACCCCACGTCAGACGTCGTACGGCGCTCCCGCGGGCGTCGTCGTGCAGCACGAGCGCCGGGCGGTCGTCGGTGGACTCCGAGACGATCCGGCCGTCGTAGACGCCGGCACCCGCCGGGTCGCCGGGCGCGCCGGCGGCGGGATCGAGCACGAAGAAGCCGGAGTTGATCGCGGCCGTGGCGCCGCCGGCGGCGGCCAGGTCCGAGGTCCTCTCCCGCTGGTAGAGGTCGGGCCCGAACGACCCGCCCAGGTGGCCCGAGAACGTGCGCGGGTCGATGCGCAGGACGTTGACGTGCCACGGACCGCGGTCCGAGGCGTCGCCGTCCCAGCCGGTGTAGACCGACGAGGCCGTCTCGCCGGCCGCCGCCAGGCGGGCCTTCTCGGCGTCCGCGTCGGCCTTCGTGGTGAAGCTGCCGACGCGCACCCGGTAGCCCAGGACGCCGGCCGCGACGTCCGCGGTCTGCGGCTGGCGCACCCGCTCGACCCGGGCTGCGAAACCCTTGGCGGTCAGCCGGTCGGCCTCCGCACGCGCGCTGGCCTCGTCGGAGATCGCCTTGGGTGGCGCGTCCGGGTCGGGGGACGTGCTGGTCGCCGGGATGGCGGCCTCCTCCGTCCAGCGCAGGCTCGGATCCGTGCCCCCGCGGGTGATCCGCGTCAGCGTGACCCCGGGCTGGAGGGTCGTGGTGGTGCGCGACTCGGGCAGGTCGGCCGGCCCGAGGTCCAGGTGGGCGCCGGACGTGCCGGCCAGCGCGGGAGCCACGGTCCCGGTGGTGCCCGCGGCCGCGACGGCGACGCCGCAGACGAAGGCGGCCGCGCTGCGTTGCAGGGTCCTCCTCCGGCCGGTCATCGGGCGAGGAACTTCTGCAGGCCGGCGAGGTCGTCGGTGTTGATCTGGTCGACGCCGACCTTCACGAGCTCGGTCCACAGCGCATCGCGGGACGCGCCGGCGACGTCGTTGGTCGCCCAGAACCGCAGCCGGTAGCCGTGCTGGTGTGCGCGGGCGACGATGTCGCGCAGCTTCTGCTCCTCGGCGGCCGGCATCGGGCCGGCGCCGTCCCACGTGAAGGTGTTGGTCCAGTTGTCGCTGACCAGCGGCATGAACGAGGGGGACGTGCCCTGGTCGAGGTCGGCGAGGCGGCCGTCGTAGCCGGCGTACCGCGTGGGCTGGGCGAGCATGGCCGCGCGGTCACGGTTGCCGCTGATGACGGCGGTGACGGCGCCCTGCTGCGTCGTCGAGGGGGTGTACGTCGTCATCAGGTTGGGGTGCTCGCGCAGCACCCGGTCGATGGCCGGCCAGGTCGTCGACGCGTCGGACTTCACGTCGACGAGCAGCTGGAAGGTGCCGTGCCAGCCGGGGTACTCCGTGCCGCCGTTCATCTTCCGGCGCGCCTCGAGCGGGGAGAGGTAGAGGCTCTCGAGGGTCCGGCCCGGGACGACCTGGTCGCGGTCGTGGGCGACGAGCAGCTGGCCGTCGACGAGCCAGACGTCGGCCTCGACGCTGGTGAAGCCGTGGTCGAGGGCGTCGGTCAGCGGGTGGGTGTGCTCGTAGTCGTTGTGCGCGTGCGCCTGCTGCAGGGGCTGGGCCTGGCGGGCCGTGCCGTAGGCACGGGGGAGGGCGAAGCCGCGGTCGGCGAGGACCTCGCGGAGCCGGTCGGGGTAGTCGGTGATCATCCCGTCCACGCCGTCGTCGATGAGCTTGTTCATCGTGGGCTTGTCGTCGACGGTCCACGGGATGACCTTGATCCCGGCGGCGTGCGCCTCGTCGACCATCGCCCTGGTGACGTAGGGCTGGTAGCCGGGGTCGGTGACCTTGCCGTTCTGCGGGAAGCCGTGCACCGGCGAGAACGCCGAGGCGCCGAACGAGTCGATCGCCTTGATCGGGTCGTCGTCGAAGTCGTCGATGTCAAGGCCGCCGAGCCACGGCGACTTGCCGGGCTGGTCGACCTGGAGGAAGTCGTAGTTGGTCAGGGCCACCAGCGGCAGCCGCGGGTCGACCTGCTTCATCCGCATCAGCGAGCTCCAGTCGAAGCTCTGGATCGTGACCTGGGGCGCGATGTCGGCGGCCCGGATCTCGTGGTCGGTGACCTGCACGAACTTCTCCATCGGTGCGGTCTCGCTGGGGGCGCCGGCCTCGACCTTGGTCTCGACATTCAGCTTGAGCCCGTTGGCGTGGTAGGCCTTCACGAGGTCGAAGACCTCGCTGAGCAGCGGCATCCGCTCGCCGGGGGAGGCCTGCTGCCCGGGAAAGTCCGGCAGCGTCTGGCTGCCGCAGTCCAGCGTGCGCACCTGGGCGAGGCTCAGCGTGTTCACGTACTTGCCGACGTAGGGGTACTCCGGGTCGCCCGGCGTCGCCGGACCGGTGTCCTGGCACTTCGAGCCGTTGACCTTCCGGTCGTGGGTGACGACGGCCTCGCCGTCCTCGGTGATCTGGACGTCGAGCTCGAGGGTGCTGACCCCCAGCCGGATCGCCTTGTCGAACGACGCGAGCGTGCTCTCGACCGTGAGGCCGATGCCGCCGCGGTGTGCCTGCAGGTCGAACGTCGGCTTGTCGGTGGCGGCCTGCGCGGCCGCGGGGTGGAGGGGGGCGACGAGGGCCGCGCCGAGGAGGAGGGCGGCGGCGCCCGAGATGTTCCGAGATGACATGCGCTCGACCATGTGCAGGGCGTCGGACCTCGCGGTGAACACCCGGAGGATCCCCGGCGACGACGGCGTGGCGAGTCCCGCGAGGTGCGTGACATGGCTCACAACCGCGCTCGAAGTGTCGTCACGAGGTGTGTTAGGGGTGGAGGTGACCGCAGATCCACCGACAGCAAGGAGATCCATGACTTCCCCCCTTCGCAGCCGCCTGAGCGTGCTCGCAGTCGGGTCGCTGGTCATCGCCGGCGTCACCGTCCCCGCCTTCGCGGACGGTGACCCCCAGCCCACGTCCACCATCACCGGCCACGCCGACTGGGTCGAGCAGGCCTACGAGGCGAGCAGTGGCGGCGCCGACCTCGACCCCCAGCAGTCGGAGGTCGACGGGCCGCAGCGCACGCCGTTCGGCACGGGCAGCCACCAGATCGAGATCGGGCAGTCCACGGTGCAGACGGAGCTCTACCGGACCCCGAAGTACGACGGGACCGCCCTCTCCGAGCTGACCCGCCTGGAGTACTCGACGTACGCCAAGCGCACCTCCGGCACCGGCGACCTCCGGCAGCCGACGTACCTGCGGCTCAACGTCGACACCAACGGCGACAACGAGCGTGACCACAGCCTGTACTTCTTCCCGGCCAACAACGTCGACCGCGCCGGGCACCCGGTCGCCAACGGCCAGTGGCAGGACTGGGACGTCGACAGCGGCAAGATCAGCGTCGACGGCGACGGCGGTCCGGGCGCGACGACGACGCTCGCCCAGTACGCCAGCGACAACCCCGGCGCCAAGCTCGTGAACAACGACGCGGGCAAGCCCGACGGCGGTGCCCTCGCGCTCGTCACCGGCGGCAACGACGCCGGCAACGCCGACCCGCAGAACAACGGCCGCTACGACGTCGACCGGGTCATCGTGGGCCAGGCCGGCGTGGACACGCTGTTCGACTTCGGTCCGGACAGCGAGACCAGCGGTGCGACGAGCCAGCAGACGGTCGAGCCCGGGCACGCCCAGGGCTGGGCGTCGCAGGCCTACGACAACGTCAACTACCTGACCTCCGACCAGCAGTTCGTCGAGGGTCCCGGCAACCCGCCGTCCGGTGGGGGCAGCCTGCGGATGACGCTGTCCAACGACACCAACCCCGACCGCGTGGAGCTCTTCCGCACCGCGCAGTACGACGGCACCCGGCTGCGCGACCTGCGCACGCTCGACTTCGGCACCTACCAGCGGCCCAACAGCGGCAACGCGACCCCGCAGCAGCCGGTCTACGCCCGCCTGAGCCTCGACGACGACGGCGACGGCCAGCGCGACACCAGCCTGTTCTACTACCCGGCCAACAACGGTGCGGTGCAGCAGAACGCGTGGCAGAAGTGGCACGCGGCCGAGGGTGTCTGGGGCGTCAACGGCGACCCGGGCCCGCAGCAGAGCGTGACGCTGGACGACTACCTCGTCGCCCACCCGGACGCGACGATCGTCAACAACACCCCCGATGGCAACGCCGACGGCGGTGGCCTGTCGTTCCTCGTGGGTGGCAGCGGCACCGACACCCAGATGAACGGCCAGTACTTCCTCGACGACATCACCGTCGGCAAGGTCGACGCGGCCACCGGCCACACGAAGGCCAGTGACGAGTTCGACCTCGAGCCCACCGCGCCGGCGGTCTCGGTCGGCAACGCCCGGGTCTCCGAGGGCAACAGCGGCGCGACGCTGAAGTTCCCGGTGACGCTGGACAGCACGTCCGGCAAGGACGTCACGGTCACCTACGGGACCGCTGACGGCACCGCCAAGGCCGGCAAGGACTACACCGCCACGAGCGGCGAGGTCACCATCCCGGCCGGCCAGAAGACGGCCACGATCAGCGTGCCGGTCATCTCGGACAAGGTCCGCGAGGACGACGAGTCGCTGTCCCTGACGCTCGGCTCGCCGGGCTTCGGCACCATCGCCGACGGCACCGCGCGCGGCACCATCGTCAACGACGACACCCGCGTGGGCCTCAAGGCGCTGCCGGCCAGCGACGGCCGCGTCCGCGCCAAGGTCGACACCCTGCCCGCGGCGCCGCACGCCGGCGTCAAGGTCTTCCGCGTCGTCGACGGCAAGGCCGTCCAGGTGTTCTCGGGTGAGCTCAACAGCCTGGGTCGCCTCAACACGGTGCTCGACAAGCAGTACAAGCCGGGCACCAAGGTCACGCTGTACTCCTTGGTCGTGACCGACAACGGCACCTACAAGTCCAAGCGGGTCACGGTCGTCACCGGCTGACGACTCCGCAGGACACCCGCGAGGGGCGAGCCGTCCGGCTCGCCCCTCGCGCTGTCACCGGGCTGTCACCGGAGCCGGGCGAGGTACGCCGTGGCCTGGCGGAGGTCGTGCAGGCGGCTCTCCCACGTCACCCCGACGACGGTCAGCAGGGTCCCCGCCAGCCCGATCAGCACCCACTGCGGCGTGTTCCCGGTGTACGGCGCCACCTCGCGCAGGGCGAGCAGCCCGCCGACCAGTCCGCCGACCACCAGCGGCGAGCCCCACCGCAGCCGCACCCCGATGAGGACCAGCGCGAGGCAGCCCAGCCCGAGCAGGACCGCCCGCCACGAGATCGGGTCACCCGTCACCAGCCACAGCAGCGACGGCGTGGTGGCGAGCACCAGGCCGGGCGCCAGGGCGGTGGCCGTGCTGCTGTCGGGCAGTCGGCGCAGCCGCCACAGGCCGACCAGCACGAGTGCGACGGCGCTCGGCAGGGTGTAGGCCTCGGGGGCCGTGACGCCGAGGTCGGCCAGCCGCACCCACGTGGCGGCGGCGAGCAGCAGGCCGCCGAGCCACGCCACCGGACGGCGCGACGGGTGCACCAGCGCGGTCGCGGTGACCAGGGCGCCGGCGAGCGTGAGGTGCAGCGCGAGCGAGGTGTTGGGTCGGCTGGCCGCCTCGATCGCGGGCGGCGCGACGAGCAGCACGGCCAGGGTGGCGGCTGCCTCGATCTCGACCCGGGGCAGGGCGATCGCGAGCAGCCCGACGACCACGAGGACCGGCGCGGCGCGGTAGGCGGTGTCCACCGAGACCGCCTCGGCCAGCGACCAGGCCAGCCCGGCCAGCGACAGCGGCAGGACGGCACCGGCCGCGGTCTCGCCGCCGGGGAAGGCGCCGCGCAGCAGGCACCAGGCGGCCCCGGCCACGACCACCGCCGTGGCGGCCGCGGTGAGGCCGGCGCTCGGCAGTGCGGCACCCACGCCGAGCAGGGCCACCAGCCCACCGACGGCCGTCTGCTGCGCGCCCCGGCCACCCGCCCGGCGTACGCCGTCGGCGACGAGGACGAGCCCGACGGCCGAGAGGCAGGCGACGACCGTCCAGAGCGGGACCGCGAAGAGCGCGAGGGTCGTGGTGGCGGCGAGCGCGACGACGGGGACGGCGGCCAGGCCCACCGTCCGGCGCTGCCGGGGCTCGGCCGTCGCCGCGACGGCCACCACCAGCCCGAGGACCAGCGGGACGAGCAGCAACCGGTGCGTCTCCGGTGTCGCGGCGACCAGCCGGACGCCCGCGGTGCGGGTGAAGGCGTCACCCGCGGACACCACGTTGTCCGCCGCGAACGCGACGAGCTCGAGGGCACCCGCGAGAACGCCGAGGGCGGCGAGGGCCAGCGGGGCCAGCGGCACGGCCAGCCGCTCACGCCGTACGACGGCCGCGACCCCCGACCACACGAGCACGGCGACCAGGCAGGTCAGGGCCATCCGCGTCATGCCCTCGGCGAGCGTCGGCAGGGCCACGACGGTGCTGGCGAGCACCGCGGCGACGGCCGCCGCCGCGTTGGCGACCACCCGGCTCGGTCGGAAGGCGAGAGGGAGCAGGGCGAGCAGCGCCGCGGACACGAGGCCGCCGGCGTGCCCGTCGAGCCACAGCGCGCGCACGGACGCGTGGTCGCTGGCGTCGGAGAGCCCGGACAGGGCGAGCCCGGTCCACCACGTGCCGGCGACCGCGACCGAGGCGACGGAGAGCGCCGCGGCCCCGACGCGGCGGCCGAGCACCGCCAGGGTGGTGGCCGCGAGGGTCACCACGACGGCGACGACGTGGTCGTGCACGGTCGAGCCCAGGGCACCGACACCGGCCACGGACAGCCCGAACGCCGCGACGATCTGCGTCGCGACGAGACCGGCGCGGTCGACGACCACCATCGCCAGCGCGCTCGCACCCAGCACCAGACCGACGGCCAGCGTCAGGCCGTGCACATCGAGGTCGCCGAGCCAGCCGGCGTTGTCGGCGCCGACCACGTCGAGGGCCAGCAGGCCGAACGCCACGACGGTCAGCGCCTCACCGGCCACCCGCAGGTCGCGCCGGGCGAGGCGGTTGCCGAGTACGCCGCTGAGGAGGGTCAGGGCGACGAGGATCGTCGTACGCCCACCGACACCGAGCCACGACCACGCGACCGCGAGGAACGTGATGGCGGCCACCAGCAGGCACAGCGCGCCGAGGCTCAGCAGGATCCGGGGCACCGACGCGCCCGTGAGCCCGCGGCGGCGGGCCGCGGGCGGCGCGTCCTCGGGCAGGGGAACGGGGGTGACGGCGAGGGCCGGGGCCAGGTCGATCGTGGCGCGCAGGTCGGCGAGCAGCTGGTCGGCCGAGGTGAGCGTGGCGAAGAGTTGGCTCGCGAGCGGGTGGCGGAGCGGCAGCCGGCACTGCGGGCAGGCGTCGGGGTCGACGGGCAGCAGGAAGCCACAGTCCGGGCAGCGGGTGGGGTCGGCGTAGCGAGGCATGCGCTCATTGGGCCCGACGGAGGCCCTGCGGGGGAGCGAAACCGTGCTCAGGTCCAGATGAGTACGTCGACTCAGCCTGTCGCCCGCTTCGCGGGCGGGTTGCCGCTGCGCGGGGCTGCCTTCCCGGGACAGTCTCGGCGCGGGGTGGGGTGGGGCCGGACGGTCGCTCCCACGTCGACGATGCGAGTCCCTATGCTCGCCGCGTCGCTCGCCACGGCGTGGGTTTCCTGCCGGGCCGCCGCTGGGCGGCGCCGCGCCTCCCTTTGACGGGACCTCGCATCGTCGCCGCGTGCGCGCCCGCCCGTCCCCACGGCTCGCCGCCCGGCTCCCGGGCGGGCGGGGGTCAAGGGTCGCCCAGTGACCCGTTCCGCGCTGACGCGGAATGTCCCCTGTCCTGCGGCAGTGCAACCTGAGTGGTCAACCGACCTTGTTCCCCGCCCGCCCGAGAGCCCGGGGACGGCCCGGGGACGGCGGGGTGAGCACGCGGGCCCCTCGCGAGGTCCCGTAAAAGGTCGGCGTGGCGCCGCCGACGGCGAACACGGAAGGGAAACCGCCTGTAGCGGCGACACGGCGACCCCAGGGACTCGCGAGGGGACCGTGGGAGCGCCCCGTCGGCCCCACCCCGAAGCCCGACCTCCCGGGGAGGCTGCCCCGCGCAGCGGCAACCCGCCCGCGAAGCGGGCGACAGCGGGCGACAGCGGGCGACAGCGGGCGACAGCGGGCGAAATGCCAACGAGGGGCGGACCCCTGGTCCGCCCCTCGTGATGTCCGGCCGTGCCGCTGCTTCAGGCGGCGACCGTCTCCCGGTGCCGCGGTGCGGTCGCCGAGTTCGGCTCGGCCGCCTCGTCGACCTGCAGGTCCCGACCGAGTGTCTCGGGCAGGAACCGCGCGCACACCAGGCTGACGAGCGCCACGCCGACGTTGTACGTCGCCACCAGCCAGAGATCTCCACCCCCGCGGGAGACCAGCCAGGCGGCGATGAGCGGCGTGAAGCCCGAGGCGACGATGCCGGACATCTGGTAGAGCGTGCTGAGCGCCGTGTAGCGGTAGCGCGTGTCGAACAGCTCGCTCCAGAACGCGGCCAGGGGGCCGTAGACGACGCCGTAGATGACGCCCAGCCCGCCGATGAAGGTCGCGGCCACTGCCCAGGTCTGGCCGGTCTGCACGAGCCAGGCGGCGGGGAACGCGAAGAGCAGCGCGACCACGGTGCCCGCGTTGTAGATCGTCTTGCGGCCGAACCGGTCGCTCAACCGGCCGGACACGACCACGAGCCCGACGCCGAGGGCGGCGCCGGCCATGATCGAGTAGAGGACGGTCTGCTTGGAGACGCCGACGGTGGTCACGGCGTAGGCCAGCAGGTAGACCGAGAAGAAGTTGAAGGTGAAGCCCTCGATGAAGCGGGTGCCCATGCCGAGCAGCAGCCGGCGGGGCTGGCGGCGGAGCAGCTGGCCGACGGGCATCGCCGAGACCTGCTTCTCCTCCTGCACCTGCGCGAAGGCCGGCGTCTCCATGACGCTCATCCGGATCCAGGCGCCGATCGCGAGCAGGACCACGCTGACCAGGAAGCAGGCGCGCCAGCCCCAGGCCAGGAACGCGTCGTCGGGCAGGCGGCTCGCCAGGGCGAACGCGCCCGAGGCGAGGAAGAGCCCGCCGGGCACGCCGATGTGGGCGAAGCTGCCGAAGAAGCCGCGACGGCCCTGGGGGGCGAACTCGACAGCGAGCAGCACGGCGCCGCCGTACTCGCCGCCCACGCCGATGCCCTGGAGCACCCGCAGCACGATGAGGAGGACCGGTGCCCACACGCCGATCCGGTCGTACGACGGGAGCAGGCCGATCGCGGCGGTGCCGAGGCCCATGATCGCCAGCGTCCAGATCAGCATCTTCTTGCGGCCGATCCGGTCCCCGAAGTGGCCGAAGAGGAAGCCGCCGATGGGTCGGGCGATGAAGCCCACCGCGAAGGTGCCGAACGCCGCGAACTGGGCGGCCGGGCCGTCGAGGCCGTTGAAGAAGAGCTTGCCGAAGACGAGGCCGGCGGCCGTGCCGTAGAGGAAGAAGTCGTACCACTCGATGGTCGCGCCGACCGCTGAGGCCAGAGCGACCTTTCGGGGTGAGGCCGGTCCGGTTGCCATGCGTGAGCTCCTGTCGTACGGGGCAGTAGTAAACAAAACAACCGAAGTCGATCACATTACTACTTATTCACACAAGGAAAGTCCGACGTGGGGTGCGCCACGCCCCACGGGCAACGGAGGGATCAGTGCCGGGCCACGACCTCGACGCCGACGTAGTTCCACTGGTCGGCGGTGGGTGCGGTGTCGCGGATCGTGACGAGACGGTGTGCCGTCGTGGGGCGCTTGAGCGCCTGCACCCAGAACGTGTCGCCCGCGGCCGTGTCCAGCCACTGCCGGCGCACGACCTGGTTCGACACCGGGGTTCGCGCGACGGCGGCGTCCCAGTCGTTGCCCGCGGCGAAGACGAGCGATCCCTCCTGGACGGCGGGGACGTAGAAGTCCGGTGCCCCGCTGGGCGCACCGGCCGCTGCGGCGACGCCGACCCGGGCGCCGTTGCGCACCGAGACGACGCTGAGCATCCCGTCGTAGCCGGGCGACGCCGGGGTTGCCGTGACCGTCCGCGAGCTGACCCGCGCGGTCGTCCGGGCCGCCCAGATCTCTGAGACGCCGGACTGCGAGCTGCTCCGCTTGACGAGGTGCCAGGTCAGGCCGGCCCCCGACACCTGCGCCGACTGGCCGTCTGCGCCCGCGGGACCGTCGTACGAGACGAGGGCGAGCAGCACCTCGCGCCGGTAGGAGGTGGACAGCTTCGGCGTGGTCAGGCTGTCGGAGCCGCGGGCGACGACGGACGCGTCGATGCTGAGCGGCTTCGGCGGGGTGGTGGGCACGACGTCGACCCGGATGGTCCTCGTCGTGGCGTTGCCCCGGGTGTCGACGGCCCGGGCGCCGAGGTGGTGCGTCCCGGGGGTCGTCTCGCGGCTGTTCCAGATGACCGTGTACGGCGGTGCGGTGCGGGCCGCCTTGAGGGGCTTCCCGTCCAGCAGGAACTGCACGTGGTCGACCCCGCTCGCGTCGACCGCCCTGACCGCGACCGCGACGCGGCCGCCCACGGTGCTCCCCGCCTCGGGGTCGGTGAACGTGACCAGTGGACCCGCGTGGTCCGGGCCGCTGCTGTTGTCGACCGTGATCGCGCGCACCGGCGAGGTGCAGACGCGACCCGCGCCGGTGGTCACCCGAGCGGCGAGCCAGTGCTGGCCGTCGACGACCGTCCCCGAGGCCCAGTCCACGTCGTACGGCGCCCCCGCGGTCGTGGACCCGACCGGGGTGCCGTCGACGAGGTAGCGCACGCGCGCCGGGTTGCCCGCCGACGTCGTCGAGGTGAGCGCGACCGTGCCCGAGACCGTGTCGCCGCCCGCGGGTGACACCAGCTCGCTGGTGCAGGGCGTGGTGTCCGGCTCGGTGGTCGTCCCGACGGTGACCGTGCCCTGCGACAGGGTCACCAGCACGTCGGTCTCGTTGTTGCTCTCGTCGGACTCGACGAAGTCGTTGTTGGGGTCGGACATGGCGCGGAACCAGTACGTGCCGTCCGGGACGCCGTCCAGGGGCACCGACTGGCCGGGGTCGCGGTAGTCGTACTCGTCGGCCCCGCCGACCGAGAGCCCCCGCAGCGTCGTCGGATCTGCGCAGGTGCCCCACCAGTCGTGCCCGACGCCGGCGTGCTCCATCGAGGTGTCGTAGATGTAGGAGTCGGAGATGCAGAAGCCGACCTTCGGCGACATGGTCACCGCCGCCCCGATGCCGCCGCCGGGCGCGACCTCGAAGAGGCCGAACGTCGCCAGCGGGAAGTGGAAGTGGCCGTGCTCGGCGTGGAAGGTGAACGCGTCGGCGATCCGGCGCTGGTCCACGACCGTCCAGGTGTCCCCGGCGTCGTGGGTCATGAGCTGCTGGTGGCCGAGGTAGGTCCCGGCGGCCTCGGAGTAGGACGGCTCGATCCGCAACGGCCCCTCACCCCGGTTGAAGACCAGGTGCGTGTAGCGGAACTCCCGCCCGTCCGGACCGTCGACGATGGAGAAGGAGTCGGTGGGGATGACCGTGGTCAGGTCGGGGAGATGGACGGTGCCGGCGGGTGCGGCGTCGGCAGGACCGCCGACGGTGGTGCTGGCGCAGGCGAGGGCGGCGGCCGTGAGGGCCGCGCAGCCCAGGGCTCCGAGACGGCGGGAGCGGCCGCCGGGTGCAGTCGTCATGACTCCCCATGCTGGCGGCCGCGGCAGCGGCTCGCAGCCGCTTGACCCGGCGTCCCCGATGTCGGGTACGGCGGTGGGACAGGGTGCGGGCGGTGACAGGTGTCGGTGTCGTGTCTGGTTCGGGAGTGGTGGTGCGCTACTGCTGCGTCGATGCGGCGGCCTGCCCGACCCCGAGCCCGAGCTGGGACATGAGCGATCCGGTGTCGAAGTAGGTCCGTTGGGTCCGGACCTTCCCGTCCTTGAACTCGGCGATGTCACACAGGTGCAGCGTGACGCTGCGCCCGGTCGCAGGGATCTCGCCCATGCTCGTGACCAGGGTGCCGGTGTGCGTGCCGCGTCCGGTGAACTCCACGACGACCTGGTCGCCCGAGGAGATCAGCCGGTCGATCGTGATCGTGCCGTCGGGGAAGGCGTCCGCCCACATCTGGTTGTACTGCCGCGACCCCTCCTGGCCGGTGAAGGTGTCGCCGGTGCCGACGACGGTGAGGGTGCCGTCGGGTGCCACGGAGTCGGCCATGAGGTCGAAGTCGCGCTGGTTCCACGCCTCGTAGATGCTGCGTGCGAGGTCTGCGTTGTCTGTCATGTGAGCCTCCGCTCTGACACCTGCCCGCCCTCGTCGACGCTAGACCTGTGCTCCCGCGGGCAGCAATGGACCGTTTGGGCCGTGTGCCGTCTGGGAATGCTCACGACAGCACCGAGAAGCGAGGTCCCCCGATGTTCCACTCCCGCTACCTGCCCTGTCCCGACTGCGGCGCGTCCGTCGACCGGGCCGGTGACTCCCAGCACGATTGCTCGCCGGAGCGCCTGGCCGACTACCAGCTCTTCGGGCTCCGCGACGAGGTCGCCGAGCTCGAGACCCGGGTCCGTGACTACCTCCGGACCTCGGCAGGGCGCTTCGACGCCTGGCTCGCCGCCCGTCAGGTGCGCGGCGAGGCCTGAGCCTCACAAGCCCGGGACGTGGCAACGCGTGGCAAGGGAGGCAGTACCGCAGGTCCTTGACCGACCTGCGGCACTGCTCCTACCCCCCGCTTTCATCCCCCGATTTCGCCCCCCATTTGTTTCCCCCGGCGGGGTTCCCCCCTATACCCCAGTCTCGAGCGCCCGCGCCGCGTGCACGGCGGAGGCGTAGCGCCAGCGCTTGACCATCGTGATGTCGGGCGCCGACCGACGGCTGCTCCGGCCGACCTCGCCGCCACCGCGCGGCGCCGGCACGGGCGGCGCGACCGGGCCCGGCAGCTCGCCGCGCAGCCGCTGCTCCAGCCACCGCACGACGTGCCGGTCCTCCGGGCCGACCCGGCCCTGGCAGATGCCGCTGACCATGGCCCGGCACAGGGCCTGGAGCGTGACGCCCGCCTCGTGCGACCACTGCGTAAGGGTCGCCAGCGACTCGTACGAGCCGTGTCCGTAGCGGAGCATCAGCACGCCCTTGGCCTGCTCGACGAGCGGGCTGGACATGGGTTCGGTTGCCGTCATCAGTTCACTCCTCGAGGTCCGGCCGCCGCGAGCTGCAGGGCGGACCAGGTCGGTCGGAACGCGCGGTCCAGGGTGGCCAGAGCGCGCTGGTCGGTGGGCGTCGGACGTTCCAGCATCGCCAGCGAGATCCGGGCCCGCAGCAGGTGCAGGGCCGCATCGTCGTCGACGTGGGCGCGCAGGTCGCGTGCCGCCGCCTCGAGGTTCCAGGAGCGCCGGTCCGCGACGAGGCGGAGCAGCGTGACGGCCGCGTGGTCGAGTCGAGACCTCAGGGCAGTCCGGGAAGGTCGTTGGTGGGGAAGCATCAAATACCGTCCAGACAGTGGTGTTGAGCCACCAGTGTCTGGGGTGGTGGGCTCCCGTGATGAGGGGAACCGGCAACGTGCGTCGGACACTAGCAATGGCGTCCGGTGGCGACCAATGACCCGAACGGGTGGTATCGGGGCTGGTCGGGTGTCACTGGTCGAGGGTCAGCTCACCCGCCACGACGCGGCGGCACACCTCGCGCAGGGCCAGGTGGTGCGACCGTGCGTAGCCGCGCAGGAGCGGGTACGACGCCTCCGGGTCGATCCCGAGCTGGGCGGCGACGTACCCCTTGGCCTGCTCGATGGCCAGCCGCGAGCGCAGCGCGGTCTCGAGCTGCTCGGCCCGGGTCTCGGCCTGCTCCTGGGCCGCCCGGGCCGGGCTGGCGCGCAGGTTGCAGACGACCCCGCGCACGAAGGGGTCGTCGAGCAGGTTGGTGAGCGCGGCCTCGGCCCAACGCCAGTCGTCGAAGGCCATCACGCGTACGTCGACCGCCGGGTGTGCACCGGGGTGGGTCACGACGTTGCCGAGCAGCCGGGCGAGCGCCGGCCGGTCTTCTGCATGCAGCAACGGCACGACCGAGCTGCCCACCAGGGTGTCCTGGTCCCACCCGAACAGCTGTCCGACGGCGGGGCTCGCGTAGGTGATCACGGCGTCCGAGCGGAGCACGAGGGCCGCGTCGGTCGAGCGCTCCAGCAGCGGCCGCAGGGCGGTGCCGAGGTTGGTGGAGACGCCGACGACGCCGACCACCTCGCCGTCGCGGTAGATGCCGGCGTCGGTCACCAGGGCCGGGAACATGCTGCCGTCCTTGCGGCGCACGGGGAAGCCGCCCGACCAGGACGTGCCGTCGCGCAGCGCCGCCATGATGTCGGCCGCCGTCTCCTGGGCCACGTCGGGCACGCAGAGCTCGGCGATGTTCTTGCCGATGGCCTCCTCGGCGGTCCAGCCGTAGAGCTGCTCGGCGGCGGGGTTCCACGCGACGACGACCCCGAGCGGGTCGGTCGTGATCACGGCCTGGCCCAGCGCAGCAAGCTGCTCGTCCCCCGTGATCATGCGGCCCCCTCCCTGGCCCATGGTGCGCTCCTCGAGGGTATTTCCACGACACCCACTTCGGGGGAAGATCCCGAAGCGGACGACTCCGGTCTACTCCGGTCTCGCCACCACCACGACGTTGTCCTGGTAGCCGCCGCGTGAGGCGTCGTACACGCCTCCGCAGGTGACCATGACGAGGCGCCGGTCGCCGGCCCCGGAGAAGACCACGGACTGGCGGCTGAGATCGGCCTGCGGCACCAGCCGGACCGACGAGACGCGGTACCACTGGGACAACCGCTTCCCCACCAGGTGGATCCGGGCGCCGGGCCGCGCACTGAGCAGCTCGACGGCGGGCCCCACGCCCTGGGTGAAGGAGTCGACGTGGGCGGCCAGCACGATGCTGCCGTAGGGGTCGCCGAGCCGGGAGCCGCCGGTCCACCAGCCGGCGCGCTGGATGTCGTCGGGGACCGCGAGGCTGCCGTCGGCGCGGGTGCCGGCCGGGTCGACGGGCAGGGTGCGGCCGCTGGGCAGCGTCACCCGGCGAGGCACCTCCGGACGGACCTGGCTGCCGGCGGCGTGCGCCACGGCCGCGGGGCGCGCCGGGGCGGCGGAGGTCGCGGGAGGCGAGGGGGCATCCTCGGCGCCGGGGGCGCCACCTGCCCCCGTCGCGCTGCATCCGGTGAGCAGCGCGGCGAGGGCGGTGAGCGTGACGGCGCCCGGAGCGAGGGTGCGGGGCACCCTCACTACACGGACCACCCGCGGAGCCAGCCGAACAACGACAGCATGCGCGTCCAGAAGGCCAGGCGCGCGGTGTCGACGGACCCGTCCGGCCGGACGAAGCCGGCCGATCCGGTGTCCACCGTCGACGGGGTGCCGGTGGCGCTGGTGGTCTCCAGCGGCAGGACCTGGACGATCGCGTCCATGCTGCCGTCGCGCGGGGCGCCGATGGCGAAGACCCGGGTCAGGGCGCCCGCCTTGATCGCGAGGTCGACCGGGCCGAGGAGCGGCTTGCCGCCACCGGTCGGGACGACGGCCACGTTGTACGTCGTGGCCGGGACCTCGGCGCTGACGAACTCGCCGTTGGCGATGTTGGTGAACAGCGTCTTGCCGCCGGCGGTGATGTCGGCCGGGGGCACCACGGCGGTGTGCGCCACCATCAGGCGACCCTTGTCGCTGGGGACCGGGGCCACGTCGTTGTCGAAGACCGTGACGACCGGCTGCTTGCCCGCGTCGGCCGGCCAGTGCACGACCACGTCCTGGCTGCCCGCCACGGTGACGGAGCTGGAGACCTCCCAGTCCGCGGTCTTGAACACGACCGTGTGGTCGCCCGGTGAGACGTCGACCGGGCCGATGACGTCCTTCGCCGCGACGCCGGACTGCACCGCCTTGCCGTCGATGGTGATGTCGACGCTGGCGCCGGGGACGCCCTGGAGCAGGTAGAGGGCGGGGGGCACCTTGGCGGAGGCGGGGGAGCCGGTGAGGAAGGTGGTGAGCAGCGCGAGGATCGCGGCGAGGAGCACGGACGTGGGGAGCAGGCGTGGACGGGTCTGGGACATGGAGGACGACATGGACGGGACTCCGAAGGACGGCCGAGTGATGAGAACCAGGACAGGAGAGCCGGTTCGCGGTCCGAGTGTCGACGGCCGTGCTCGTGGTGACGGCGCGGCCACCCGGTGTCCCCCGTCGGCGCCAGTGGCCTAGGCCACTGTACGAGCCGATTTGACAGGTTGTCACCGTATACTTCGTCACGCGGGGTGGGAGGGAAGGCTTCGGGCCAATGCGTTCCGACAGCGCGTCCTCGGGAGGGGGGAGTCGCGCCCCCCAGGTCAGACGTCAGCGGCGTGGGAGCCACGCCGGCCGGCGTCGCGCCGTCGGGCGAAGCAGCCGCGGCGTCTGGATGGTGCCCATCCTGGCGACGCTCACCGTGCTCCTGGTGCTGGGCGGCTGGCAGGTCTACCAGGTCGCCACCGAGGAGACGCCGGTGAGCGCGTCCGACCCTGGCACCGACGTCAACGCCGTCGGCACCGAGATGGAGGTGTCGATCGGCGACGCCGGCCGGATGCACTTCGTCGAGACCATCACCTTCCCCACGGCCCGGTCGCAGCTCGACCTCTCCGTGCCCAGACGGATGGGTGCGGGCGCCGACTTCCGGCCCGTGGTCAGCTCGCTCGTCGTGCGCGAGCCCGGCAGCGCCGAGGTCAAGCCGCTCGGGCTCGGCGACCGCACCACTGTCCACCTGACCAGGTCGGCGGTCACCGTCGTGCTCGAGTACGACGCGAGCGGCGTGGTGAACCGGTCCGGCGACGTCTCCACCCCCGACCGCGCCCTGGCCCTGGTCACCCCGCTGGTCGTGGAGCAGGCCCGGCGGCTGCCCGCCGTCGTACGCGTGTCGTCGGTGAAGGTGCTCAACGTCGGCTGCCTGCGCGGCACCACCCTCGTGGGCTGCGGCACCGAGACCGCGGACGGCTGGGCCGTCGAGAGCTCCGGCTCGGAGGGTGACGTGCTCAGCGACGTGCTGGCCCAGCTGAACCTCGCCGTCCCGTAGGGAGACGACGAAGGCCGCGACCCCAGGGGGATCGCGGCCTTCGGTGCTTGTGGGCAGGGGCGGGGTCGAACCGCCGACCTATCACTTTTCAGGCGATCGCTCGTACCAACTGAGCTACCTGCCCAAGCGAGGAGAAACCATACCCGAGACTCGACGAGCCCACGAAAACGGGGTGAACGGGCAGTTTTGGAGGCGATGGAGGCCCGCCCCTATGCTGTCCGGGCAGTCCCAGCCCCCATCGTCTAGCGGCCTAGGACGTCGCCCTTTCACGGCGGTAGCACGGGTTCGAATCCCGTTGGGGGTGCGGTCATCGGCCTGCTGGGTCCCGATTGGGAGACAGCAGCAACGATGGGTTAGAGTTCCACCCGCTTCACCAAGTGAAGCAACAGCACCACCAATCCTGGCCCCGTAGCGCAGTTGGTTAGCGCGCCGCCCTGTCACGGCGGAGGCCGCGGGTTCGAGTCCCGTCGGGGTCGCCACAGCGAACGCTCCGGATCTCACCGAGATCCGGAGCGTTTGTCATTTCCCGACACAATGAGGGCATGCCCCTCGAGCTCGACCGCAAGGCCTTCGACGCCCTCGTCGACGAGGCCCTCGACGGCATCCCCACCGAGATCGCCTCGCTGGTGCACAACGTGGTCGTGCTCGTCGAGGACGAGCCGCCGGAGGACGAGCCCGACGACCTGCTGGGCCTCTACGACGGGATCGCGCTGACCGACCGCTGGGGCGACCCGACGATGGACCTCCCGGACCGGATCTTCATCTTCCGCAACCCGCTGCTCGACATGTGCGGGTCCCGCGCGGAGCTCGTCGAGGAGGTGCGGATCACCGTCGTGCACGAGGTGGCCCACCACTTCGGCATCGACGACGACCGGCTGCACGAGCTGGGCTACGGCTGAGCCGTCACCCGAGCGCGAAGCCGAGCGCGCAGGCGGCCAGTGAGAGCCCCACCGTTGCGACGACGTACGTCGACCCCGCGCGCCGGCCGCCGGCGTACGCCTGGACGGCGAACGAGCTGTAGGTGGTGAAGCCGCCGCAGAAGCCCGTGCCGAGCAGCGCCATCGCGTGGCCCGACAGTCCGAGCGCGCTGAACAGTCCGAGCAGGAACGAGCCGGTGACGTTCGCGGCCAGCGTCCCGCGGTGCAGGCGGCCGTCGACGGTGTGCGCGAGCAGGAGGCGCAGCGGGGCGCCGACGGCCGCGCCCAGCGCGACGAGGAGCGCGGTCACTCGTTGCCCTCCTCGGCCTCGAACTCCGCCTGCTCGGCGGGCGTGGCGAGGTGCGAGACCAGCGCGACGGCCACCAGGCAGGCGGCGAGGGTGCCGACCAGGTAGCTGCCGGCCAGGAGCGTGTCACCGGCGGCCAGGAGCGCCCGCGTCTGCTCCGAGGCGGCCGAGAGGGTCGTGAAGCCGCCCAGCACGCCGGGACCGAGGAAGACGGCCAGCTCGCGGGAGCGACGTACGGGGGAGAGGGCGGGGAGCAGGGCGAGCGCGGCGGAGCCGGCGACGTTGATGGCGAAGACGGTCCAGGGGAAGCCGGCGGTGTCGGGGAAGGTCTCCCCGAGCGCCCAGCGGGCCACCGCGCCGAGGGCGCCGCCCAGCGCCGCCGCGACGAGGAGTCGCGGGGGAGGCGGTGGGGTCACGACACGCTGCTGCGTCGGCTGGTCACCGCGGCATCGTGCCACGCGACCGGCTGCTCGCCGGCGGCCTGGCGGACGAACTCGCCGAGGAACCAGCCCTGGAACTGCTGCTGCTCGGGGGTGCGGGCGAGCGAGAGGAGCCGCTCCGCCCGGCAGAAGGCGTCGGCGAGGTCGAGCAGCTCGATCAGCCGGGCGATCTGCTCGACGGTGCCGGGGTGCACCCGCACCTCGATGTCGGCGACCTCGTCGCCGGCGCTGAGCGCCAGCTCGATCTGGTCGGACCCCATGCCCTCGCGGAGGTCGTGCTCGAGGGTGCCGAAGAGGTCGGAGAGGTTCTTGGCGAGCGGGTAGTCCGCCTCGTGCGCGAGCGCCAGCAGGCGGACCTCGCGGCGCAGCTCGCGGTAGTGCCGCTGGAACTGCTGGTAGTCGCGGAGCGGGACGTCGGCGATCGCCACCGTCACGTCGTCGGGGTGGGCCACGTCGTCGTCGGGGCCCTCCATGCGGCCGGTGATGACCCCGTCGACCATCGTCTCGCCGGGCTCGGGCGCTGGGGTGAACCAGACGACCTTGCCGTCGTCGTCGATGTCGGCGCCCCAGGCGGTGGCGCAGCGGGCCACGATGCCCAGGCCGCGGCCGAAGGTCAGGAGGAGGTCGTCGCCGTCGATGCCCTCGGTCGGCAGGACGGGCGGCTCCGTCGAGCCGTCGCGCACTTCGACCCGGGGGTGCTCACGGGTGCCGCGGACGCGCACCTGGATGGGTGCCTCGGCGTGGAGCAGGGCGTTGGTGACGAGCTCGGAGACCCCCAGCTCGGCGCACTCGGTCAGCTCGTCGCGGCCCATGTCGGCGCAGGCGTCAACCACCCAGCGGCGTGCGTTCTGCACGCCACGGGGTCCCGAGCCCAAGGACAGGGCGGGCCGGTTGAGCGGCACAGTGTTTCTCCGGACCGATGTGTGAAGGTGTCGACATTCTCCGGTCGTCTACCCATGACATCCGGGAATGAAACCCCGGGAAAGTGAAGTTGTCGTCTGTCTGGACAACCCTCGCACCACCGGTCCCGGAGGCCACTGTGGCCGTGGGAACGTGGCGGCCGGACACCTGATTGGTCAACCGGCGGCGCGCGGCGGAACAATGGGCACCACACACGGGTCGGCCCTGACGGGTCGACCCCCTCGATGCAGGAAGGTTCGACATGGCCGTCACCCAGCCGGAGAACGGATCCCAGGAGCGTCACCAGGTCGTCGTGATCGGCTCCGGGTTCGGTGGCCTGTTCGGGACCAAGGCGCTGCGCCGGGCCGACGTCGACGTGACGATGGTGGCCAAGACGACCCACCACCTCTTCCAGCCGCTGCTCTACCAGGTCGCCACCGGCATCCTCTCCGAGGGCGAGATCGCGCCCCCGACCCGCGAGGTGCTCAGCGCGCAGAAGAACGCCCGGGTCCTGCTCGGCGAGGTCACCGACATCGACCTCGAGGCCCGCACCGTCACCTCGCAGGTCCTGGGCCGCGAGACGGTCGTCGGCTACGACTCGCTGATCGTGGCGGCCGGAGCCGGCCAGTCCTACTTCGGCAACGACCAGTTCGCCGAGTTCGCCCCCGGCATGAAGTCGATCGACGACGCCCTCGAGCTGCGCGGCCGGATCTTCGGCGCCTTCGAGATGGCCGAGCTGGGAGCGACCCGCGGCGACGACGTCGACCACCTGCTGACCTTCGTGGTCGTGGGCGCCGGCCCGACCGGCGTGGAGATGGCCGGCCAGATCGCCGAGCTCGCGCACCGCACCCTCCGCCGCGACTTCCGCCGGATCAACACCAAGCACGCGCGCGTCGTCCTCGTCGACGCGGCCCCGCAGGTGCTCCCGCCGTTCGGTGCCAAGCTCGGCGCCAAGACGCAGCAGGAGCTCGAGAAGCTCGGCGTCGAGGTCATCCTCGGCGCGATGGTGACCGACGTCGACGAGCGCGGCATCGAGATGAAGTTCAAGGACGGCCGCGTCGAGCGCATCAACACCGTCACCAAGATCTGGGCCGCCGGCGTGCAGGCGAGCCCGCTCGGCAAGACCCTGTCCGAGCAGACCGGCGCCCCGCTCGACCGCGCCGGGCGGATCAGCGTCAACCCCGACCTCACGCTCCCGGGCCACCCCGAGGTGTTCGTGGTCGGGGACATGATCTCGCTCGACAACCTCCCGGGCGTCGCGCAGGTCGCGATCCAGGGCGCCAAGTACGCCGCCAAGGAGATCGACCACCGGATCAAGGGCAAGCCCTCGCAGCCGGCGTTCAAGTACTTCGACAAGGGCTCGATGGCGATCATCAGCCGCTTCCGGGCGGTCGCCATGGTCGGCAAGCTCCGCCTCACGGGCGTCATCGCCTGGCTGATGTGGCTGGCCGTGCACCTCGTCTACATCACCGGCTTCAAGAACCGCGTCACCGCGGTCCTGCACTGGTTCGTCTCGTTCCTGGGCCGGGGCCGCTCCGAGCGGACCACCACCGAGCAGCAGATCTTCGCGCGCAGCGCGCTGGCGCGGCTCAAGCGTGGCGCCGCCGACCTGGTCTCCGACCCGGGCGCCTACGACGCCGCCCGCGAGCTGCTCGAGACGACCCGCCGGGCCGAGCTCGAGGCGCGTGCGGCCGAGGAGGCCCGCCTCACCGACGCCGGCGAGCGCGGCGTCCACGTGGGCTGAGCCGACCCGAAAACGGGTGGGCCGTCGGTCGCTGCGCTGGTGGAATGGACCCATGACCGCGCTCGTGACCCCGGACGTCCGCTGGCACGCCTCCTGGGCGGCCTCGATGCAGGAGTTCGGCGAGGCCTACCCGCACGGCTCCGGCCTGGGTGACCCCGCGCCGACGTACGACGAGGCCGGCTGCGCGGCGTACGTCGCCTGGCTGCTGGGCGCCGCGAGCCACCCGATCCGCGAGGACTGGGTGCGCTGCTCCTTCTTCTGGATCACCGACGGTGACGAGGACGCGGCCGAGGTGATCGGCTTCCTCGCGCTGCGGCACGAGCTCAACGACTGGCTGCTCGAGGAGGGCGGCCACATCGGCTACTCGATCCGCCCCTCGCGGCGACGCCAGGGGCACGCCTCGCGGGCGCTCGCCCTGGCGCTGATCGAGGCCAAGGGGCTCGGCCTGGAGCGGGCGCTGGTCACCTGCGACGAGGACAACGACGGGTCGCGCGGCACCATCGAGGCCAACGGCGGCGTCTACGAGGACAGCCGCAACGGCAAGCGGCGCTACTGGATCGCCACGAGCTGACGGCTCAGTCGCGCGTCGGGCGGTAGTGGCGCAGGACCCGGGTGAACTCGGCCGGGTCGACCATCGAGGCGTCGACGACGAACGGCGACATGCTGCGGCGGTGGAACAGCACCCGCCAGTTGCGGTCACCGGGTTCCCCGATCACGTCGATCGGGGTGTAGTGGCTGGCGAGGTCGAAGACGTTGCGCCCTCCGCCGCGGACGATCTCGAGCTGGCCGCCACGCACCGTCAGGTGGGCCGTCGCGGCGCCCGCCCGCACGCCCCAGACCACCATGGTCAGCAGCGCCAGGGCGGCGGCGATGCCGATGGCGGGAGTGGTGCGGTCGAGGTAGGCGACGTACGCGGCGACGGCGGTGGCCGCGACGCAGACGAGCAGCAGCAGGGCGACGAGCCGGCGGGTGCCGGTGCGGGGCGCGAACTCCACCACGCCGGGGATCACGTCCTGCTCCGGCTCCGGCTCATGTGCAGGCGGGGGCTCGGGTGCGGACTGGGCCGCCGGCTCCGCGGGTGCGGCCTCCGGGGCGGCGGCCTGGGGCAGCGGTTCCGCGGCCACCGCCCCTCGGGACTCCTCGGCGCCCGGGGCGCTGGTCACGGGTGCGCTGTTGAAGAGGTCGAACACCGCGCGGCCGGGATCCTCCGGCTGGGGATCGGGCTCGGGATCGGGCTCCGGCGGGAGGGCCAGGATGGGGACGACGTCGGGCTCGAGCGCGAGCTCCTCGTGGTGGGAGGGGACGAAGGACTCGTCGAAGAGCGGGTCGTCCACGATCTCGATGGGCGGCTCGATGTCGTGGTCCTCCTCGGCGCGACCCTCGCGGTGCGCCAGCCAGCGATCGAAGAGGTCGAAGGCCGACTCGCCCGCCGCGCCCGAGCTCGCGTTTCCCATGCCTGAAAAACTACGCCCGGAGGCCCGCGTTACGTGTGTGATCGGTCATGTCTGGACACCCGCGTGGGGGCCGTGGCGCTTGTGGCGCAAGTGGTGGGTGGGCCCCGTGGGACTCGAACCCACAACCAAGAGATTAAAAGTCTCCTGCTCTGCCAATTGAGCTAGAGGCCCGGGGGATCAGGAGATTAGTCGGGAGTAACCTCAGGAGAACATCCGTGTAGTTCCCCTGCCTGAGCCACCTGAACTATAAGGCGCAAGACTGGTCACGACCGCCACCGTCCCGTCTGCCCGGAGTCACGCAACCGTCAGGTCAGGCAGCACGTGAGCGCGGATCTTGTGCAGGACCGTGACGATGCCGGCCACCTGCTCCTCGCTGAAGATCATGTCGGGCCCCTGCGGGGCGTTGTCGGTGAAGGGCGACTCGTAGAGTCGGGCGACCTCCATGACGCCGTTGGCGGTCAGATGCTCCACGATGAGCTGGACGAAGCGGAGCTGTTTGGCCGAGAACGCCGCATCTGACAGGTAACGGTCGAACGCCGCGGTCGCCGCCTCCCGGTCCAGGCCCACCAGGGAGCGCATGAAGAGCCCGAGTCGTGTGCCTCCTCCTTGGCGCGGGATATGTCGGCCTCGGTCCCGGCGCCAGAGCCGATCAGCATCTTCTCCAGGGCTGCGAGGTCCTCCGGAGTGAGCTGATGGTTGGACGTAGCCGCCGGAGCGCCAAGCGGTCCTCGTGGTCGCGGAGGTAGGCGCTGGCCTTGGCCCGGATCCGCTCCCAGTTTGTGCCGGGGGTGACCCCGGGTAGGTCCACGATGGTGCCCTGCCCGAGCACGTCCTCGAAATCTGAGTAGACGATGGCCCTCTTGGACTTCTCCACGAACGCCGGCCGGGTCGGCGTTCTAGCAGAACTGGCCGACCGCGGACCCCTCTCGAGTCCGTATCGGCTAGCCCCACCGGCCCAACCGCACGTGCACGACGGCACCCCGCCCGCCCCCAAGTCGCTCGGCGGCGGGCGGGGCCGCGTGTGGGACCGCCCGCGAGTGGGGCGGCACGACAGCTGGCATGGGGGAGCGCTCCTCTAGCTTCGCCGATCGCCAGCGGCCCGCGGCACCTGTGCCCTACCGTGAGCGGCGCCAGCCTCGACCGGCTGGGCCCAGGGGCGCGGAGCCCCCTCCTAGAAGGTGTCACGGTCATGCGCGTGCGACTCCCTCACCGGACAGCCACCCGGGTGGCCGCCGGCCTCCTCGTTGCGGCCACCTTCACGAGCTGCGGAAACGACGAGGGCGACACCACCGAGACCGACGCCTCGTCGTCCCAGACACACCTGACTCTCGCGGCCCCCGTCTCGTTCGAGGCGGACCCCGATGCGCAGCCCTCGCCAGGCCGGGTCGCGGAGATCCTGGACACCCTGACCTCGGCGGACATCTCTGAAGGCAGTGTCGAGTACCTGGAGGGCTGTCCACTGGGCACCAGCGGCACCCTCTTCTCAGCACTCCCGCCGGACTGGGAGCCACCGGCGGCCGACCTGTCCGGCTCGATCGGTGCGTCCAGCTCGTTCGACCACGGCCCCGCAGGCAAGTGCGGGTCTGACGCGCACCTGCTGTTCTTCGAGCCGGTCGACTCCTCGCTCAGCGAGGAGGAGCGGCTCGCCGGAGCACCCGATCGGGAGTGGTCCTCGGAGCCGGTCGACTTCTTCGGCGGGCGCGCCTACACCTACTGCTTCGGCGCGGACGCCACTCCTCCGTGCGGTGCGGCCTGGTTCAACGATGTCCTCCAAGTCGGCGGAACGCTGGACCTCAAGGACCAGCGGAGCACCCCGGAGGTTGCCGCAGCATGGCTGTCGGCCGCCCTGCCCATCATGCTGGGAGACGAGGCCTCGGCGGCGCCGTTCAACATCGCCGGGCACCTGCCCCTCATCGATACCGAGGGCTACACCCTCGACGCGTCCTACGACTTCACCGCCTCGGACTTCGCCGCCGATCCGGTCAACAGCCCTCCCGGGTACACCGAGCTCGTCCAACCGGTGCAGGGTTCGCTTACCGTGACGAACACGACCCCGGGCCGCAGCGTGGAGGTCGGGATGTCTCTCGTGGTTCAACCCCTTGCCGCCTACGCCCGCAAGTCCCAGGTGTGCCGGAGCCTGGGCGAGATCGAGCCAAAGGGGTTCGTGCTGGCCGGCGACTACTGCCTGGTCTCGATCGGCGTACCGATCTCCTGGGGCTACGCCCTGGTCGAAGACCAGACGCTCGACCCCGACGCCGTTGTCACCCTGACCAGCGACGACCTCAGCGCGATGGCCGACGACCCCGGCCAGACGCGGCTCGCGGGCGTCTCGGAGGGCGACGCGGACGCGTTGGCGGGCGAGCTGGCGAAGCCGGCCGGCATCGTGCTGTACGGGGGCACGCCCAACGGAGGCTTCGTGAGCGAGCCGGCAAAGTGGCACACGTCCGGGGAGTGCACACTCACCGTGCACGACCCCGGGGGCGCCGACGAGTGGATCATCTACCCGACCGACCGGGCGCCAGCGGGAATCTGCTGACGGACCACGCCACTCACTTGCAGGGCGACAGCAGCCGGGTCGGCCCGAAGGTCGGCCTCCTGCGCCCCTAGGGCGGACGCGGACGGTGCGTGGACGGGTCGAGGACCATCCTCGACCCGTCCGCGTCCAACCGAAAAGGGACCCCCACGCTCCACCCTCCGAAAGGTCTGCATGCGGCGCGCAGCACGCCGTTCATGTCGTGGCGTGCTTCGCTTCCCAAGCCTCGTTCAGGTTCCTGTTCATCGCGAACGCCGTGAAGTCCTCGACCCCGTACCCGCCGATGAGCTCGTGCCGCGCGTACTGCTTCGCCCCCTTGCGACCCTTCAGCCGCTCCGCCGTCTTCAGCTCCTCCATCGCGGCCCTGGTGCGGGCGCCGGCGAACTTGTCGTACTCAAGCCTCCAAGCAGCCGCGCGCCGGGTGACCTCCGCGGCCAGCTCGTGACAGTCCCCGATGCCGGAGGCCGGCGCCTGCAGCACGATGACCTGCCCGCCGCCGCCCTCGTCCTTCGACACCGCCGCGGCGATCGCCAGCTGGTCCTTCGACCACCAGCTTCCGGTGCGGGCGCCGGAGTACGCGATCCACGAGTACCGCACCTGCCCGACCAGGACGCTGCCCTTCCGGCGGCGTGCAGCGCGGGCCTTGGAGACCAGGTTGGCGCCGGCCGCAACCGTCATGCCGGCCAGGCCGACTCCCGCCCAGCCGCCGCCCTTGTCGTACTTCTCGCACGCGAAGACAACCCGGGAGTCGGTGATGGCGCAGACGATCTTGTGCTCGTCGAGGATGACCTCGTCGTAGTCCTTCCCGGAGGCGGGCAGGCGCATGATGCTCAGGCCCGACGCGGTGAAGTAGGCGACGGTGTCACCGTCGGCCTCGGTCAGCTCGATCGGGAACTTGTCCTCGGGTCCGGACAGGGTCGGCCAGATGCGGTCGTCGTCGTCATCGGCCGAGACCACCGCGACCAGAGGGGTGAAATTGTCAACCATTCGCTTCTCCTGTTCGACGGGCCCGGGATGGACGTCACGGCTTGCCGGAGCAGAGGACCTTCGCGTTCCCGTACACGCCGTAGCCGTCGAGGTCGTTCTTCTGGGTGTCCGGGGTGCCCTGGAGCTCGAGCCGCAAGCGGAGCCGAGTGCTCACGTCCAGCACGGTGGCCGTGGCCGGCCCGAGGGTCTTGGTGCCCAAGTCGGTCTCGGCGCCGTCGACGTAGATGGTGAAATCGGCGCCGAACCCGGACTCGGAGGAGTCCGCGACCCCGACCCAGGTGTTCAGGGTCTTGCACCGGTAGGACAGGTTCCACTCGCCCCAGACGATGTTTCCGTCATTCGCCAGCGCGCTGTCGTAGCTGTTCATCACGCTCTTGCTGTACGTCTTCCCGCCCACGGCTACCGAGTCCGAGCCGAAGCTGTCGTCATCGACCGTGTCGAGCTGGGAGAGGTAGTACCAGGCGTACACGGTCGTCTTGGCGACCTTGGAGGTGTGTACGGATCCGTTCTTGGTGGCCGTGACCCGCCACTGGTTCAGGCCGACGCCGGTCGCGACGCCGGACAGCGCGTAGGTGCCGTCGGTGGTGACCTTGGTGGCGGCTGCCTTCACCCAGTCGGCTGTCTTTCCCACCCGCCGTTGCAGGGCAACGGTGGCGCCGGCCAGGGAGGCGGGGGCGGTGCCGGTGAACGTGACCTTGTCGCCGGTGATCGGGTCTGCTGGCGAGGTGCGGGTCAGGACGAGGTCCACGGTGGCCGCCTGGGCCGGAACGGTGACGAACGTGGCCGAGACCATGGCCAGGATCGCGATCAACACCAGCTTGTGCCAGGGACGTGCCACGAGAAGCTCCTTCATGGGTGGGTGGGTCGCCGGCAGGCTAGGCAGACGACCGGCCGTGGCGCAGTGGAACCGGGGAAGACCACCCCTTCGGGGGCAGCGACCAGGGCTGGCCGGCAGCGGCGACTCTGGTGGGCGGCGGGTTGGACACGTATCGGGGGTGGCCTCGAGCTCCGGCGCCCGTCCGGCGACCTCCCTCGATTGGCTCCGCGAGCGCATGGCGCAGGCCGGCTCGAGCAGCTCACCTGGAAGCTGGGAGCCGACAACGGGGACGGCCTCGGGTTGAGCAAGGGGGCGCCTGCGACCGGCCGAAACAGTGCGCGTCCTCCCGCATGGCCAGTGCCGACGAGGTGCCCACGCCGACGCCATGCGCAAACCCTTGCGCCGGATGTGCAACGAGGGACGTTCTGACGTGGCGGCCGGCGCGTTCTGCGCGGGAGGGCCCCCGCCGCCTAGAAAGTCCTAAACACGCAGGTCAGAACTAATCTCCTGATCCCCCAGAGGCCCGGGACGCCGGTGCCGCCGTCCGCGCGGCCGTATCTTCGCAGATCGCCGCGACCGGACCGTCGCGGCCGCAGACGCAGACCCCAGGAGGTTCGGCCGCGCGCTGAACCTGACCGTGCCGTGACGGCGTTGAGGAGGTCACACACGCAACAGGAAGGCAGTCCGATGAACGCATCCATCACCCGCAGGTTCGGCAGTGTCGCCGCCGCGACAGGAGCAGCTGCCCTGACCGTCGTGCTCGGCTGCCCCGCGGCCCTCGCCGACAATCCCTCCGGCGGTCCGACCTACGACCCGGAGCAGATCTCGAGTGGTGTCCCGGGTGGGCGGTGGACGCCGGTCACGGTCGTCCACGACGCCCCACCGGGACCGTCCTCCTTCCACTACGAGGACGCCGTGCTCGGCGCAGCGACCGGTGCCTTGGTCGTCGGCGGGGCCGTCGTGGCCGTCTCGCTGCGGCGCCGGACCTCGCTGACCTGAGTCCAGGGAACCAGCGGCCGGCCGGACTGAACCATCCGGCCGGTTCGCGGCGTTGAGGGAGTCAGGCAGATCGGGTTGCCCGGGCCACGGAAAGCATGGTGCAGTGAGCGTGCGGGAGCAGGAGGTGCCATGCACCTTGCGGAGCAGGAGGAGTTCGCGGAGTTCGTCCGCGCCCAGCACGCCTCCCTGTTCCGGACGGCGTACCTCATGACGGGGGACTACCAGCGCGCCGAGGACATCGTCCAGACCGCCCTCGTCAAGGTGTTCCTGCGCTGGCGGCAGATCCAGTCGATGAGCCAGCCCGGTGCCTACGCGAAGCGGATCGTCGCCAACCAGACCCTCTCGTGGTGGCGGCGCCGGTCGTCGACCGAGAGCGTCGTGGACACTCTCGGCGACCGCGGGGTGCCCGGACACGAGGAGCGGGTGACCGAGCACGACACCATGTGGCGCGCGGTCCTCCAGCTCCCTCCGCGGCAGCGGGCGGTCATCGTGCTGCGCTACTACGAGGACCTCTCGGAGGCCGAGACCGCCGAGGTGCTCGACATGGCCGTCGGCACCGTCAAGAGCCACAGCAACGCCGCCCACCACCGGCTCGCGACGTTGCTGGACGATCCCGCCCCAGGGATGGCGCACACGGAGAAGAGGCCGACGTGACCGTCGAGAACAGGGTGCGTAGCGCGCTGCGCGAGGTCGGCGCTGGGGTGGTGCCTCCGGTGCCGGACCCGGCACGGTACGCCGCGTCCGGGACGCGGGTACGCCGTCGGCGGCGCCTCGCCGCTGTCGTCGGGATGCTCGTGGTGGGTCTGCTCGCCGTCGGCGTGCCTCGGATGAACCTGTTGCCCGACCAGGGGGAGGTCACCAAGCACCTCGACCTGCCCGGGCGACTCAGCGACCTCCGCTCGTACGACTACATCGCCCCCGGTCCCTACGTCGCCGACTTCTTGGGCGCACCGACCTGGTTCCCGCGCGTCGTCGTCACGGTTCCTCCGGGGTTCAGCACGGATGGCTGGCTGTACGACGCCCTCGGTGACGGACCGGAGTCGAGTGCCAGTGGCCTGGCCCATCGGCAGCTCGCCTTCTGGACCGTCGATGCCGTGAACACCAACGCCTGCCGCGGTGCGGACCACTGGGTGAGCGCGGGAACGACCGCTCAGGACCTCCTGACGGCACTCCGGCACGTGCCCAGCCTGCGGCTGGGCGACGCCCGGCCGATCACCCTGGACGGCTACCCGGGGTGGCGAGTCCGCCTGTCGCAGCCGGCGGCGCAGGTGTGGGATGCCTGCGCGCTCGCCACGCTGAATGTCTGGCGCTCCGCGGACCTCGGGGTGCTGTACCAGCGGAACGTCTCGCGGCCGGAAGCCTGGGTGCACGACCTCTGGATCGTGGATGTCGGTCGCTACCGCGTGGTGCTGGACGCCGAGCACCTTCCCGGGGTGTCGGCGGACCAGCTGGCCGAGCTCGAGGACATCGTCGCCACGGCCGTGTTCGTCCCGTTCGGGAGCACGCCCGGGACAACGCAGGGTCCCTGACGACCGAATGCGGCGGCTCCGGACGGTGTCCGGGGTTCCTGCCGTGCTCCGGGGGTTCTTGTGGCGCTGTGAGGGGTCGGCCGGGATACGGTCCCGGCATCCATCTCGGAAGGAGCTCCACATGCATCTCAACGGTCGCCGTGTCAGCGCGCTCTCGGTCGTCGCGCTCACGTCGCTGTCTCTCGGGTTCGGTGCCATCGCCGGATCGAGCGAAGCGGCCACCCGTCAGTCGCACCCGGACGCGCGGAGCGTCTACTCCCACCTGGAGAAGGTGGGAGCGACGGACTACGTCAAGCTCGACCTCCTGGCGCTCAACGACTTCCACGGGAACCTCGAGACCGTGCCGTCGACCAGCTCGAGCGGACGCATCAACAACACCCCCGCGGGTGGGGTGGCCTATCTCGCCCAGCTGGTCCGTCAGGAGAGGAAGAGCTCGCGCGCCGCGGGTGCGGTCCCGTTGACCGTGGCCGCCGGCGACCTCATCGGTGCCTCGCCGCTGCTCTCGGCGGCCTTCCACGACGAGCCGACCATCAAGGCGATGAACAAGATCGGCCTGCAGGTCGCGTCGGTCGGCAACCACGAGTTCGACGAGGGATGGCGCGAGCTGCGTCGCATGCAGAACGGCGGCTGCCTCGCCGACGGCCCCGACGGCGCCAACGGCCAGAACTCCTGCCCGGCGGACCAGGGCTTCGACGGAGCGGACTTCCAGTACCTCGGCGCCAACGTCAAGTGGAGCGACCCGTCCGCGCACAAGCGGGACACAGTCTTCCCGGCGACCAAGATCTTCGACGTCGACGGGCAGAAGGTCGCCTTCATCGGCATGACGCTCGAGGGAACCCCCGCGATCGTCAGCCAGGCCGGCATCCAGGGCCTCACCTTCACGGACGAGGTCGAGACCGCCAACGCGCTGGTCCCGATGCTGGAGGAGAAGGGCGTCGAGTCGATCATCGTGCTCCTGCACGAGGGCCTGACGCCCACCGACGCCACGGCCTACAACGACTGCACCGGTCCGGTCGGGCCGGCTCTCGAGATCGCCCAGAACCTCAGCCCCGCCATCGACGCGGTCGTCTCGGGCCACACGCACCAGCCCTACAACTGCGTCGTCCAGGACCCCGCGGGCAACCCGCGCCTGCTCACGAGCGCGGCGTCCTTCGGCCGGATGGTCACCAAGCTGCACCTGCTGATCGACCCCGTGACGCACGACGTCGTGCGGCCGGCGGCGTACGCCCGGAACATGATCGTCGACAACGGTGACTCGGTGACCCCGTCGGCCGACCTCCTCAAGCTCATCGACACCTACAAGACGCTCGTCGCCCCGATCGCCAACGAGGTCATCGGCCACATCGAGCCCGGCACCTCGATCGTCAAGACCCCCGACGCCAACGGCGGCGACTCGCCCCTCGGCAACCTGATCGCGGACGCCCAGAAGGCGGACGGCTCGGTCGTGTCCGACGGCAAGGCACCCGTCATCGCCCTGATGAACCCCGGCGGCATCCGTGCGGACCTCGTGGAGAACGACGCCGGCGACGTCACCTATGGCGCCGCCTTCTCCGTCCAGCCGTTCAACAACTTCGTGGTCTCCATGGACCTGACCGGAGCGCAGATCAAGGCCGTGCTCAACCAGCAGTGGAACGGTCCCAACGAGACGGCGAACAAGATCATGCAGGTCTCGGGCCTGAGCTACACCTGGGACAAGTCGGACGCCGCGCTCCCCGACACCAACGCCCTCGTCGGCGACGTGCTCGTCGACGACGACGGTGACGCGGCGACGCCGATGGTGCCGATCGTGGACGGGACGACCTACCGGGTCGTCGCGAACAACTTCATGTCCGACGGCGGTGACAACTTCACCACCTTCAAGGAGGGCGCGAACAAGCTCGTCGGCGGGCTCGACATCGACTCGCTCCGCACCTACCTCCTCGCCCACGACCCGGTCGGACCCACGGCCACCGACCGGATCTCCCAGCAGGGCTGACCAGCAGATCCACCACACCAGCAGGCCCCCGCTCCGCGACGGAGCGGGGGCCTGTCTGGTCCGGTCACCCCCCGATTGGGACGGTCCGGCCGACCGAAAGGACGATGTCGCGCGGGGTCCGCGGTCATAGGGTCCCTGCAGGACTCGGAGCGACCTGGGGAGGGGCGATCGTGGTGACGCGTGTGCGCGTGCCGTCGTACCGGCCGAAGCCGACGCGCCAGCAGCGCCTGGCCTACGGCGGGGTGCTCTTCGGCGCCGCCTCCTTCCTGACCGTGCTGGCCCTGCAGCCGCAGCTCGTGACGCAGGCGGGCCGGCAGCTGACCGACCTCGTCCGTGAGGTCCCGGTCGCATCCGGGCCGCTCCCCGGCACGGTGCTCGAGCGCCTTCCGCGCCCGCACGCGCAGGCTCCTGCGCCAGGACCTGCCACCACGACCCCCGCCGCGCCCTCGGCTCCCGCGACCTCGACGTCCTCGGGCGGGACCGCGAGCGGTCACGCGGCGCACTTCGTGGGCAGTCCGGCCACGGGCGGCCACGCGCCCGGAGGCCACCCCTCACCCCCGACTTCGCCCGTGCCCGGCAACGGCCACACGGCCGGGCCGATCACCGGGGTCATCCACCCGCCGGTCGTGATCGTCGCTGATGGCGTCGACCAGGCGACCGGTGGCGCCAGCTCGCCGGTCACCGGACCCGCCGTGCAGGTGGTCGACGGCGCCACGGGGGCGCTCGACGGCGCCCTGGGCGGCGGCCACGGGCACGGTCACGCCTACGGCCACACCAAGCCCGGGTCGAAGCACGAGTCGAAGCACGGCTCCAAGCACGGCTCCAAGCACGGCTCCAAGCACGAGGCCAAGCACGAGGCCAAGCACGGGCACAAGACCGGGCACGCCAAGCACGGGAAGCACGCCCAGCACTGACCCGTCCCCAGGATTCGGGGCGCCAGGGGTGCCCCGGGTCGCTAGCGTGCAGGGATGCGCATCGTCGTCCTGGGCGCGGGCTTCGGGGGCCTCGAGATCGCCAGTCGCCTGTCCGCGGAGTTCGGTGACGCCCTCGACCTGGTCCTGGTCGACCGGGCCGACGCGTTCGTCTTCGGCTTCAGCAAGCTCGACGTGATGTTCGGCCGGACGACCGCCGAGCACGTCGTGCACCGCTACGGCGACGTGGTGCGGCCCGGGGTCCGGTTCGTGCAGGCGAGCGTGCGCGCGATCGACCCGGTGGCGCGCCGGGTGGTGACCGACGACGAGGTGCTCGAGGCCGACGTGCTGGTGATCGCGCTGGGCGCGGACCTGCATCCCGAGGCGACGCCCGGCCTGGTCGAGGGCGGCCACGAGTTCTACACGGTGGAGGGCGCGTTCGCGGTCCGCGAGGTCCTGGAGCGCTTCGAGGGCGGCCGCGTCGTGGTGGCCGTGACGTCCACCCCGTTCAAGTGCCCGCCGGCTCCCAGTGAGACCGCCTTCCTCGTGCACGACCTGCTCGAGCGACGCGGCCTGCTCGACCGCTCGGAGGTGTCGCTGGTGATGCCGCTGCCGGCGCCGATCCCGCCGTCGCCCCAGGCCTCGCGGGCGATCCTCACGGCGTTCGCGGAGCGCGGCATCGCCTGGCACCCCGAGACGCTGGTCCACAGCATCGACCCGGCGCGGAAGGTCGCGGTCCTCACCGACGGCGGCGAGCTGCCGTTCGACCTGCTCCTGGCCGTCCCCGTGCACCGCGCGCCGGCGGTCGTCGTCGAGGCCGGGCTGACCCAGGACGGCTGGGTGCCCGTGGACCCGTTCACGCTCGAGACCCGCTTCCCCGACGTCTACGCCGTGGGCGACGTGACCAGTGTCGGGACGCCCAAGGCGGGCGTCTTCGCCGAGGGTCAGGCGGCGGTCGTGGCGGACGCGATCGCCGCACGGATGCGCTCCGACAGCGCCGGAGCGACGTACGACGGGCGCGGGATCTGCTACCTCGAGCTCGGCCACGACGAGGTGGCACGGGTGGAGGTGGTCTTCCGGCCGGGGGAGATGCCGGTGGGGGCGCTGGAGGGGCCGACGCCCGAGCTGGCCGCGGACAAGGCGGCGTTCGGGGCGGAGCGGGTGCAGCGGTGGTTCGGCCGGTCCTGGGAGCAGCTGGCGCGCTGACCGTGTCCCCGACGGACCGGCGTCGTTAGCGCGCCTGTCACGCGTGCGTAGCAGAACCTTCATGCCTCTGGCGAAGAAAGTGTGTCCCGGAAGCGTGAACCTCGCCCATACCTTGCTAGTGTCGACGCCAGCAACAGGTGCAAGTTCCAGCAGGTCTGACGCCCGCGGAGTTTGTGATCCAACGGCGTTTCGTTTTTGTGGCTCCAAATCCACATGTCGGAGCGACGTGTCACCGCATCTGATGCGGGGCCGTCGAAGTGACGGCCTCATCGCACCGATATAGGAGTACAGAGCACATGGCTCAGGGCACCGTTAAGTGGTTCAACGCCGAGAAGGGTTTCGGCTTCATTGCGCAGGAGGACGGCGGCGACGACGTCTTCGTGCACTACTCGGCCATCCAGACGCAGGGCTACAAGTCCCTGGATGAGAACCAGAAGGTTGAGTTCGACGTCACCCAGGGTCCGAAGGGCCCCCAGGCGGAGAACGTTCGCGCGATCTGATCTCGCGAACCTGAGGACCGGGCAGCACCTGTCCGACGTCTTCGTGTGACGAGGCCTCACCCCTTCGGGGGTGGGGCCTCGTTCCGTTTGTGCAGCGGCCGCCCGCGGAGTGACCCGGACGGGTGGTGTGGCACCACCCACACGGGTCAGATTTGGTTCAGAGCGTTTGGCGGTTGTGGCGCTCGGGCAGGCTTGTCACACGGGGGAGTCAATGTTGTCTTGTCACGAGGAGTCCAGGTGCACGACCAGTTCGACGTCACCCTTGAGGACGCCGACCTTCTCGGCGAGGTGGAGCTCACCACCAACCTGATCATCGCTGCGTCCGAGTCCGACGACCACCTGTCCGAGGGTCAGATCGACGACATCCTCGGCGTCGTCCCGCAGCCGCGCCAGGCCCAGTAGCCCGCGCCCCTTCTCTCCGTCGTCTCCTCTCGGGCCGGTGCCGCCGCGCGCCCTTGAACGCCATACCCCATGGGGGTAGCCTCGAGGCATGCCGGACGACGAGCACCAGCACGGATACATCCACCGCAAGGACGACTACCTCAAGCGGCTGCGCCGCATCGAGGGCCAGGCCCGCGGCCTCCAGCGGATGGTCGAGGAGGAGAAGTACTGCATCGACATCCTCACCCAGGTGTCCGCCGTGACCAAGGCCCTCCAGGCCGTCTCGATCGGCCTGCTCGAGGAGCACATGCAGCACTGCGTCGTCGACGCCGCCCGGGCCGGTGAGGCCGAGGCCCGCGAGAAGGTCGCCGAGGCCGTCGACGCCATCGCCCGGCTCGTCCGGTCCTGACCCAACGCTGAGGAGCGATCCATGTCTTCTGTCTCCACCACCTTCACCGTCACCGGCATGACCTGCGGCCACTGCGTCGCCTCGGTCACCGAGGAGATCTCCGAGATCGACGGGGTCCAGGACGTCGCCGTCGTCCTCGAGACCGGTGCCGTCACCGTCACCAGCAGCCACGAGCTGGACCGCGCGAGCGTCGAGGCTGCCGTGACCGAGGCGGGCTACGCACTGACATGAGCCCCCGATGAGCACCGACGTCGAGCTCGCGATCTCCGGGATGACGTGCGCGTCGTGCGCCAACCGGATCGAGCGCAAGCTCAACAAGCTCGAGGGCGTCACCGCGACGGTCAACTACGCCACCGAGCGGGCGCGCGTCACCTATCCGGGCACGCTCACGACCGACGACCTGGTCGCCACGGTCGAGGCGGCGGGGTACGCCGCGTCGCTGCCGCGCCCGGAGACCGACGACGCCCCGGAGGTCGACGTACTGCGTCGGCGGCTGGTGGTCGCCGCGGTGCTGAGCGTCCCGGTCCTGCTCCTGGGGATGGTGCCGGGCCTGGAGTTCCCCGGGTCGGGCTGGGTGTCCCTGGCGCTGACCACGCCGGTCGTGGTGTGGGCCGGCCTGCCGTTCCACCGTGCCGCGCTGGCCAACGCGCGACACCTGACGACCACCATGGACACGCTGGTGTCGGTGGGGGTCGGGTCGGCGTACGCCTGGTCGGTCGTGGCGCTGGTCATCGGCGGCCACCTCTACCTCGAGGCGGCGGCGGTCGTGACGACGTTCCTGCTGGCGGGGCGGTGGTTCGAGAAGCGGTCGAAGCGGCGGGCGGGCGCCGCGCTGCGCGCGTTGATGGAGCTCGGGGCCAAGGAGGTCACGGTGCTCCGCGACGGCGTCGAGCAGCTGGTGCCGGCCGAGCGGCTCGTGGCGGGTGACGTCTTCGTCGTGCGGCCGGGGGAGAAGGTCGCGACCGACGGGGTCGTGGAGAGCGGCACCTCGGCCGTCGACGCGTCGATGCTGACCGGCGAGTCCGTGCCGGTCGAGGTCGGGCCGGGCGACGAGGTCGTGGGCGCGACCGTCAACGCGGGCGGCCGGCTGGTCGTGCGCGCGACGCGCGTCGGGACCGACACACAGCTGGCGCAGATGGCGCGGCTGGTCGAGGAGGCCCAGAACGGCAAGGCGCAGGCCCAGCGGCTGGCCGACCGGATCTCCGGGGTGTTCGTGCCCGTCGTGATCGTGCTGGCGCTGCTGACCCTCGCCGGCTGGCTGCTGGCCGGCGGCACGGCCACCGAGGCGTTCACGGCGGCCGTCGCGGTCCTGATCATCGCCTGCCCGTGCGCGCTGGGGCTGGCCACGCCGACGGCGCTGATGGTCGGCACCGGCCGAGGCGCCCAGCTCGGCATCCTGATCCGCGGACCGGAGGTGCTGGAGTCCACGCGGCGCATCGACACCGTGGTGCTCGACAAGACCGGCACGGTCACCACCGGCCGGATGTCGCTGGTCTCCGTCGTGGCCGCGTCCGGTGACTCCGTCGAGGACGTACGCCGGCTCGCTGCGGCCGTCGAGGCCGCCTCGGAGCACCCCGTCGCGCGGGCCGTCGCGGTGGCGGTGCCGGCCCCGGAGCCGGTCGAGGACTTCGCCAACGAGCCGGGGCTCGGGGTGACCGGCCGGGTCGCGGGGATCCCCGTGGTCGTCGGGGGCGCCGGGCTGTTCGCCGACCGTGGCCTGGTCGTGCCCGACGACCTGGTCGCCGCGGTCGCCGCGGCCCAGGCGCTCGGACACGTCGCCGTGCTCGTCGGGTGGGACGGCCGCGCTCGCGGCGTGCTCGCGGTGGCTGACACGGTGAAGCCGACCTCGGCCGAGGCCGTCAGGTCGCTGCGCGAGCTGGGCCTGACGCCGGTGCTGCTGACCGGCGACCACGAGCGGGCCGCGCGGGCCATCGCCGCCGAGGTGGGCATCGAGCGGGTCGTCGCCGGGGTGCTGCCCTCCGGCAAGGTCGACGAGATCCGCCGCCTGCAGGCCGAGGGCCGGGTCGTCGCGATGGTGGGTGACGGTGTCAACGATGCCGCTGCCCTGGCACAGGCCGACCTCGGGCTCGCGATGGGCACCGGGACCGATGTGGCGATCCAGGCCAGTGACCTGACGCTGGTCCGCGGGGACCTGCGGGTGGCGGCGGTCGCCGTACGGCTGGCGCGGCGGACGCTCGGCACCATCAAGGGCAACCTCTTCTGGGCGTTCGCCTACAACGTGGCCGCGCTGCCGCTGGCCGCGGCCGGGCTGCTCGACCCGATGATCGCCGGGGCCGCGATGGCGCTGTCGTCGGTGTTCGTGGTCAGCAACAGCCTGCGCCTGCGCCGCTTCTCCTGACCGGGTCAGCAGGTGGCGAAGAGGAGCGGGCCGCTGCTCAGGTCCGAGAGGACGTAGGCGCCCTCCACCGGGGTGAGGTCCATCGTCACGAGCGAACCGTCGGCGGCGACCTTGCCCAGCTTGAAGCGATCGGCGAAGTCGCCACCCTGGCCGGGGGCCGGGCCGCTGGCGAGGGCGGCGCGCGAGTCGGCGTTGGTCCTGGCCTGGTCGTCGGACTCGAAGCCCATGACGACGAGCACGTGGCCGGAGGGCTGCACCGACATCGCGAAGGCGCTGATCGGGTTGACCTTGCCGGCCTGCGTGACCAGCGACTCGGCCTCCTGCTGGTCGGAGGGGTCGGCCTGGCTCATCGCGAGCGCCGAGCAGGTGTAGTCACCGGTGTAGACCGAGGCGGCGAGCGGCTCGCCCGAGGCGTCGGTGACGTCGGCGAGGCCGTCGGGTCCGCCGTCGTCGAGGTGGCCGATCGCCGTGTGGAGGTAGTCGGCGGTGTCGCTGGTCAGCACCAGGTGGTCGTCCTCGTCGAGGGCGACGTACTGCAGCTCGGGCGTCAGCCCGGCCGCGATCGAGGGGAGCAACGACCCGCCGCCCAGCCAGACGCCCTTGTCGTCGGACGGCCGTGTGAAGCCGAGGCCCGTCAGGTGGGTCTCGAGGGAGGCGAAGTCGGTCGAATCGGGCATCCGCAGCATCACGACCGCGCCCTGCTTGGACTGGCTGAACAGCTCCCACTGCACCGACGCGGGGGAGAAGCCGAACTGCTGCTGCAGGACGTCGGCCGACTCCAGCAGGGCCGAGGACGGGCTGAGGTCGCGCTCGTAGGCCTTGTTCAGGAACGCGTCCATGTCGTGCACCGAGGAGTCGGCGGACAGGGAGGCGCCCAGCTCGGTGCGCACGGCGGCCCAGTCGGTCCACGACAGCCGCTCCGCGTCGGGCGGGGCCATGTGGACGGCCCGCTCGAAGTCGGTGCCGCTGGAGGCGCGCCACCACAGGAAGCCACCGGCGACGAGGGCGAGCACGAGCACGCCGACGCCCGCGAGGACTGTCCGCTGCGGCACTGGCTCTCCTGATCGGGCTCGGGTGATGTGAGACTACTGGCATGCCCCAGAGGGACGTGCTCGCCGCCGGCGCCGTGGTCTTCCGTCCCGGGAAGCGCGTGCTCCTGGTCCATCGCCCCAAGTACGACGACTGGTCCTTCCCCAAGGGCAAGGTCGACCCGGGCGAGCACGTGACGGCGGCGGCGGTCCGCGAGGTGGCCGAGGAGACCGGCGTCCATGTCCGGCTCGGGCCACCGCTGAGCGCGCAGCGCTATCCCAACGGCGACCGGATGAAGAGCGTCGCCTACTGGACGGGCCGGGCGGTCGGCGACGACGACGTCTCGGGCTACCTGGTCAACGCCGAGATCGACGACGTGCGCTGGGTGGACTTCGACGAGGCGGTCGAGCTGCTGACCTACCCACACGACGTGGACACGCTGCGCGAGGCGGCCAGGCGGCGCCGCAAGACCCACGCGCTCGTGGTGCTGCGCCACGGCCAGGCCCGCTCGCGGAAGGCGTGGCGCAAGGACGACCGGCTGCGCCCGCTGATGGCCGCCGGGCGGCTGCAGGCCCAACACCTGGTGCCGGTGCTCGCGGCGTACGACGTGACCCGCGTGGTCAGCTCCAGCTCGACGCGCTGCGTGGAGTCGGTGGCGCCGTACGCCGACGTCACGGGCTGGAAGCTCGAGCTCGAGGACGCCCTCAGCGAGGAGGCGGCCACCGCGCACGAGGTGCTGCGGGTCGTCGACGACCTGGTGCACGGTGACGAGGGGGCGGTGCTGTGCAGCCACCGTCCGGTGCTGCCCGCCGTGTTCGACGCCCTGGGGCTGCGCGACCCGGATCTGGAGCCCGGGAGCATGCTCGTGGCGCACGTGCGCAAGGGGGCCGTGGTGGCCACGGAGATCCAGTCCGTGCGGTGATCCAGGGTCCCGCTGTCAAGCAATCCCGGCCTTGTTCACGTGATCGCCGTCTCATCAGTGCCGGTTTGTGGACGATTGGGCGATTCGAGTTCACTCCTCGTTCACCGACGCCCCCGAAGCCGTCCATCTGCGCTGCCTAGCGTCCTTGATGTCATCACCCCAGACATCAGGAGTTACGAAGTGAAGAGCACTTCCGTCCGCCGGGCAATCGTGCCCGGGATCGCTGCCCTCACGCTGGCCCTGTCCGCCTGTGGCGCCGGCAACGAGTCGTCCAGCACCGACAGCAGCTCGAGTGGCTCGGTGAGCGGCACCCTGAACGGTGGCGGCTCGTCCGCCCAGGAGTCCGCGCAGGCTGCGTGGAAGGCTGGCTTCCAGGGCGCCAACAGCGGCGCCACCGTGAACTACGACCCGGTCGGCTCCGGCACGGGTCGCGAGAACTTCATCAACGGCGCCTACAAGTTCGCCGGCTCCGACTCGGCGCTCAGCACCGACGAGGGCGAGCTCGACAAGGCCAAGGAGGCGTGCGGCGGCGAGGACCCGATCGAGGTCCCCGCGTACGTGTCCCCGATCGCCGTGGTCTACAACGTCCAGGGCGTCGACAACCTCCAGCTCGACGCGCCGACGATCGCCGAGATCTTCGCCGGCAAGATCACCAAGTGGAACGACCCGGCCATCGCCGACCAGAACCCCGACGCGAAGCTGCCGAGCACCACGATCACGCCCGTGCACCGCTCGGACGACTCGGGCACCACGAACAACTTCACCGACTACCTCGAGCAGGCTGCCGAGGGCAAGTGGACCTACCCGGCCGACAGCATCTGGCCGATCAAGGGCGGCGAGGCCGGCGACGGCACCTCCGGCCTGGTGGCCGCGGTCAAGGCCGGCGACGGCACCATCGGCTACGCCGACGAGAGCCAGGCCGGTGACCTCGGCGTCGCCTCGATCAAGGTCGGGGACAGCTACAACGCCCCGTCCGCCGAGGGTGCCGCCCAGGTGCTGGCGAACTCGCCGCGCGTCTCGGGCCGGGCCGACACCGACATGGCCATCGAGGTGGACCGCAAGGACACCGACGCGGGCGCCTACCCGCTGATGCTCACGTCGTACCTCATCGCCTGCCAGCACTACGACACGCAGTCCGACGCCGACCTGGTCAAGGGCTACCTGTCCTACGCCGTGTCGACCGAGGGCCAGCAGGCCGCGGCGACGCAGGCCGGCTCGGCGCCGCTCGACAGCAAGCTGCAGCAGGAAGCCGCAGCGATCGTCGACAAGATCGCCGTCAAGTAACGTCCGAAACACTGCATCATCGGATGCGGCGGGCCGAAAACTCGGCCCGCCGCTTCCGGCATTCCGAGTGAGATCACAGGAGCACCCGTGTCAGCCACTCCCACCCTGAAGGATCCGGAGGCGTCGCCGGCGATCCAGACCGGCAACCGCCGGCGCGGCGACGCCCTCTTCGCCGGTACGGCGCGCGGCGCCGGACTGGTGATCCTCGCGGCGCTGGCCGGTGTCGTGGTCTTCCTCGCGATCGAGGGCATCCCCGGCCTCAACGAGACCTCCGGCACCTACGCGCCGCACGACTCGTTCCTCAGCTACACCGCGCCGCTCGTGTTCGGCACCGTGCTGGCCGCCGTCCTGGCGCTGGTGATCGCCGTGCCGTTCGCCTTCGGCATCGCGCTGTTCATCTCGCACTACGCACCGCGCCGGATCGCCGTCCCCGTGGCGTACGTCATCGACCTGCTCGCGGCGGTGCCGTCGGTGGTCTACGGACTGTGGGGCGGGCGCACCCTCGGCAAGTACATCGTCCCGGCGCACGCCTGGCTCGCTGACCACCTCGGGTTCATCCCGCTCTTCAAGGGGCCCGCCTCGGTCACCGGCCGCACCATGTTCACCGCCGCCATCGTGCTCGCGATCATGGTCCTGCCGATCATCACCGCGATCTCGCGCGAGGTCTTCGCGCAGACGCCGCGGCTCCACGAGGAGGCCGCCCTCGCGCTGGGCGCCACCCGGTGGGAGGCGATCCGCCTCGCGGTCTTCCCCTACGCCCGCTCCGGCATGGTCTCGGCCGTGATGCTCGGTCTCGGTCGTGCGCTCGGCGAGACGATGGCCGTGGCGATGGTGCTCTCGGCCTCGCCCGTCGCGACCCTGAACATCATCTCGAACACCAACTCCGCGACGGTCGCCTCCAACATCGCGACGAGCTTCGCCGAGGCCACGCCCGCCAAGCTGCACGTCCTGATCGCGACCGGGCTCGTGCTGTTCGCCGTGACGTTCGCGGTGAACTTCGCCGCCCGCTGGATCGTGGGCCGCAACGAACGGAGGATGGCCCGATGAGCGAGACCCAGCTCGCGATGGCCAACGGCCCGTCGCTCGCGCTCTCCCAGCCGCGGCTGCCCCGCTGGGCGCCGATCCTGGTGGCGGTCCTCGCGATCGCCGCCGCCGGCCTGCCCGCGATGATCCTCGGCTGGGGCCTCGTGCCCTGGCTGCTGCTGGCGGTGCTCCTCTTCGCCGTGGGTCTCCCGCTGTGGTCCGGCCTGGTCGAGAACCGCCGCTCCGCGGTCGACCGGCTGATGACGACCCTGATCTGGGCCGCCTTCGCGGTCGCCCTGATCCCGCTCGTGTGGCTGCTGTGGACCGTCGCGCGCATCGGCGGGCCCCGCATCAACGTGGAGTTCCTGACCTACTCGATGCGCAACATCCTCGGTGACGGCGGTGGCATCTACCACGCGCTGCTCGGGACGTTGCTCATCACCGCTGCGGCTGCTGTCATCTCGGTGCCGATCGGCATCTTCGCCGCGATCTACCTGGTCGAGTACGGCAAGGGCAAGACCCTGGCACGCCTCATGACGTTCCTCGTCGACGTGATGACCGGCATCCCCTCGATCGTGGCCGGCCTCTTCGCGCTGGCGCTGTTCGTGCTGCTGTTCGGCCCCGAGACGCGTCTGGGCTTCGGCGGCTCGGTCGCGCTGTCGCTGCTGATGATCCCGATCGTGGTGCGCTCCACCGAGGAGATGCTGCGGCTCGTGCCGGACGACCTGCGCGAGGCGTCGTACGCCCTCGGCGTACCGAAGTGGCGGACGATCACGCGCGTCGTGCTGCGCACGGCGCTCGGCGGCATCATCACCGGCGTGACGCTCGCGGTCGCCCGGGTGATCGGCGAGACGGCGCCGCTGCTGGTGATCGCCGGCCTGTCGGACTCGACCAACACCAACCTGTTCCACGAGCGGATGACGACGCTGCCGGTGTTCATCTACTACCAGTTCACCCAGCCGGGCGTGGTGCCCTTCGGCAGCCATGGCGAGGCGCCGGGCATTGCGCGAGCATGGGGGGCGGCACTCGTCCTCATCGTGCTCGTGATGGTGCTGAACCTGCTGGCCCGCCTCATCGGCAAGATCTTCGCCCCCTCCAAGGGCTGACCCAGAAAGGCTGAGCCAGACCATGGCCAAGAGCATCGATGTATCGGACCTCGACATCTACTACGGCGACTTCAAGGCCGTCGAGGGTGTCAACATGACCATCAAGGCGCGGTCGGTGACCGCGTTCATCGGCCCCTCGGGCTGCGGCAAGTCGACCATGCTGCGGTCGCTGAACCGCATGCACGAGGTGATCCCCGGCGCGCGCGTCGAGGGCAAGATCATGGTCGACGGGCAGTCGCTGTACGACGCCTCGATCGACCCGGTCGCCGTGCGCCGCCAGATCGGCATGGTCTTCCAGCGGCCCAACCCGTTCCCCACGATGTCGATCTACGACAACGTGCTCGCGGGCAACCGGCTGAACGCCAAGAAGATCAAGAAGGCCGAGGCCGACGCGATCGTCGAGCGCTCGCTGACCGCCGCCAACCTCTGGAACGAGGTCAAGGACCGCCTCGGCAAGCCCGGCATGGGCCTGTCCGGTGGTCAGCAGCAGCGACTCTGCATCGCCCGCGCGATCGCCGTCGAGCCGCAGGTGCTGCTCATGGACGAGCCGTGTTCGGCGCTCGACCCGATCTCGACGTCGGCGATCGAGGACCTGATCCACGACCTGAAGTCCGACTACACGATCGTGATCGTCACCCACAACATGCAGCAGGCCGCGCGGGTCTCCGACGACACCGGCTTCTTCAACCTGAAGGCGGCTGGACAGCCGGGTCACCTGGTGGAGTTCAACCCGACCAAGAAGATGTTCACCAACCCCGACCAGGAGTCGACCGAGGCGTACATCTCGGGGCGGTTCGGCTGAGGGTGGTGTTGTCGGGATAGTCCGGCACGTTTCTGTTGTTCTCGAGCACTTGGGCTCAAGGGGTGGATGCAACACCACGGCTTGAGGGGTGTTGCAGATGGGCCGTCCGGGATATTGCCGCGAGGTCCGGTCACGGTTCTGGGATGGGATCCGGGCCGGCCTGCTGATCGGGGAGGCCGCGCGAGCCGCCGGTGTGTCGGTCAACTGCGGGCAGGCATGGTTCCGTGAGCGTGGCGGGGTGTGTCCCTCACGCCAAGAGCCCGGGTCTGTTCGCCCCCGGTTGACGCTGGAGCAACGCGAGGACATTGCCGCCTTCTGGTCGGAGGGGATGTCCAAGGCTGAGATCGCCCGCGAGGTCGGTGTGCATCGCTCGACCATCGGGCGGGAGCTGGCAGCCGGCAGCACCTACTTTCCCGACCGGCGGCCCAAGTACCGTGCCACGGTCGCGCAGGCCGCGGCGGACCGGCGAGCGAGTCGACCCAAGACCACGAAGCTGGCCGGCAACCCTGCCCTGGCCGCGGAGGTGGCTCGTCGGTTGGAGGAGGAGCACAGCCCCGAGCAGATCGCGGCACGGCTGAAGATCGACTTCCCCGACGATGAGGACATGCAGGTGAGCCACGAGCCGATCTACCAGGCGCTGTTCGTCCAGGGACGCGGCGAACTGCGCCGGGACCTGCACAAACGGCTACGCACCGGCCGGGTGTTGCGCAAGCCACGTCGACCGGTCGGGCAACGCGGGGGCAGCAAGATCCCGGACATGGTCAACATCAGCGAGCGTCCGCCCGAGGTCGAGGACCGAGCCGTGCCCGGCCACTGGGAGGGCGACCTGATCGTGGGGGCCAGCTCCCGGTCCGCGATCGGGACCCTGGTGGAGCGCGCCACCGGGTTCACCATGCTGCTGCACCTGCCGGAGAACCACGGCGCAGACACCGTCGCCGCTGCGATGATCGAGGCGATGAGCCGGCTGCCCGAGACGCTGCGGCAGACCCTGACCTGGGACCAGGGCCGCGAGATGGCCAGCCACGTCCGGATCGCCGCCGCCACCGACCTGGAGATCTACTTCTGCGACCCGCACTCGCCCTGGCAACGCGGCACCAACGAGAACACCAACGGGCTGCTGCGCCAGTACTTCCCCAAGGGCGCCGACCTCTCCCTCTTCGGCCCCGACTACCTCGAGCACGTGGCCCGAAAACTGAACAGCCGACCCCGCAAGCGACTCGGGTTCAAGACCCCCGCCGAAGCTCTCGACGAACTACTCTCACAACCCACAGATCCGCACGCTGTTGCATCCACCGGTTGAATTCGCCGCACGTGGAACAACAGAAACGTGCCGGACTATCGCCGTTTCGGGGGCCTGTGGATAGCCGACGAGCGGGGTCGTCGATCCGGGTAGGTCCATCCCATGGACCGATCCTTCACGCCCTCGACGTTTCACCCGCGGCGGCCGGGCATCTACGCCCCGCTGCGGATCGACGCCTGCGGACGCGCCGGACCGACTCCGGAGGCGGTCAGGTGGAGCAGGTGGCGGCGTACGAGTAGTGGCTTCTACCTGCCCGCTGACCTGGAGCTGATCCAGCCCGAGCAACGGATCGTCGAGGCTGCTGCCGTGCTTCCCGAGTACGGCGGAGTCACGGGCTGGGCCGCACTTCGGTGGCTCGGAGCGACCTGGTTCGACGGTGGCGCCGGTCGGGACGACGTCCACCTTGCCATCGGCCCGTGCAACGTCCGGGCGCAGAAGGGCATCCACCCGTGCGAGGAGAAGCTCGCTCCGGAAGACCTCACCGAGCTCGACGGACTGCGCATCACCTCAGCAGTGCGCTCGACCTGCTACGAGATGAGGTACGCGGCCACCCTCCGGCTCGCCGTCGTCGTCCTGGAGATGGCGGCGTACCACGACGTCGTCTCGATCGAGGAGGTCCGGGCCTACGCCCGCTCGCTCGCGAGCTGGACCGGCGTCCCCCAGCTCCGTGCCGCGCTGGCGCTCGCCGAGGAGAACAGCTGGTCGCCGATGGAGACACTGATGCGCCTGGTGTGGATCCTGGACGCGTGCCGGCCGCGTCCGCTGTGCAACGTGCCCGTCTTCGACCTCGCGGGTCGGCACTTGGGGACTCCCGACCTGCTGGATCCTGTCGCGGGGGTGTACGGCGAGTACGACGGCCATGTCCACCTCGTCGAGGACCGACGCGCACCTGACCTCGACCGCCTGGAGCTGTTTCGCTCGGTGGGGCTGGAGGGCGCCGTCATGGTGGCGGCGGACCGTCGCGATCCCTCACAGTTCGTGCGACGACTGCTCGGGGCGTATCGCCGTGCCCGGAACCTCCCGGAGGGAGCGCGGCGGTGGACGCTCGAACCGCCCGGGTGGTGGATCGACACCACCACCGTGGCCGCCCGCCGAGCGCTCATCGGTCGCGATCGTCGGTTGCTCGCCCACCGGAACCGTCTGAGGGGCCCGCTGGCGGGGTAGTCCGGCACGTTTCTGTTGGTCACGGGCGTGCCGAACAACAGAAACGTGCCGGACTATCCCAGCCGACCCTCAGGAAGGAATGACGAGGTGCAGCACGCCGTAACAGGCGGCGGCGGCCAGACCGGCCATGGGGAAGGTGAGGACCCAGGCGGTGACGATCGAGCGGGCCATGCCCCAGCGGACGGCCGAGAAGCGCTTGGTGGCGCCGGCGCCCATGATCGAGGACGTGATCACGTGGGTGGTGGAGATGGGGGCCTGGAAGGCGAAGGCGGTCGTGTAGAGCACCGACGCGCCGACGGCCTCGGCGGAGAAGCCGCGGGCGGGGTCGAGGTGGATGATCCGGCGGCCGAGGGTGCGCATGATGCGCCAGCCGCCGGAGTAGGTGCCGAGCGAGATGGCGGACGCGGCCGCGATGACCACCCAGAGGGGGAGGGCGTCGGAGGTGACGTACGACGGGTCCTCGATCGTGTGGTACGCCCCGAGTGCCAGCACGATCACGCCCATCGTCTTCTGGGCGTCCTGCAGGCCGTGGCCGAGGGCCAGGGCCGCGGCGGAGAGCGTCTGCATCATCCGGAAGCCGCGGAAGACCTTGTGGGGGTTGCGCTTCCGGAAGATCCACATGATCGACAGCATCACGATGAACGCCGCGATGAAGCCGAAGACCGGCGAGGCCACCATCGGGATGACGACCTTGTCGAGGATGGTCTGCCAGTTGACCGTGGCGCCGCCGACGAGCGCCGCCCCGACCAGGCCGCCGATGAGGGCGTGCGAGGAGGACGACGGCAGGCCGAAGTACCACGTGATGAGGTTCCAGATGATGGCGCCGAGGAGGGCGGACATCACGATCACGAGCCCGTGCCGGGCCGCGACGCCCCCGATCGTGTCGGAGACGGTGTGCGCGACCTCCTGGCCGAGCAGCGCGCCCACGAAGTTCATCACCGCCGCGAGCAGCAGCGCGATGCGCGGCGTGAGTGCCCGGGTCGAGACCGAGGTGGCGATGGCGTTGGCGGCGTCGTGGAAGCCGTTGGTGTAGTCGAAGGCGAGAGCGATGCCGACGACCGCGATGACGATCGCGAGATCCACGCTCAGGACTCCTTGACGGCGATCTGCTCCACCGTGTTGGCGACCTTCTCGAACGCGTCGATGGCGCCCTCGAGCGACTCGACGATGTCCTTGAGCTTCAGCACCTCCATCGCCTTGAACTCCCCGGAGAAGAGGTTGGCGAGGGTACGGCGGTGGTTCTTGTCGCCGGCGTTCTCGAGGCGGTTGATCTCGATCCAGTACTCGTCCATCGACTGCATCGACTGCAGCTGCGGCATGGCCGCGGCGGTGATGTCGGCGCAGCGCTGGATGACCTCGACCTGCGCGGAGAGCTCGGCCGGGAGGACCTTCACCTCGTAGAGCAGGATCATGTCGACGACCTCGTCCATGAGGTCCATGACGTCGTCGAGGCCGGACGCGAGGTGGTAGATGTCCTCGCGGTCGAACGGCGTGACGAAGGTGGTGTTCACGCGCCGGACGATCGCGTGCATCGTCTCGTCGGCCTGGTGCTCGGCCTCCCGCATGCGGCGGGCGACGTCCTCGCGGTCGGAGGAGTCGCTGAGCATCTCAGCGAGCAGCTCGGCACCCACGACGAGGTGACGAGCTGATTCGGTGAAGAGGTCGTAGAAGGTGGTGTCGACCGGACGGAATCGCAAACCCACGGAAAACTCCTGGTGAGGAGAAGCAGAACGGCCATCATGCTAGGGGGTCGCGAGCGCGCACACGCAACCCTCGCCGGTGTGAGGCCGCGCTCAGCTCCCGTTGGCCAGCTCCCGGGCGGCCTGGCTGCGCCACTTGCGCTGGTGTTCGATCAGCGCCTCCTGCAGGTGTACGGCGCCCCCGTTGCGGACCCATTCCCCGTCGGGACCGAGCAGCCACGCGCTCGTGTCGGGCGAGAAGGACAGGTCGAGCAGCCGTGCGATGGCCCGCAGGTTGTCCTCGCCGGGCAGCCGCACCAGCACCTCGACCCGCCGGTCGAGGTTGCGGTGCATCATGTCCGCCGACCCGATCCACGCCGAGGGCTCGCCGCCGTTCTCGAACCAGAACACCCGGCTGTGCTCGAGGAACCGGCCCAGGACCGAGCGCACCTCGATGTTCTCCGACAGCCCCAGCACCCCGGGTCGCAGCGAGCAGATGCCCCGCACGATCAGCTGCACTCTCACCCCCGCCTGCGAGGCGAGGTAGAGGGCGTCGATGACGGCCTCGTCGACGACGGAGTTGGCCTTGATCCGGATCCCCGCCGCGCGGCCGGCCTCGTGGTGCTGGATCTCGCGGTGGATCTGGTCGACCAGCCCGGTGCGCACGGAGTCCGGCGCGACCAGCAGCTCCTGGTAGGAGGCGTTCCGCGACCACCCGGAGAGGTTGTTGAACAGGTGGGCGATGTCGTCGGTGATCTTCGCGTCGGTGGTGAGCAGCCCGAGGTCCTCGTAGAGCCGCGCGGTCTTGGAGTTGTAGTTGCCGGTGCCGATGTGGGCGTAGCGGCGGATGCCGTCGGGCTCGTCGCGCACCACCAGCGCGAGCTTGCAGTGGGTCTTCAGCCCGACCAGGCCGTAGACGACGTGGCAGCCGGCCTGCTCGAGCTTGCGCGCCCAGCGGATGTTGGCCTGCTCGTCGAAGCGCGCCTTGATCTCCACGATCACCAGCACCTGCTTGCCGGACTCGGCCGCGTCGACGAGGGCGTCGATGATCGGGCTGTCACCGGAGGTGCGGTAGAGCGTCTGCTTGATCGCCAGGACGTGCGGGTCGGCCGCGGCCTGCTCGATGAACCGCTGCACCGACGTCGCGAACGAGTCGTAGGGGTGGTGCAGCAGCACGTCGCGGCGGCGCGTGGACTTGAAGATGTCGACCGGTGCGGCGGACTCGACCTCCGCCAGCCGGGAGTGGGTGGTCGGCACGAACGCGGGGTACTTCAGCTCCTCGCGGTCCAGGTCGGCGATGTCGTGCAGACCGCGCAGGTCCAGCAGCCCCGGCACTCGGAACACCTCGTCGGCGGTCACGCCGAGCTCGGAGATCAGCAGGTCGAGCACCTGCGGCGAGATCGTCTCCTCGACCTCGAGCCGCACCGGCGGGCCGAAGCGGCGCCGCAGCAGCTCCTTCTCCAGGGCGGCGAGGAGGTTCTCGGCGTCGTCCTCCTCGACCTCGAGGTCCTCGTTGCGGGTGACCCGGAAGCTGTGGACGTCGCCCACCTCCATGCCCGGGAACAGCCGCTTGAGGTGCTCGCGGATGACGTCCTCGAGCGGCACGAACCGCTGGTTGCCGAGCGGCACGAAGCGGGCGAAGATCGGCGGGACCTTCACCCGGGCGAAGTGCTCCTTCTCCGTCTTCGGGTTGCGTACGACGACGGCCATGTTGAGCGAGAGCCCCGAGATGTAGGGGAACGGGTGCGCCGGGTCGACGGCCAGTGGCGTCAGCACCGGGAAGACGCGGTCGCGGAAGAGCCGCTTGCAGTACTTCTGCTCCTCGCGGTCCAGCTCGTCCCACCGAGCCAGCTCGATGCCCTCGGCGGTCAGCTCCGGCACGATCACCTCGCGGAAGAGCAGGGCGTGCCGCTCCATCAGGTCGCGGGTGGTGGTCCAGATCTGTTCGAGCACCTCGCGGGGCAGCAGGCCCGACGCGGCGCGTACGGCGACGCCGGCCGCGATCCGGCGCTTGAGGCCGGCCACGCGCACCATGAAGAACTCGTCGAGGTTGTTGCTGAAGATCGCGAGGTAGCGGACCCGCTCGAGCAGCGGCAGGGTCGGATCCTCCGCAAGCTCCAGCACACGCTGGTTGAAGTGCAGCCAGGACAGCTCACGGTCGAGGAAGCGGTCGTCGTACTTCTGGACGGCCTCGAGGGACTCGTCGTCGGGGACGTAGGGCGGCTCGACGTCGAAGGTCTCGTCCGTGGCGTGGTCGTCGGGCGGGGTCACGACGGGGCTCGGCACGGTCTCCGGAGTCATGGGTCCAGTGTGGCATCGGGAGGTGAACACGCGGGGTGGCTGTCGGAGGGGTCCCGGATGCTGTACAAAACGGAGTGTGGGCAACGGTGGGGTGGGGGTTCGTCGTGTCCTCGAGCCGCACCCCTCGAGCGTGCGCGAGGCACGGCAGTACGTCCGCGACGTGCTGCGGGCGGCCGGTCGCGAGGACCTCGTGGAGACCGCCGAGCTGCTCGTGAGCGAGCTGGTCACCAACGCGCTGGTGCACGTCGGGTCCGGCCTGGAGATCGCCGCCTGGGTCGAGGGTGACGTGCTGCGGGTCGAGGTGGGCGACGCGAGCCCGCACGCGCCCCTGCCCCGACACCACCCGGTCACCGCAGGCACCGGCCGCGGCCTGCGCCTCGTCTCCTCGATGGTCGACCGGTGGGGCACCACCCCGCGCGGCGTCGGCAAGGTGGTCTGGTTCGAGCTGGAGAACGGCGACCACGAGCCGGACCTCGGCGACTGGGACGTCGCCGACCTCGAGGACGACCAGTCAGGTCGGGTGGTCGCGCCGGGCGGCTCGCTGCCGCGTCCCCTCGACGTCGAGCTGCTCAACGTGCCGCTCCTGCTGCACACCGTGTGGCAGCAGCACGCCGACGCGCTGCTCCGCGAGCTGCTGCTGATCCGCATCGGCGCCGGCTCCAACACCGACGAGCTGTGGGCGCACGCGCTCGCCAGTGAGGCGATGTCGTTCCTCCAGGAGAACCTCCCGACCCCGAACGTCGGTGAGGACGCCGACGAGCTGATGGTCAGCGCTGTCGAGCCGTTCGTCTCCAGCGACCGCGAGGTGTTGCACGTCCCGGCCGAGATCGTCGACCACTTCCGGGTGCTCGACGAGACGCTCGAGGCCGCCGTGGGGATGGCCGAGGCGGGCTTCCTGCTCACCCCGCCGACCCAGCCCGAGGTCCAGGCGTTCCGCCACTGGATCTGTGGGGAGATCCAGCGTCAGGCGATCGGCGAGGCGCCGATCCCGTGGTCCGACGTCCCGACCTCGGCGCCCGCACCCGCGGCCCGTATCCCGCTGGGCTGGACCTCCGACGAGGTCAGCGGCTCCGCGCTGGCGGTGATGGCCGCCGACGACACCAACCGGTTGATCGCGGCCAGCCCGTCGGCGCTCGAGCTGCTGGGGTACGCCGGACCCGAGGAGCTGGTCGGCCGCCGGCTCGTGACGATCATCCCGGCCCGTTTCCGCCAGGCCCACGTCGCCGGCTTCACGCTCCACCTCGCCAACGGCCGGGCCCCGCTGCTCGACCGCTGGGTCACGGTCCCGGTGCTGCGCAAGGACGGCTCGGAGATCGACGTACGCCTGCTGGTGGCGGCCGAGATGCTGCCGGCCGGCCGGCGCGTGTTCGTGGCGAGACTCGAGCCCGCCTGAGCCCTACTCGCGGGTAGATTTGCCGCGTGGCCATCCAGGAGAAGCTCACCGCCGTCAACCACCGCGTCCAGGGTCCCCTGCTGAGGGCGACCCTCGGCCTGCCGGAGCGGGTCCAGCGGGTTCTGGCCGGCCGGCCCGTGGTCCGGGACGGGCAGACCCTGGCCACCGACACCCAGCTGGCGCTCCGGCTGCAGAAGCTGGCCGGCGAGAGCGGCGCCGAGACGCTGCCGCTGGCCGAGGGCCGGGCCGCAACGGTCCGGCACGCGAGCGCGGCCGGGGGCAGCCAGCGCATCGGCGCGGTCCGCGACGTCCCGGTCGGCGACCGGCCGGGCCGCCTGTACGTCCCCACGGACGCGCCGACGCCCGGGCCGCTGCTGGTCTTCTTCCACGGCGGTGGGTTCGTCTTCGGCGACCTCGACTCCCACGACGCGGGCTGCCGGTTCCTGGCCGAGCGCAGCGGCTGCCGCATCCTCGCCGTCGACTACCGGCTCGCGCCGGAGTCGCCCTTCCCGGCCGCGCACGACGACGCGATCGACGCCTACCGCTGGGCGGTCAAGAACGCGGCCGGCCTCGGCGCCGACCCCGACCGCCTCGCCGTGGGCGGCGACTCGGCCGGCGGCAACCTGGCCGCGTCGGTGGCGATCGAGGCCCGGCGCGAGGGGCTGCCGCTGGCCTTCCAGCTGCTGATCTACCCGGCGACCGACATGGTCCGCGACACCGAGTCGGCGCGGCTGTTCTCCGAGGGCTTCTACCTCACCAAGGCCTACATGGACCTCGCCAACGACGCGTACGTCGGCGAGACGTCACTGACCGAGCCGCGGCTGTCGATGGCGTACGCCGACCTCGACCCTGGCCTCGCGCCCGCCTACGTCGTGACCGCCGGCTTCGACCCGCTGCGCGACGAGGGCGAGGCCTACGCCCGCAAGCTGGCCGACGCGGGCGTGAGCGTGGAGCTCAAGCGGTTCCCCGACCAGATCCACGGCTTCTTCAACATCGTCGGCGTCGGCCGGACGTCGCGGGCGTGCATGGGGGAGGTCGCGGCCAAGCTCAAGGCCGCGCTGGCCTGAGCGCCCGCCGGGTCAGTGGCGCACCCCGCGCCACTGGGCCATCGGACGGAACTCCCCGAACCGGGCGAGGGCCGCGCTGGCCACTCCGGGGTCGCTGCCATACGCGGTCACGCCCCAACGTTGCCCGTCGACCATCGAAGCGGCCTTGTAACCGAGTCCGAGACAGCCGTGGCTGCCCACGTACGTCGGCGACCAGGTGGCCAGGGTCGCGCCGCCGCTGGGGCGTCGCTCGGGTGGTCCGAGGTGCAGGTAGTCCGACATCGCTGCCGCCGCTGAGGTGAACTGGGACCAGTTCATGCACACCTTGCTCCCGGCCATGTCGAAGGTGCACTGGCGGTGCAGCACGCGCTGGCCCAGCGGAATGTCGACACAGGTCGCGCCGGCTGCCTCGAGGCGGGGCCCGCGGTCGAGGAAGACCCAGTTGAGGCCGGCGAGCGACGCTGTCGTGGTGGCCGCGGCGTAGGGCGAACCGCACGCCTCGAGTCTCGCTGTCGACGTGCCGTCCCAGCACCGGAACCGAGGCGGCGGGGGAGTGGTCGAGGCAGGCGGCGCCGATGCTTCCGAGGCCGACGCCGTGTCGGAGCTCGCCTGCGACGTGGGCTCGGCAGGAGCGATGGACGTCGTGTCGCCTGCGGGCGCGCTGGCGCTGGCGGAGGTGGCAGAGCGATGGTGCAGCAGAGCGGCTGCGCCACCGGCCCCGGCCAGCACGACCAGCAGGGCCACCGCGACCACCACCGCCGTGCGGCCGGCCCCGCGTGAAGCGGAGCCCGGCACGAACGGCGGCGGCCGGTCGCCGGCCAGCGAGGGAGCCCCGGAGGGTGTTCCACAGCGCGTGCAGAACATCGTCCCGGAGGACGGCGCTCCACAGCCGGAGCACGGGCTCTCGCCCACCGGCGGGTCGGGCCGCGGCGTCACGTCACGCGGTGTGCCGCAGGAGGTACAGAACGGCAGGTCCGCGACGGAGTTGCCGCAGCGGCTGCAGGCGAGCGAGCTGGTCATCGTCAAACCCACTCAGGCCCGCGGACCGTGGTCCGTCGTCGCTGGCGGGTACGGAGGCGGCGTCGCCGGCGCACCTGAAGGCTGCCCGTACATCGACGGCGCCTCGCCGCGGGTGGGCGGAACGTACGGCTGTCGGGCCGTGTGGGGCGCCTGCGGGCCGGGGTACTCCTGGGCGCTGGCCGCGAACGCCGTGGCGCGCTGGCGCAGTTGCTGGGTGGTGAGCGCCCCGAAGACCAGCGCGACCAGCAGGGCGATCACGGCGCCGTACATCGTGATCAGCACTGTCGTGGACGCGAAGCCCACCGGCCCCAGGGTCCCCGAGGCCGTCACCGTCGCGCGGCCGCTCTCGTAGAAGAGGAAGCCCAGGTCTCCGTGCAGCGACACATTGCCGTGACCGGCCGCCAGGTGGGCGAGCATCGGCGCGGTCACGAGCAGGGTGGCCACCCAGGCCGCCAGCGCCGAGACCAGATAGACAGGGCTCACCGCCGACGTGGGCTGCGGGGTGAAGTGGCCGGGGTACTGGTCGGCGTACTGCTGGTGGGCGAGCGCCGTCTCGCGGATGCGTCGGGCACGGCGGATCGCGACCGTGGCGCCGAGTGCGAGCCACAGCGGGGTGACGACGACGGCGATCCAGAGGCCGGGCTCGCCCCAGGTGCTGGTGAACCAGTGCAGGCCGTGGCTGACGTCGTAGCTGTCGGACGGATGACGACCGCCCCAGCTGGCGTGGTAGCTGCCGCTGACGCCGAGCTTGCCCATGGTTCCCAGGGAGACGAGAGCCAGTCCGGCGTTGCCGAGATAGGTCACGGCACTGGCGACGAGGCTCATCCACTCGTCGGTGTTGAGTGTCGAGGTGTCGGTGTACTGGCTGTCGCCGACGAGCAGGATCGCGAGAACGCCGATGAGGCCTGCGACGGGGAGGGCGATCGTCATGGCCGCGAAGCCGGCCAGGGGCGGTGCCACCCAGTCGTGCAGCCGGCTCACCCGCGCGGGGAGCCAGTCCTTGCGCATCACGACGGAGGCAGCGAGCACGACCGTGACGGTCACGAAGGTCATGATGAAGGCGCTGAGGGCGGAGGCGCCCCACGTCACGCGGAAGAATTCATCGGCGAAGTCGCCGGCCCAGGAGGGGCCGAGGTCGCCGTTGTCCGACCGGAACACGATCGAGAAGGCCGTCACGGGCAACGCAGCGACCAGTCCGGTGCGCGCGGCGTCCGTGAGTGCCTGGAGGGCGCTGGTGTTGCGCCGGTTGATGCGTCGCCAGACGAGGACGGCCACCGTCAGCGTCATGATCGTCACGGTCAGCGGCCACGCGCCGATCGTGACGCTTCCGTGGGCACGCTTCATCTCGGAGGTCGCGAGCGCGTCGGCCCCGAAGCTGTTGGCCAGCAGCGTCGCAATCACGGTCAGGGTGTTGTCCAGGCCGAAGTCCTTCGGCTTCCACACCAGAGTGAGGATCGTGGACAGCACTCCTGCCGTGCCGACCGTGGCGGCGGCAACGAGGATGGCGCCGGCCCAGTTGCCACGCAGGAGGAAACCGACGGCGCGGCCCAGCGTGGCGGCCGGGTCTCCCGGGCTGGCCACGGGCTCCGTGGGGGTCGTCGTCGGCGTCGTGGCCGGCTGTGGCTGCGCGGCCCACTGGGGTGCGGGCGGCGTCATCATCGGGCGCACCCGGGTCGTGTCCCCCTCGGGCGCGGGCGCGGGCGCGGAGGGAGGAGGCGGCGCCACGGCGGTGGCGACGGTGGGAGAGGGCGCGCCCGCCACCGGAGCCGCACAGCCGGAGCAGAAGCGCTGGCCCTCGAAGACTTGGGTGCCGCAATGGCCGCAGTAACTCACAGGAGACCTCTCAGAATGGGTGACGGGTCAGGCGCGGTGCCGGGTGGCGCCGTCCGGGTTGCCGTAGCGGACGAGTCGCTTGGCGAAGCACTGGGAAGGAGGGATGCGGCGAACGCTGCACCAGCCGTTGGGCTGGTTCGGCCGGGTGTAGGGGACGCCCGCGATGACGACCCAGTAGCCGCGCAGCGTGTAGGAGCCCCAGTCGCTGCTGTTGAGCAGGCGGACGTTGGGGAAGCGCAGGCGCAGGCTGAGGAACTGCTGGTAGATGTCGGCCAGGGAGTAGGCGTGAGCGTCGTGGTGGTCGTACGTCCCGGACCTCTTGGAGGAGAGCTGGGGGACCCACGCCCCCTCGAGCAGGGACACGCTCGGGTCGTCGACCCTCGCCTGACGACGGAGAGCCGCGAGCGCGGTCTCCTCCCGGCTGCGGCCCGCTGCGGGGGCCGGCGCGGAGGCCTCGACGGTGCGACGGACCGCGCCGGTGACATCGCCGGCCGGGACCGGGGTGCCCGTCATGCCGTCGCCGGCTTCGCAGGCCACGACGACGGTCCCGTCGGCAATGGCTGCTGCGAGGGCGTCCGGTGACGCCCACGCCGTGCCGCGGCCGAAGCGCGCCACGACCTCGGACGCCGGATCCCCGAAGCCGGGACTCAGGACAGGCTGGTCGGTCAGGTCGAAGCTGCCCGACGCGAGCTCGGCGCCGGTCGCGTCGCTCAGGACCACGTGGAAGGCCCGGGATTCGATCCACTCGCCCGTGGGGCACACCGGATGGAGCTCGAGAGTCACCTGGACGGCCGTGTCGTGCGCGACCGCCCGGGTGGGCACGACGTCGAGCAGCTTCCCGCACGACGTGACGAACGACGTGGTCGCAGCATCGCCAGGCGCGGCCGCCCCGGACGGACCGGCGTCCGCGGCAGCGTCCGTCGTGGCCGTCGGGTCTTCGCCGGCCGTTCCCGTTGCGTGGGCTCGCGTGTCACCGGCCGGGACGTAGTGCGCGACCCAGCCGGCCAGGATCGCGACCATCAGGGCCACGCTCACGGCCGCCACGCGACGCCCTGTTCCGCGGCTGGTGTGGCCGCTGCGTGGTGCGGAGGCAGGCGGCTGGGCCACCACCGGGTTCGGAGTCGGACGGGGAACCGTGACCACGGCGGACCCGCATCGGCCGCAGAACCGTCCGGGCGGCTGGAGCGGTGCGGCACAGGAGGTGCAGTAGGCGGCGATCACGGCACCTCCATCTGGGGACCCACCAAAGGGCGGCCTCGGCGCGGGAGCCACAGCAGCAGGACGAGGGCGATCGCGAAGCCGCCGCCGGCCGAGCTCCAGACAAGAGGGCGGGCGTACCACGCCGGCAGGGCCGTCAACGGGGCGAGCCGGGCGCTCACGCTCGGCCCGTAGTTGCCATCGGCGTCCATCGGGGTGACCGTGACGCGCCACGGATCCTTCTGGAAGAGCACCTCGTCGTGCGTTTCGCGCGCGCTGCCGGGCAGGACGTCGACGGGGTCCCCGTCGACGCTGACGACCCAGCGCTCGGGCTCGGCCGCGCCGCTGCTCCAGCTGACCGCGAGCCTGACGTGGTCGTCGGCGATCCTCGCGTCGGCGGTCATCGACGTGGCGCCCGGCACGCGGGGAACGAGGCCCGGCACCGGCGTCTCGTCGACCAGGACTGCAGCGGACGCGTTGCTTCCTCGGCCCTGGTCGTCCACGACGAGGACCTGCATGAGGCCGGAGTAGCCGGGCGGGTAGGTGTGGTCGACGGTGGGCGACGTCGTCACGTCGTCGGTGGTGCCGTCACCGTCGAAGTCCCAGCGGAACTCCCGGATGCTCCCGACCACGGCACTCGACGCCGATGCGTCGAAGTGGATGCTGCGGCCGGCGGCCGCGACGTACGTGCCGTTGGTGAGCAGGGCGGTGGGGCGATCCGCGATGGTGTCGAGGGCGGTCCCGAGCGCCTCCTCCGTGCGGCCGTCGTGGTTGAGGATGACCTGCCCCGAGGTACGCCGGGCGAGCTCGAAGTAGCCTCGCCCGCCGTCGACGACAGGGAAGATGTTGATCGGGTCGATCTGGAGCGAGCGACGCTCGACCTGCGCGATCGTCTCTCCGCCGGTCAGGTCCGGCTCGTGGAAATCGGCGTCGGTCAGGATCACCGCTGCCTTGGAGGCGCCGTACTGCCAACTCAGCTGGTTCATCCCGGTCATGAGGGCGTGGAGCAGCCCCTCCGGGTCGTCGCCGCCGCCGTCGGCATAGAGCGTGGACAGGCCGTCCTGGAACTGCGCCATGTCCGAGGTGAAGGGAGTCACGATCTCGACCGGGGTCGTGTCGACGGAGTCGCGGTACTGCACCAGGGCGACGCGGCCGTCCAGGGCCACGATCCGGCCGGCCTGGTTCTCGGCAAACCTGCGCGCGGCGTCGATGTCGTCGGACATGGAACCGGTGGTGTCGATGAAGAAGGCGACGTCTCGCCCGGCGAGGCCGGGCGCGGATTCGGCCTCGCCCGGCGGGTGCAGCACCAGGTTCCGCACGCCCAGACGCCAGACGACCCGGTCCGCCATGCAGGTGATGGCCGACTCGTCCGAGATCGTCTCATCGCCGACCGCACACGAGACGGGGTGGCGGACGAAGTCGCGGTAGGCGGAGCTGTGGATGGGAATCCCGCGCGAGGAATCGGAAGGGATGGTCCCTTGTCCGCAGACGAGGTCACCGGCGATGCAGAACGAGTCGGTGATGCCCGCCAGGGTTCGCGGCACCCCGCGGAAGATGCCCTTCAGCCCTCGTGTCTGGGCGAGACGCTTGTCGACGTCCGAGTAGGACTCCGCGTCCTGGGGGTCGTGGTTGGGGTCGGCGATCAGTGCAACAGCGGCGATCTGTCCTGCGATCTTGGCCGAGGGGGCGAGGAAGGCCCTGGTGACAGCGGTGCCGACCGTCTGGGTGACGATCCTGCCGCGCAGGTACGACGTGACCACATCCGCGCCCTGGGAGTAGCCGGCGAGGACGTAGCGCGTACGGGTTCCACACAGTTCCCACTGACGCTCGAGGTCGTGGTGGAGTTGGCGGACCCCTGACGAGACCGAAGCCCCGTACCCGCCGATCAGCCACAGCGGCGCCTCCTTGATCGTCGCCGGGATGGCGCGGTAGCGAACCGGGCTCCAGCTCAGGCGAACCTGGCCGCCCACGCGCTCGTGGATCTTCTCGACGAGGTCGTAGAGGAAGGGTGTCCGGGTCGGCACGGTCGGCTTGCCCTCGCTGGTGAGGTCCAACAGGTCCCCGGCGTCGATGCTCGACCCTCCGGTGTCGGGGTCCACCGGGTCGAAGGCGTCCCACGTGTCGGCGTAGCTGCCCGGGTCGTCGAGGCCGTCAGCATCCCCGGGTTGCGGGGCCTCGCCCGACCCGCGAACGACGTAGACGATGACCTGCGCACAGGAGGTGTCCGTGGCCGTACCGGAGGTCCCGACGGTCGGGGTCGTGGCGGCGACGCCCGCCGGCGTCAGGCCGAGGGTGCCGAGCATGAGCGCGACCAGCGTGGCGGCACGGAGCCACAACGTCGCGGACACGCGTCGACGGCAGGCATCGCGGCACCCAGAACCACGCACTGAAACCCCCGTTTCCCCGTGCAAACGTTGGGAGGTTAAGGGGTCGGCGAGAGGCGTGGGGGCAGAACGTCAGATTTCGAGGCCCGCGCCGAACGGGATCGTCAGAGACCGGGGCGCCACGACCGCAGCGCCTCGGTGAACGCCACCGAGTCGACCATCCGCGCGTCGACGCTGACGGGCGCGAGGTTGCGGCGCAGGAACTCGACCTTCCACTCCTTCTCGCCCGGCGCACCGGCCATCGCGAGCTCGGTCCGGTCGTTGCGGAGGTCGAAGCGGTGGTGGTGGCCGCCGTCGACGATGTCGACGAGGCCGCGGTCGATCCGCACGTGCGAGGTCGGCGGCCGTGCGATCCAGGCGCCGACCAGCAGCACGAAGACGAGCACGGCGGCGGGCCAGGCCAGCCAGCCGGGCATCGCGCCGATCGTCGACAGGGCGCTGAGCAGGGCGAGCACCACTGCGCCGCCCACGAGGACGCTCGAGGTGAGCAGCACCCCGCGCGGCGGGCCGAAGGTGATCACCTCGGTGCCCTCGCCCGGCGTCACGACCGCGGCGGCGCCCGAGGCGTGCCGGCCGGCGTCGGGGAGCAGGTCGAGGTCGGGCGCCGGACCGGGCGGGGTCGAGTCGATGTCGGCGTGGTCGGCGGGGAGCGGTGGCAGCACCACGGGCTGGGGCCGCTGCCACCAGCGCCGGCGCAGCGTCATCTCGTCCATGAGCAGCGTGCGGGTCTCGGCGAGCGCGGCGGCCAGGTCGCGGGCGCGCTCCTCGGCGATCGCCCGCTCGCGCATCGCCTCCTCGGCGACCTCGGCCTGACGGCGTACGGCGGCCTCGACGGCACTGCGCTCGTAGGCCCGCTCGGCCACGGCCTCCTCGGCCTCGGCGCGTGCCCTGGCCTGCTCGGCGGCGGCGTGCTCGGCGGCGGCCCGGGCGTTCTGGGCGGCGGTGAGCTCCTGGAGCGCCTCGGCGAGCCGGGCCTCGGCGGAGTGCCGCTCGCCGGCGGCCTGGCCGGCCAGCTTGGCGTGCTCGCGGGCGTCGAACTCGGCGGCCTCGCGGCGCTGCTGCGCCTCGGCGGCCGACTCCTCGGCGACCCGTCGGGCCTCGGCGTGCTCGGCGGCGGCCCGGTCGGCGGTGACCCGTCCGGCGTGCGCCTGGCGGGCCTGCTCGGCGAGCTCCTCGGCGGCGCGCTGGGCGGCGGCCTGGGCGGTCGCAGCGGCGTCGGCAACGGTGACGGCCTCGCGGGCGGCGTCCTCGGCGGCGGTGCGGTCGAGGTGGGCCTGCTCGGCCAGCGCGGCCTGGGCGCGGCTGGCGTCCTCGGCGGCGGTGCGGGCCTCGTGGGCGGCGATCGCGGCCTCGGCGTGCTCGAGGGCGGTGAGCTCGGCGGCCTCGCGGGCCGCGGCCTGGGTGGCGGCGGCCTGCTCGGCGGCGGTGCGGGCCTCGTGGGCAGCGCGGGCGGCCTCGGCGTGCTCCTGGGTGGTGCGGTCGGCGGCCTCGCGGGCCTCGTGGGCGACCCGGGCGGCGTCGGCGAGCTCGGCGGCGGCCCGATGGGCGGCCTCCTCGGCGGCTGCGGCCTGGCCGGCGGCGGCGGCGTGCTCGTGGGCGGCGGACTCCGCCGCGGTGCGCTCCTGGTGGGCCTGCCGCGCGAGGTCCGCGTGCTGGCGGGCCAGCTCCTCGGCCGACGTACGCGCCTCGGCGGCGGCCAGGGCGATGTCGGTGTGCTGCTGGACCTTCTCCTCGGCGCGGGCACGGGCGGCGGCCTGCTCGGCGGCGATGCCCTCGGCCGCGGCGCGGGCCTCGGCCTGGTCGGCGGCGGCCTGCTCGGCCGCCTCGCGGGCCTCGATGGCGCGACGCCACGCGGCTTCGTACTCCGCGGCGGCGAGCCCGGCCGCGTCGGCCAGCTCCTGGGCGCGGGCCTCGGCGGCGAGCCGGTCGTCGTGGGCGGCCTGGGCGGCCTCGGCCTGCTCGGTGGCGGCGCGCTCGGCGGCCTTGCGGTTGGCGTGGGCCTGGGCGGCCTGCTCGGCGGCTTCGCGGGCGGCCTGCTCGGCGAACGTGCGGCCGGTGTGGGCGGTGTCGGCGAGGACGGCCTGGGCCTCGGCGGCCTCTTCGGCGGCCTTGCGCTGGGCGGCCTGGTAGGCAGCGGCCTCCTCGGCGGCGACCCGGTAGGCCTCCGACGACGTGGCGGCCTCGGTCTGCTTGAGGGCGGCGGCCTCGGCGTCCTGCCGGCGCAGGGTGGCGTCGCCGGCGGCCTGCTCGGCGCGGGCGAGCTCGGCGGCGTGCTTGGCGGCAGCCTGCTCGGCCTCGGTCCGGGCCCGGTGGGCCTGCTCGGCGAGGGCGGCGTGCTCGTGCGCCGCGCGGTCGGCCTGCTCGCGGGCGGCCGCGGCCCGGGCGGCGGACTCCTCGGCGACGAGGCGCTCGGCGGCCTGCTCGGCGGCGGCGAGCTCGGCAGCCTGCCGGAGCTTGGTGGCGCGATCGGCGGCCGCGACGGCCTCGGCGGCGCGCTTGTGGGCCTGCTCGGGGGACTCGGCGACCTGGACGTCGGGGCGCCGACGCCAGCGTCGGCCCGAGGCGTCGTCGGGGGGAGTGGAGGCAGCCGCGTTCATGTCGGGTCCGAGCGTAATGGGTGTCCGCCGTACCACGGCATCTTCCGGGTGGTTGTGTGACGACGTGCATTCTCGTACGTCGAACCGCGCCACGCTGGTCACCCTGGCCACAGCCGTGGCGGTCGTCGTCGTGGGCGTGCTGGCGGCGGTCACGTGGTGGCCGGGAGGGACGGACGACGAGCAGGAGGGGCCCGTGGAGACGGTGTTCATGGGGGACTCGATCACGTGGGCGGACTCGACGTCGGTGACCGGGACGCCCGGCGAGGGGTCGTGGGTGCGCTGGGCAGTGAGCGGCCCGCGGTCGCCGTGGCGGTTCGAGGCGGACGTTGCCGTGCCCGGCCAGACCCTGGGCGAGATGGAGGAGCGCTTCGAGCGCGACGTGCTCGCCCGCCGGCCGGAGGCCGTGGTGATCATGGGCGGCACCAACGACGTGCTCCGTCAGCTGCCGCTGGAGGTGTCGGTGGAGAGCCTGCGGCGGATGGCCGAGGCCGCGCGGGACGCCGGCGCCCGGGTGTGGATCATCGGGCCGCCGCCGATCGGTGCGGTCTGGGGCCGGTCGGTCGCGCCGCTGGCCGCGGCCGCCGAGCAGGTCGCTGCGGACACGGGAGCGACGTACGTGCCGGTGGCGGGGCTGACCGGGCCGACCGGGGAGTGGCTCGAGGGGCTGTCGTGGGACGGCGTGCACCCGACCGAGGCTGGCGCGCGGGCGCTGGCCGACGCGATCCTGTCGGCCCTGGACTGATCGCGACCGACCGCCGCAGGGGTGGGGCCCGAGATCCCCGCGGTGCCGGAGGAGCATCCCCCCACGGGGCTCCCTGGCGCCTGTCCCTGCGTCTGGGCCCGGCCTCCGGACGTTGCCTCCGGGGCGGGCTGAGTGAGACTAGACCGATTCGCGGTCGACGGGAAGATCTTCGGCGGGACGGGATGGGGCCGGACTAGTACACCAACGCCTGCGCGTCCGGCCGGAGGATCTCCTCCGCGAACACCGCGGCCCCGGCGACCCGCACCCCCTCCAGGACGTCGTCGGGCCCGATGCCGCGGCGGCCGGCGCACTGGGTGCAGACGGTGAGCGTCCCCGTCTGCAGGACGACGTCGCGGAGCTCGGCGAGCGGGGTGGCCAGCGGGAGCGCGAAGGCCTCGGCGCGGCCCGGGACCCCCAGCCAGGCCGCCTCGCCGGTGAGCCAGAGGGAGACCTCGGCGCCGGCGGCCGCGGCGGTCGCGGCGACGGTGAACGCCTGGTTGCAGCGCTCGGCGTCCTCGTCGCCGCAGGTGACCTTGATGACGAGGGGACGGGGCATGGGCCCACCCTAGGCATCCCCAGGCCCGAACGTCCCTAGACTGGCGGGCATGCCTTTCGAGCTTCCCGAGAACCTGCACCCCGACTGCGGACCTGCGGCCTGGCTGCTCGGCACCTGGCGGGGCAACGGGCACGGCGACTACCCGACGATCGAGCCCTACCAGTTCAGCCAGGAGCTCATCTTCACCCACGACGGGCGGCCGTTCTTCCACTACATGGCGCGCGCGTGGATCATCGACGAGGCCGGCGAGAAGGTCCGTGACGGCGCGATCGAGACCGGCTTCCTGCGCTGCCGCCCCGAGGGCAAGGTGGAGCTGCTGCTGACCCACAACACCGGTTTCGTGGAGATCTACTACGGCACGGCCGAGGGCGGGAAGCTCGACCTGACCACCGACGCGGTGGTCCGCACCGAGACCGCCAAGGAGTACGTCGCCGGCAAGCGCCTCTACGGCAACGTCGAGGGCGACCTGCTCTACGCCTACGACATGGCCGCCATGGGCGAGGCCCTCCAGCCGCACACCTGGGCTCGTCTGCAGCGAGGCTGATCGTCGTGGCCGAGGAGGACTTCCGCGACAAGCTCCGGGGGAGCGGCAAGCGGCTGACCCCGCAGCGCGAGCTGATCCTGCGCGCGGTCAACGAGCTCGGCCACGCCACCCCCGACGAGGTGCTGGCGCGGGTGCGCGAGGACTCCGCGGCGGTCAACGTCTCCACCGTCTACCGGACGCTGGAGGTGCTCGAGGAGCTCGGCCTGGTCCGGCACGCGCACCTGTCCGACCGCGCTCCGACGTACCACTCGGTCACCGACCACGAGCACTTCCACCTCGTCTGCCGGAATTGCCACCGCGTCGTCTCGGTTGGACCAGATGTGATCGCGCCGTTCCTGGAGCGGCTCCGCGCGGACCACGGGTTCGTCGCGGACGTCGGTCACCTGACCGTGTTCGGCCATTGCGAGGAGTGCACCACTGATGCCCAGCCCCCTGCTTGACCTGCCCGGCGCCGTTGCGGCCGAGGGCATCGACGCGGGCGTGGCCGCGCACTACGGCTCGCTCTACGGCGAGCAGCACACCCTCGAGCGCGGCGAGGGGTTCGTCGACCTCTCCCACCGCGACGTGCTCCGCATCGCCGGCCCCGACCGGCTGACCTGGCTGCACTCGCTGACCTCGCAGCACCTCTCGTCGCTGGCTCCCGACACCTGGACCGGCGCGCTGATCCTGTCGCCGCAGGGCCACGTCGAGCACGCGTTCTTCGGGTACGACGACGGCGAGTCGTTCCTCGCGCACACCGAGCCCGGCGCGGCCGCGGTGCTCATCGCGTTCCTCGAGCGGATGAAGTTCATGATGCGCGTCGAGGTCACCGACGAGACCCCCGCGCTGGCCGTGATGTGGCGCCCATCGGCCCCGCACACCTACGAGTTCGTGCCGCGCGAGTCGCTGGCGTCGTACGCCGCGGCGGCCGGTCCGGCCTGCGGCTTCTGGGCCTTCGAGGCGCTGCGGATCGCGCGCGGCGAGCCGCGCCTGGGCCTGGACACCGACCACCGCACGATCCCCAACGAGGCCGGCTGGATCCCGTCGGCGGTGCACCTCGACAAGGGCTGTTACCGCGGTCAGGAGACCGTCGCGCGGGTGCACACGCTGGGCCGGCCGCCGCGGCGGCTGACGCTGCTGCACCTCGACGGGTCGGAGAACCGGCTGCCGGTGCGCGGCTCCGAGGTGCTGCTGGGGGAGAAGGCGGTCGGCTTCGTCGGCACCTCCGCCCGGCACCACGAGCTCGGCCCGATCGCGCTGGCGATGCTCAAGCGCAACGTCGACGTGGCCGCGCAGCTGTCGGTCGACGGGCTGCCGGCCGGCCAGGAGGTCCTGGTCGATCCCGACGTGGGCCTGCACGTGCGCCCCAACCTCCGCGGCTGACACCTTCTGGATCAGCAGCGGCGACCGGTGGACGTCCACCGCAGTGGACGCCCACCGGCCTCGCAGGTAACCGTGCTGGCGGGGTTCGCCCAGCGGGTTGCCTGGAATCCGTCAGCGCGTGTGCCCACACAGACAAGACACACGTCCCGACGTCGCGTCCCCGGTGATCGGCCGGTCACGCTCGAGGTATCGCCCGACACTGCGTCGCACGTTCGGTCCCTCCCCTGACGGGCCCCGGACTTGCGACTCCGGGTTGTCCCGGATCCGCCCGGTCTGGGGACTCATGAGCGAGTCCGTTGGTACCTCGTGGGGTTGATGTTAAAGGGCGCGGCGGTACATCACATGGGTGTCGCTCGCAGAATGACCAAAACCCAGGCGGCTGTAGACCGCGATCGCGGGGGCGTTGTCGGACTCGACGTAGAGGATCACCTCGGTCGCGCCCCGCTGCTTCAGGTGGTGCAGGCCGGCCAGCGTGAGCACCTTGCCGAGCCCGCCGCCCTGCGCGGCCGGGTCGATGCCCACGACGTACACCTCGCCGAAGGCGTCCGGGTGGTGCTTGGTCCAGTGCAGCCCGAGCAGCGTGTGGTCATTGCCCTGCCTGGTGGCGAGGAGGAGGCCCTCGGGGTCGAACCACGGCTGTGCCATCCGCTGCGCGAGGTTGGCCCGGTCCATCGCGCCCTGCTCGGGGTGGTCGACGAACGCCGCCGCGTTGACGCGCACCACCTCGTCCTCGTCGCCGGGACGGAAGCCGCGGATCTCGATACCGTCGGGGACGTCCATCTCCGGCAGGGGGCCGGTCAGGTCGCGGCGCATCACCCACAGCGCGCGGACGTTCTCGAAGCCGTGGCTTCGGGCCAGCCGCGCCGCGGCCGGGTGGTCGGTGTGGGACCAGGCGCTGAGCGCTGTCGTGGTGTCCGCCAGTACGTCGTCGAGCAGGGCCGTGCCGATGCGGTGGTTGCGGTGGTCCGGGTGGACGACCAGGGTCAGCTCGTCGCCGATCACCAGCGCGAACCCGCCGTCCCGCGTCCACGTCCGGACTCGCTCCGGGTGGTGGGCCAGCGTCAGGAGCGTCGCCTCATCGAGGGGCGACGTACCGTCTGCGGCTTCGGCGGCCGACGCGATCTCCGTGACGTGCACGCGCCCACCCTAGAAGGCATCTGCGTCGCGGCTGACCTGTCAGGGCCCTGCCAACGAGCTGCGAGTGGTCTGGACGTTCCCGACATCGGCGACCCGGTGGCCGATGCGATCGCGTTACGCACCCATGAAGTTTGCGAGGAATCCCTTCCGTTGCTGGGATTCGCTGGCAGGCTTGCGCCGTCTCGGGACACAACGGGGAGTTCTGTCACCACGCTTGGGGGAAAGCTGTGTCCAGCCGTCGCAGGAGCGCCAATCCGGTCGTCGAGCACCGACGCCGCACGATGGTGTTCAACGCTCTGATCGCGCTCATGGCCGTGATCACCGCCTACCTGGTGTTCCGCGCGCTGACCATGTGACGCCGTGCCCCGTCGGGGGCGTAGTCCCCACCGCAGTTGTCGCGGAATCGACCGATCGACAGCAACTGCGTTGGGGACGATCCCGCGGAGGGCGCTACCGCTCCAGGATCAGGGTGATCGGCCCGTCGTTGACCGACGCGACCTGCATGTCCGCCCCGAAGACGCCACGCTCGACCCGCGCACCGAGCTCCACGAGGGCCGAGCACACCGCGTCGTACGCCGGCTCGCTCACCGGGCCGGGCGCCGCGGCCTGCCAGGTGGGACGCCGGCCCTTGCGGGCGTCGCCGTACAGCGTGAACTGGCTGACCACCAGCACCGGCGCCCCCACGTCGGAGGCGGACTGCTCCTCGCGCAGCAGGCGGGTCTCCCAGATCTTGCGCGCCATCCAGGCGATCTCCGCCGCGCCGTCGTCGTGCGTGACGCCGAGGTAGACGAGCAGCCCCGGCTCCTCGAACGCGCCGACGATCTTCCCGTCGACCGTCACCGATGCCGCAAGAACTCGCTGGACCACCGCTCGCAACGCAAAGACCTCCCGTGAAAAGGGCTCGGTGGTCGAGCCTGCCGAGACCCACTCTGGCAGGATGCCCGCGTGACCGCCGTGCCCGCCGACCGCATCCTGATCACCGTCGCCCCCACGGGCGCCGAGACCGCCAAGGCCGACTGCCCGCAGCTGCCGACCACGCTCGAGGAGCTGGTCGCCACCGCGCAGGAGTGCCAGGCCGCGGGCGCCGCGATGATCCACGTGCACATCCGCGACGACGACCACCGCCCCACGCTCGACCTCGGCCGGCTCACCGCGACCGTCGAGGCGCTGCATGAGGCCACCGACCTGGTCGTCCAGCTCTCCACCGGCGGCTCGGTCCACGACCCGCTCGAGGACCGCCTCAAGGTGCTCGACGCCAAGCCCGACTCGTGCAGCCTGACGATGGGCACCACCAACTTCGGCGACGACGTCTTCTCCAACCCGTGGCCGTTCGTGTGCGAGCTCTACCAGCTCAGCCAGGAGCGCGAGGTGGTGCCGGAGTTCGAGCTGTTCGACCTCGGGCAGGTGCACGCGCTGCGGCGACTGATCGACCGCTACGGCCTGCCGTACGGCGGCCGCGTGCACTGCGACCTCGTCATGGGCGTGCCGGGCGGCATGGACGGCACCGCCGACTCGCTGGTCGCGGCCGTCGCCTCGATGCCGCCCGAGGTGACCTCCTGGTCGGCCACCGGCATCGGCCGCTCCACCCTCGCCGTGGCGCTCGCCGCGCTCTCCAAGGGCGGCCACCTGCGCGTCGGCATGGAGGACGTGCTGACCATCAGCCGCGGCCTGCCCGTCGAGAGCAACGCCCAGCTCGTCGAGCGGGCCGTGGCGCTGGCCGCGCTCGCCCAGCGCACCCCCGCGACCCCCGCCGAGGCGCGGGCGATGCTGGGACTGGCCTGACTGCGCTGGTCACCCTCCCGGTCAGGGGCCGAGCAGGGAGGCGGGGACGACGGCGATGCCGTCGGTGCGTCGGTAGGCGTGTGTCCCCGTGTTGACGAGGACGGCGTCGCGGAGGTCGTCGCCCAGGATTGCCGCCAGCCAGTTCAGGTGGGTCAGATCGTCCTCGTGAACCGTTGCGGAGAGCTTGACCTCGAGCGCGACCACGCCTCCGTCGCTGCCGGCCACGATGAAGTCGATCTCGTGCTCTCCACGGTGGGTGCGGAGGTGACGGACCTCCGCCTCGGCTGCCTGGGCGTACACCCGCAGGTTCAGGGCCACCAGGCCCTCGAACAGGGCGCCGAGGAGCGTTCCCCCACGGGCGATTCGTGGGCCGACGGCGTCGCCGGCGAGAAGCTTGTCGGCCGTGACGTTCAGGAGACGCGCGGCCAGTGCCGGATCGGCCAGCTGGTGCTTCTCGGTGGACGCGAGCTCCTTGAACCTGTTGCTGGTGGGGAGCCAGGCGGGCACCGGGTCGAGGAGCCACAGCCGGGTGAGGACATCGCGCCACGGGAGGGTCGTGCTCTTGGCGGGCTTGTTGCCCACTCCCGGTGTCGCGGCGTCGCGGATCGCCTCGTAGCTCGCGGTGGTGGACGTGGCGGCGGCGTAGGCACGCAGCCATGCGCGCAGCGTGTCCGGGTGTCTCAACGTCATCCCCTGCTCGGGGAACTCTCGATCGATGACGCGCTGAAGATAGCCGTCGAGCTGGGCACGCAGCGCTCGTGCCGGCAGTCCGCGAAGCCCGGGGAAGCCCCCCGCGAGGATCTCGTCCACGTAGTCGCCCAGTCCGATGTCCGTGCTTCCGGAGACGGCGGGACGATCGCCCGTGAGGAGCTCGGCCAGGCTCACCTCCGGCGGCATCCCGCGTTCGGCGAGGGACAGGGGTCGCATCCTGACGGGCACGATGCGGGCGGCCCCGGTGTGCGTGGGCGCTCCGGTCGGTGATGCGGAGCCGGTCAGGAGAAAGCGTGCGGGAGTGGGGCCGTCGTCCACGGCTCGGCGCACCAGGTCCCAGCTCGACGGGTAGTGCTGCCACTCATCGATCAGGATGGGCTCGGCGCCGGTCAGGAGCCGTCCGGGGTCGGCCTGGATGAGCTGCAGCTCCGTGGGTGCGTCCAGACGGTGGGTCGAGCCCGCTCTGACCTGTGCCGTTGCCGTCTTCCCGACGCCCTTGGGCCCCTCGAGGCTGACCGCCGACAGACCGGACAACAGCTCGTCCAGCTCGTCGTCGACGATGCGACGTGTGTAGCCGTGCAGGGGGCGCAGGGGGCGGCTCACGACGCGAACGCTACCATTTCGGGATCCTCTACACTCCCGATTCGGGAAGATCCACGGTCCCGTTTCGTCCCCCTGGTCGCCGTCCCCGGTCGAGCTCAGGCGTCGAGCTCGGCCCGTGCCGGCGTGGCGGCGTCGGCCTTGGCCGCGGCCTCCTTGGCCGGCAGCACGAACCGGTAGCCGACGTTGCGGACCGTCCCGATCAGGGTCTCGTTCTCGGGGCCGAGCTTGGCGCGGAGGCGACGTACGTGCACGTCGACGGTGCGGGTGCCGCCGAAGTAGTCGTAGCCCCACACCTCCTGCAGCAGCTGCTGGCGGCTGAAGACGCGGCCGGGGTGCTGGGCGAGGAACTTGAGGAGCTCGAACTCCTTGAACGTCAGGTCCAGCGGCCGGCCGCCGATCTTGGCGGTGTACGTCGCCTCGTCGACGACGACCTCACCCGACCGGATCACGTGCGACTCGGGGTCGTCGGCGTCGCGGCGGGCGTTGAGCCGGCCGATGGCGAGCTTGATCCGGGCCTCGAGCTCGGCGGGGCCGCAGGTGTGCAGCACGACGTCGTCCATGCCCCAGTCGTGGGTGACGACGGCCAGGCCGCCCTCGGTGACGATGAGGAGGACGGGGACGTCGGTGCCGGTGGTGCGGATCAGGCGGCACAGGTCGCGCGCGTGGGCGAGCTCCTGGCGGCCGTCGACCAGCAGCAGGTCGGACTCGGGGGCCTCGAGCAGCGCGCTGCCCTCGGACGGGAGGATCTTGACCTGGTGGCCCAGGAGCGCCAGACCGGGAAGCACCTCGGCGGACGGCTGGAGGGCGCTCGTGAGAAGCAGCAGGGTGCTCACAGGTGGGTCTCCTCCCGGTGACGGGCGGGGACCGAAACGCAGCGCTGGGCCTCGGTCTGGTCGTTGATCGGCAAGAATACCGAAACATGAGCGTCATGAGCGGCAGTTCGAGCGTGGATGAGACGCAGGCCATCCGCGTGCGCTACTGGGCCTCGGCCAAGTCGGCCGCCGGCGTCGACGCCGACCACCTGCCCGTCGACGGGCCGATCTCGCTCTCCGAGGTGCTCACCCGGGTCGTCGCGCTGCACCCCGGGACCCGCCTGGCCGACGTGCTCCAGGTCTGCTCGGCGCTGCTCGGCGACCGGCCCGTCACCGCCGAGGACCCCGCCGAGGTGATGGTCCCGCCGGGCTCGTCGGTGGAGTTCCTGCCGCCGTTCGCGGGCGGCTGACCGCCCGCGTCCTGCGACGGCTCTCAGCGGTCCAGGCATTCGCCGAGACCTGTACCGGACGTCCAGACCGATTGGGCATCTCAGGGGCTGACTTCGCGCCAAGTCTTCTGACCTCTGAACCGACGGAATGCGGCGCTCACGTGAATAACCCAACGCGCCAGCAACGAAGGACGTAGCGTCGCGCGCGTGCTGCGGGAAGACGAGACGGTCGCGACGACGCCAACTGAGGAGTTGATTCCCAGTCCGTCATGGGGAGATCGCCTCGAAGGCATCGAGGGGTTGCGGGGCCTCGCGGCCGTGAGCGTGCTGATCACCCACGTGAGGGAACTCATGCACCCCGACGCCGTGGGAGTCATCTTCACGCTGGCGGACCGCGGTCGCCACGGCCTGACGCTGTTCTTCGTCCTGTCGGGCTTTCTCCTCTGGAGACCTTTTGCAGCCGCGCTCCTGGTCGGCAAGCGCCCGCCGTCGGGCGCGCGGTTCCTCCGCAACAGGGGGTTGAGGATCTTCCCCGCCTACCTCGTGGTCTTGCTCCTAGCCAGCCTGGTCCTCGGAGCTGTGCAACTCTCGAGCCTGCAGTTCGACGGGCGGGATACGACGACGGCAAGCACGATGGGGGTGACCGACACCCTCGTGTCGCTCACCTTCCTCCAGACGCTCATCCCTCAATTCACCCTCACGGGCATCCAACCCGCGTGGTCTCTGACCACCGAGCTGACGTTCTACCTGCTTCTTCCCGTCATGTTCATGGCGGCCGCCACCCTCGCCAAGAGGCTCCCGCGGTTAACGGCCGCTCTGGTGCCAGCGGGCCTGCTCGTCGCTATAGGGCTGACCGGGAAGACCTGGATGGTGATGGCGGCTCCGGACGACGCGAGCAAACCTGCTGTCAGGTTCGCCTTCGCCTGGGGTCACGAGTGGTCGGCCGTGGTGTGCCGCTCGATCCTCGTGCACGGTGATCTGTTTGGCTACGGGATGGCCGCCGCAGTGGTGTACGTGATGCTCGAGAACGGGAGGTGGGTCGTGCATCGTCGGGCCCTTGCCTTGGCGCTGGCCGCGGGGATCGTCGTGGCATGTGTCGTGATCGCGGTGTTGGCGCTGGTTCCCAGGTACTTCACTGACTCGGTGATGGGCGTGGGGTGCTGCGTGCTCCTGTTGGCCGTGCTGTTGCGACGTAGCGCTGGGCGCCCGAGCGCCGTAGCCGCGGCCCTGGAGTCTGTGCCGCTCCGGTTCGTCGGACTGGTCTCGTACAGCGTCTACCTCTGGCACTTGCCGGTTATCTCGTGGCTCCAGAAGCACGGGTGGCAGGCTCACGGCGGGACGGCCGCGTTCGCCCTGAACGTCGCCCTGCTCCTCGGATTGGTGCTCCCATTGGCGACCGTGACCTACCTCATCGTGGAGCGCCCCGCGCTTCAAATGAAGGCCAGAGTCCGCCAGGGGTAGCGCTCCCGTCGGAGGAGGTGCTTGGCCGAGTTGTTGCGCCACCACCGCGAACTGCAAGAACTTGCCGTGACGCGGGGCCGGCTTCGAAGGGTCGGGTTCATGGATGGTCGGCGCATACTCTGGACCGTCTGGCGCGATCAGATCAAGGGCAGCCGCCTCGAACCGACGAGGAGATCACCGTGCACGCGGCGCTGCTCGATGCCACGATCCCCACCCGCCTCCGCCCCGCGCCTATCAAGATCGATGTCGGGGGCGCCGAGCTCGAAGTGATCCAAGGAGTCCGCCGGGTGCTGCGCGAGCACCGGCCGCTTGGGTCCTTCGAGCACGGCTACGGCAGCACCGACCGATCGGCCACCCTGTTCGACGAGCTGACCACCCTGGGCTACCGGGTGAGCACCCACGGGCGTCCCAATGGAGACGCCTGCGGACTGGCTCGTCGCGGTCACCCGCAACGCCGACTGGAACCTTGTCGCGACCCCCGCCTGAGCGTCATGCGCCGTGGTTGTCGATCACGACCAGGACCACAGGGTAGGACCGACGTCGTTGAAGACGCCGGCGTTGGTCCCAGTGAGCGGGCTGCGGTCGGTGTAGGTGAACTGCATGACGCCCTTGTAGCGGGCTGTCAGCACGGACCCGCGACTGCACCAGCGCCGAACAGGAAGTGGGCGCTGGTGCTGGTTGCGCAGAGCACGACTCCACCATCGAGCGCGCCGCCGCCCTGGTAGGTGGTCGCATTGACGTGCACGACGGAGGAACGAGTCGACCAAGTCTGGGACCTCGCCGGACCCGGGCGATGTGCCTCTGTTCGTCAGGCGAGCTCCAGATGCCTGACTGGTCCACTGCCCATTTCGCCTCACGTCGCAGCGCCGGCGTGGTCGGATGCATCCGCACTGGCACTCTGCCCGGTGCCCACCCGACCCGAAGGGCTGCCGATGCGCAGGTTCGCCGCCGTCCCCCTCCTCCTCGCCTTGGCCGGGGCGAGCCTGACCGGCTGCTCGTCGACCAAGTCGGTCCCCCAGGCAGACGTCGAGGACCAGATCAGCACGCAGCTCGCCGCCCAGGTCGGACAGGAGCCCGACGACGTCAGCTGCCCGGGTGACCTCGAGGCCACCAAGGACACGTCGATGACGTGCACGCTGACCGTCGGCGAGGACGAGTACGACGTGGGCGTCACCGTCACCGAGGTCAAGGACGGCACCGCCAAGTTCGACATCGAGGTCGCCGACGGCCCGAGCTGACCCGCGGCTCAGGCCTCGCGCAGCGGCAGCCGGAGCTCGAAGCGGCTGCCGGTGCAGGGGCTGCTCTCGACGCGGATCGAGCCGCCCATCAGGACGGCCAGCTCGTGGCAGAGCGCCAGCCCGAGGCCCGTGCCGCCGTACTTCCGGGTCGCCGACGGGTCCGCCTGCGCGAAGGACTCGAAGAGCCGCCCCTCGTGCTCGGGGGTGATGCCGATGCCGGTGTCGTCCACGGCGAAGAGCAGGTGCTCGGGCTCCTCGTGCGTCACGGTGAGCCGGACCCGGCCGGCCTCGGTGAACTTCACGGCGTTGTCGAGCAGGTGGCGCAGCACCTGCGCGAGCCGGCCGGGGTCGCCGACGACCCGCTGCGGGACGCCCTGCTCGAGGTGGACGGTGAACGCCAGGCCCTTGCGCTGGGCGGCGGCCCGGGCCTCGTCGACCACGTCGTCGATCGCCTCGTTCAAGGCAAAGGCGACGGCCACGACGTGGTTGGAGCCGGCCTCGAGCCGGGAGAAGTCCAGGATGTCCTCGACCATGCGGCTCAACTCGCGGCCGCGGCGCTCGACGACCCGCACGAACTTCGTCTGGTGCGCGTCGAGCGGGGTGTCCAGCAGCAGCTCGGTGGTGCCGAGCACGGTCGTCAGCGGCGTACGCAGCTCGTGGCTCATGTTGGCGAGGAACAGCGACTTGGCCTCGTTGGCCGCCTCCGCCCGCACCAGCGCGTCGTCGCGCTCGCGGCGGGTCCGGTTGTGCTCGGTGACGTCCTGGGCGATGACGAAGACACCCACCACCTGGTCGTGCACCACGATCGGGAGCCCGGTGATGCGCAGGTCGATGTGGTGGCCGTCCTTGTGGATCACCCCGACCTCGAACTCCTGCGGGCGCCGGGCCAGGATCTCGACGTACGCCTCCCGCCCGCGGTCGAGGTCCTCCATCTCGATCATCGAGGTGAAGGGCATGCCCCGCATCTCCGCCGCCGGCCTACCCCCGAGTCGTACGCCGGCGGCGTTGACGTGCTGGAACCGGCCCTCGAGGTCCAGGGAGAACACCGCGTGCGGATTCTCCTCGAAGAGCGACTCGTAGTGCTGGGTCGTGTGCGCGAGGTCCCGCTCGGCGGCGACGAGCCGGTGGGTCTCGGCCTGCGCCTCGCGGTAGCGGCGCCACGCGAACAGCGCGAGGCCGATGCTCTCGAGCAGGACGATCAGGGAGATCTCGTCGAACTGGAGCCAGTCGTGGTCCGCGGCCCACCCGAGGAGGCCCTCGAAGGCGTCGTACTTGATCGCCAGCACCAGGCCCACGAGACCGAGCGCGGCCAGGATGCCGAGCTCGGCGAGTGACGTCGTGCGGCGCTGCGCGCCGCGCACCTCGGCGTGTGGTGATGTCGGTGTTTCGGTGAAGAACCCCATGGTGGACCCCCGTCCTCGCCCGGGCACACCGACAAGGGACTGTCGGGGGACCTGGGCACCACGGATGCTACGCCGGGGTAACCGGAATGTCCCGGCCTCACGTGGTGTTGGCCCCACCATGACCGCCGGAGCCTGGGTACTCGTCGTCGCCGTCCTCGGCGCCCTCACCTTCGGTCTCTACCGCGCCGCCACCAACGGCCGCTTCACCGGCACCCACGCCGTGAAGTACGCGCAGGCCAATCCGGTGGTTGAGGAAGGCGCGCTAGCGCCTGTCTCGAAACCCAGCGACGCAAGAAGCAGCCCCAACCCTTCGGTGGTCCAGCCCCCCTCGGTGGTCCAGCCCCCTTCGGTGGTCGAGCTTGCCGAGACCCACGGCCTCACGATCGAGCCGGGGGAGCGCGCCACCCTCCTCCAGTTTTCCTCCGCGTTCTGCGCGCCCTGCCGCGCCACTCGCCGCACCCTGTCGGAGGTGGCCGCCGTGGTCCCCGGCGTCGTGCACGTCGAGGTTGACGCCGAGCACCACCTCGAGGTGGTCCGAGCCCTCGGCATCCTGCGTACGCCGACCACGCTCGTCCTCGACGGTCGGGGCGTGGAGGTCAGCCGCGCTGCCGGCGCGCCCCGCAAGGAGCAGGTCCTCACCGCGCTCGGGCAACTCACGACCTGACCCCGGCCCAAGCGCGCCTCCTCGGACCAGCAGAAGTCTGCTGACGTGGCGCCTTTCCGGCGGAGAGAGCCGATGGACCGTCTATGAGGACGCTGGCCCATCGCCTCCAACTTGGCATTCTGTGCCGCTGCTTGGCCCCACGGCCTGAGCTCTCCCTTTCGCCGCCTACCCACAATTGGCGACGGAGAACTCGTGGGGCCGACCGCCGTCCACGACGAGGCGACCCTTGGAACATGACGATGCTCAAAACGGAGCGCAAGCACCCGACCGTGACGTCGTGCCCGGACTGCGGTCACGACGTCTACCCGCTCTACAGCCAGCTCGCCGTGGTGCCGCTCCCACGCCAGCCCCATGGCTGCCTGGTGGCGATGGACGGGACCCGCGCCTCGGGTGGGGAGCCCTGCGGCTGCCACCACGACGCCCATCTCTTCGGCTGAGCGAAGCCCTCAGGCGTAGAGGTACGCCGGGTCCTCCTCGACGCCGGTGCGCAGTCGCTCCATGTCGACATGGACCATGTGGCCGATGACCTCCTCGAAGGTCTGCGTCGGCCGCCAGCCCAGCAGTTCGCGTGCCTTGGTGGCATCGCCCTGGAGTTGCATGACGTCGGCTGGGCGCATCAGGTCGGGGTCCTGTTCGACATAGCGCTCCGGGTCGCCGAGGCCGGCGGCGTCGAAGGCGACCGCCAGCAGCTCACTGAGGGGTCGCGCCACGCCGGTCGCCACGATCAGGTCGGTGGGCTCGTCCTGCTGCAGCATGAGGTGCATCGAGCGGACGTAGTCGGCGGCGGAGCCCCAGTCGCGACGCACGTCGAGGTTGCCCAGGGTGAGCGTGGTGCGCCGTCCCAGCGCGATTTCGGCTACCGCCCTCGTGATCTTGCGGGTCACGAACTGCTCGGGCCGCAGCGGGCTCTCGTGGTTGTAGAGCGTCCCGTTGACCGTGAAGAGCCCGTAGGAGTCCCGGTAGTTCACCGTCAGGTGGTGAGCAAAGCTCTTGGCGGCCGCATAGGGGCTGCGCGGGTAGTGGGGGGTGTTCTCCGTCTGCGGCTGCTGGTCGGAGATCCCGAACATCTCCGAGCTCGACGGCTGGTAGAACCGTGGTGCGCTGCCGTGGCGCTCGCGGTGGGCGACGAGCTCCTCGAGCATCCGGAGCACGGCCATCGCGTTGGTCTCGGCGACGAGCTCGGCGTTCTTCCAGCTCGCCCCGACCGACGTGAGGGCCGCGAGGTTGTAGACCTCGTCGGGTCGAAAGTCGTCCAAGGCCTGACCGAAGCCGGCGCGGTCACGGGCGTCGAGGGAGATGACACGGATGTCAGCCAGGTAGGGCGCCATCCTTGCGGTGGCCTCGCTGTCCGGAAGTGCGGTGCCGACCACGTCGTAGCCCAGGTTGCGGAGGTGGTGGGCGAGATAGACCCCGTCCTGGCCGGCGACACCAGTGATCAGCGCCTTACGGTGGCCGTCGTGGGCGTCCGTGTCCATGATTCGGAATCATAGACTCGACGGCTACTCGTCCGTTCCGCGAGACGATTATCCACGATGCGAGATGGAATGAAGTGTTCGAGGGTCGGGTTCTCCTAGAGTGCTGCCCATGTCCTCGACCATGCTGACCCGCCGCCGCGCAGTGGACCACTGCCGCGTGCGCTCGTCGCTGTGTCGAATGTCCTGACGGGACGCGTCGCCCCAACTCCTCTTTAGTCGACTCGAATACTCGACTAATGTGCGTGGGAGTTGCCCCTTCGTCGTACGACGAGCCGTGACGCGCCCGTGCCGTTCCCGGTGGTCGAGCTTGTCGAGACCCCGGAATCCGTCCAGGACCTTCAGGAGAGACATGTCCACCATCAGCCATCCCCGGGCCGCCAGCCCGGGCACGACCGCCGGCATCGACCCACGCGGTCCGCAGTTCGCGGCCGCGCTGACGTCGGTGGTGCTGGCGGCGGTGCTGCTCCTGGCGCCGCACCCGGTCGGCGTCGCGCTGCTTGCCCTCCAGGCCGTGCTGTTCGCGGTGGGTGCGGGGCTCGGGGTCCAGCGCACGCCCTACGCCTGGCTGTTCCGGACCCTGGTCCGGCCGCAGCTCGACCCGCCGTCCGACCTCGAGGACCCGGCCCCGCCGCGGTTCGCCCAGGTGGTCGGCCTGACCTTCGCCGTGGTCGGGCTGCTCGGGTTCCTGTCCGGCGCCACCGTCGTCGGCCTCGTCGCCACCGGCTTCGCCCTCGCCGCCGCACTGCTCAACGCGGTCTTCGCGTTCTGCCTCGGCTGCGAGATGTACCTGCTCATCAAGCGCTTCGCCCACTGACCCACCCCGACCCAACCCAGACCCCACCGCACCACCGGTGCACAGAAAGGTAAGAACATGAGCCGCGAGAACTCGCTCGTCACCGCCCAGTGGGTGGAGGACCATCTCGATGACCCGTCGATCGTGCTCGTCGAGGTCGACGAGGACACCACCGCCTACGACAAGGGCCACATCCGGGGCGCCATCAAGCTCGACTGGACGACCGACCTGCAGGACCAGGTCCGCCGCGACTTCGTCAACAAGGCGCAGTTCGAGGCGCTCCTGTCCGACCGCGGCGTCGGCAACGACCACACGGTCGTCCTCTACGGCGGCAACAACAACTGGTTCGCCGCCTACGCCTACTGGTACTTCAAGCTCTACGGCCACCAGGAGGTCAAGCTCCTCGACGGCGGCCGCAAGAAGTGGGAGCTCGACTCCCGCGAGCTGACCGACGAGCTGCCCACGCGTGAGAAGACGTCCTACACCGCGCAGGAGCAGGACTCCTCGATCCGCGCCTTCCGCGACGAGACGGTCGCCGCCATCGGCACCCAGAACCTCGTCGACGTGCGCAGCCCCGACGAGTACGCCGGCCGGCTGCTCGCCCCGGCCCACCTCCCGCAGGAGCAGGCCCAGCGCGCCGGGCACATCCCGACCGCCGCCAGCGTCCCGTGGAGCAAGGCGGCCAACGACGACGGCACCTTCAAGTCCGACGACGAGCTGAAGGCCATCTACACCGAGGCCGGCGTCGACTGGAGCAAGGACACCATCGCCTACTGCCGCATCGGCGAGCGCTCCTCGCACACGTGGTTCGTGCTCAAGGAGCTGCTGGGCCAGCCGAACGTCAAGAACTACGACGGCTCCTGGACCGAGTACGGCTCCCTCGTCGGCGTGCCCGTCGCCCTCGGCGACGAGCCGGGTGTCGCCTGATGTGCGGCGCGACCGAGGGCGGCCTGTCGCTGGACGGCATCAACGTCGCCAAGGAGGCGATCGTGCAGGGCCAGGTGCTGCGCGACGGTGAGCCCGTCGGCAACGCCTACGTGCGCCTGCTCGACCGCACCGGCGAGTTCACCGCGGAGGTCCCCACCTCGGCCACCGGCCACTTCCGGTTCTTCGCCGGCGAGGGGGAGTGGACGCTCCGCACCCTGGCCCCGAAGGCCGAGCCGGTCGACAAGACCGTGGTCGCCTCGATCGGTACCGTTGCCGAGGTCGTCATCCCGATCTAGCTAGGTGCACCCGGGTTCCAGCGTGACGCGGTAAGCGAGTGACTCGAGCTGTCGGATGTAGTTGTGCCTCTTGGACTCGATGTTGACGCGGCGGGCGTAGTGGTCGCCGCCCAGATCGACGTCACCTGGTGTCGGGGTTGGCCAGGAGCTGCCAGACAATCACGAGGATCGAGCGGCTGGCCGCAAACGATGGCCTTCTCGTTGCCACGTCGACGCGCGATCCGTCGGTACCGCTCGCCGAGGAAGGGTGTCACTGCGGCCGATGACGACGGCGGTCTCGACGAGCACCCGGGCCAGATATAGGTTGTCGTGCCCGGTGGAATCGTTGCCCTTTGTCTTGCCGGCCGAGGACTTGAGCCTGGGCAGAGTTTTCGCCCACGAGCACAGGTACCCAAGGGTAGGGAACCGGGACATGTCCAGGTCGACCTCGGCCACGATGATCGCTGGACCGATCCCGAGGATCTCATCGCGCCGTTCAACGGCCTGAGCTGAGGGCGATCACCGTTCCGATCTCGTCCTCGATCCGGGCGATGTCGGCATCATGATCGTCGATCCTGCACCGAGAGCTTGATACAGGCGTCCTGCAAGAGTCTCGACCCGGTTCTTCTCCCCGGTCCGGACCCCGATCAGGTCGACCCAGTAGCGGGTGGAGTGCCGCAGCTTCCGGATCGGCCGCGGCGGCACGAAGCTGGGCGGCAGCATCTGTCCTTCGGCGACCTTGCACAGTCACACCGCGTCCAGCACATCGGTCTTGGGCCGCCCGGGCAGGTGCTTGACGTCTCGGGCGTTGACCAGCCAGGGCTCCAGACCATGCGCCTCGAGCAGGGAGAACACCGGCTTCCATCAATCACTGGTGGCCTCCATCACCACCCGCTCGATCCGCAACTCGACTAGACGATTGGCCAGCTCCGCCAGCGACCGAGTCATCGTCGAATGCGTCGAGACCTCCTGCTGGCGTCGCGTCCTACCGCTGGCCGCCGGGATCGGCACGCAACAGACCAACTCGGCCATGCCCATGTCCAGGGCAGCGTCCCTGGCGATGATCTGCTCATCATCGGCCCAATCGGCGATCATCGTTCACCTCCCACTTCCACGTTGTAGACAACGTGGCCGCCCGTGGGAGTCACTTGGCGAAACGGAATCTAGTCCTCGTGCTCAACGAATATGGCAACGATTAAGGGCCAACAACACAACCCCCGCCCCCGGCAAGGCTTTCGGACCTGAACGACCATAGCGAAACGGCGTCGACAGGCGACCACACCACCGTTCTCAGCCCTGCACGGGTCCCCGACCGGGGCCCATTGGCTAGCCTCAACGCTACGGGTACTTCCTAGTCGGCGGCAGCCCACATATCTAGCGGAAAGGCATCCAAGAGACTGTCCAAGTCGCACTGATGTGGCTCTGCGCCTCCCAGCTCGACGGCCTCGTCATTAGTGGAGGCGATAGGCGTGTCGATGGGTCGCCCTGAGCCGAGGTAGTAGTCGTGATACTTGAACAGCGGCTCAGTGGACGAAGTCACCAAGCGTGCCGGAACGCCGAATGCCTCCGCGACGACCACGCCGTGCAACGAGGATCCGACCACGAGTTTGCTTGCCGCGATCGCCGGTACGATCTTGCGGAAGTCGCCAATGGGTGAAAGGGCTCGGGGGTCCCTTCGAGCAGAGCTCCAGTCGTGCAGGTTGGGAACGATGGTCACGGGTCTCTCGCTGGATCCTGTGCCGAGTTCCGGCATCAGCCGAGCCAAGAGCAGCCCGGGGTCGCCGTAGATCTCGGGGACGCTCGCTCCTGCGGCTTCCAGGCGCGATCTGGTGAGCGGCCCTCTTACGGCGCGAACGTCAAGCCGTTCTCCGCCACCGACGGCAGATGTCTTTCCATTGATGCCGGAGCCCCATACGACATCCCCAGCCCTGGAGAGGTGCACGACGGACCCGACGGTCAGCAAGCGTCCGGTCCCCGGGCGAGCGATCCCACGCGTCTCCAAAATTCGTTTGACGATGGCAGGCCCCAATAGGTCTCCGAAGTTGTTGACGGGCTTGCGTACGGGAAGCACGCGGCCGATCAGGCCTGGAGCTACGGGGCGCTTGGGATTCCAATAGACCACCTCAACTGCCACGTTCTGATCCTAGGCGAGTGTGTCGGAATCGTGTGCAAGTTGGGTCTGCGGCACGAAGGGATGCCAGTTTTGGCTAGGCCGCCTGGGCGGCGGTTGGCGTCATAATCCACTCGGATTCGACCGAGCCAACCGTCCGAGGCCAGCTTGCCGCTCGCGGCGGTGACAGGTCTCCTCGATCCGCCCGATGATCGTGATTCGCAGTTCCTCCCGCGTGGCCCAGGAGCAGCGATCCTGGTCGTTCTTCTGCAGCAGTGAGAAGAACGACTCCATGCCTGATCTCGACGAGGAGCATTCGTCATGGGCCACCCGGGCACAAGGCTGGCGCTTCACCCCGGCGTAGTAGGTGCCCGGGGCGATCTGGCAGCCGTGCTCAGACGGCACTCGGCAGATCGGCTCGACCCCGAACTCACGACCCTCGACCCCGGACACCAGGTCGTGGCGATGCTCGTCGATGTACCTCACGAGCGTGGCGATGGGCCGTCGAGCCCCGCGATGCTCCTATGTCAAGCGGCCATCTGAAGGTGCTTGGAACGTCGGCCGTCTGCGCTGCTCGCAGGTCGGTGCGGAGTGCGGTGTCGCCACGGTCATCTCGGACTTCTCGTTGCTCATCAGACCCGGGATGAGCCCCTTGTCGATGCGATCCTTTCGGCGCAAAGTATCGTCGACTGATGGCTGATCGCTGATCTCGAGGTCGTGCGCGACCTGCGCAATGCGACCTTCCCCCAGCAGGGCGGGGACTTTGCCACGAAAATCCGGCGGGTAACCCCGTCCTCCCAACTTGGCCCCCTGGTGTCAGGCACCAGAATCCAGAACGCAGACGCCGAAATGCCCGCGACCGCACCACGTCGCGAGCCCTGAGCGGTCACCCCATACGGTCTGGCCTGGCGCCAAGCGGGCGGAGCGGTTCGGCCCGGCAGACGTAGTGCCCGAGCCAGTTACCGAGTCCTGGTTGTTGAGGGAGTACGGCGCCTTACAATGTGGCCACGGTGACAGTCGGAGGGTGGGGAAGCGGCGTGAGGCCGATCAGATCGTATGTTCGTGGAGTTCGTGCACAGCTTCACAGGTCCGTGGGCGCGACCGATAAGCGGCGCTGGAGCTCCGACGCCGAGTTTCGAGCGGACTGGAGCGACCGGCATGTTCTCCTTGCTCGTTGGGTGCTGCCTGGTGACCATGTGGTTGATTTGGGCTCCGGGCCGCGAGCCTTCGAGCGGCAACTGCCCAAGGACTGCATGTACACGCCGGTCGACGTGGTGGAACGTGGGCCGGGTTCGAAAGTGTGCGACTTCAATCGCGAACCGATGCCGGGCGTCCGCGGTGACTTTGTGCTCATGAGCGGGGTCCTCGAATACATCCACGACCCCGCAGCATTCCTCGCGAGTGCGCGCAAACTGGGCGGTCGCGGAGCGCTGTCCTACGGCACACTGGAGGAAAGCCCCCGCTTAGCCGAGAGGCGGCGGAAGGGCTGGCTTAACGATCTCCGCGAGTCGGATCTCATCGAGCTTCTTCAGTCTGCTGGCTGGAGTATCGTCAGTAGGGACACGTGGAACTACCAGGTCTTGCTCAAACTGAGCTGACCGCATCGATGAATTTGCGTGCCGAGGAAGCTCGCAGTGGCTTTGATCGACGGGGGCACGGAGTTTGAGGCCGGAGCCTCCAGGTGGCGCCGCGCGGGGTGCAGCCCAGACATTGTTCGGTGTTGCCGCCAAAATTACGATCCAAATCGCTAGCCTCGTAGTGCTGGCACGGCTCCTGCAAGCGTCGGACTACGGCCTGGTAGCCATGGTAACGGCAGTCATCGGTGTCGCTGACGTGCTTCGGGACTTCGGCCTGTCCTTGGTTGCGGTGCAGCGAAGCGAGCTCTCAGATGCCGCACGCGACAAGCTCTTCTGGATCAACTCATGCATCGGGCTTGTCGTTGCGGTCGTTGTCTGCTGCTCCGCGTGGCCCTTGGCCGAGCTCTACGGAGAACCTCGCTTGACCAGCATCACGCTGGTCCTTTCACTCACATTTCTCTTCAATGGCATGGGTGCGCAACATCGCGCGGACCTAAACCGACGTCTGCAATTCGGGAAGCTGGCACTAGGTGATGTCGTAGGATACGCCTGTGGGTTTGGCGTCGCCCTCGTGCTGGCCCTGCTAGGTTACGGCTATTGGGCGATCGTGGGTCAGTATGTCACCTTTTCCAGCGTGGCAAGTTGCTACTATTTGATAGCCGCTGGCTGGCTGCCGCACCGATATCAACGGGCCACCGATATTCGCGGCGAGCTCGTATTCGGTGCGGGAGTCTTGGGCGTGCAACTTTCGAACTACGTGGCCAAGAACGCTGACTCGGTGATCATCGGTGCGCGACTCGGCGATATTCCGCTGGGCCTATACAGCAGGGCATACCAGTTGCTGGATGCGCCGATGACGCAGTTGCAGGCTCCCGTTACCAAAGTTGTACTTCCCTACTTATCTAAAGCGCTGGACGATCCCGAGAGATATAGATCGCTCATTCTGCGTGCTCAGGCCGCGCTTCTCCACCCTATGATGCTCATGTTTGGAGTTGCCGCCGGATTCAGTCCAATCGCTATCCCGGTCATGCTGGGAGACGGTTGGTTGGGCGTTGAACGACCTTTTCAAGTCCTGTGCGTCGGCGGGATGGCCACCATAGCTGGGTACGCCTCCTACTGGGCATATCTTTCTACGGCGACATTGGGTTCGGTCGTGCGGCGGGCAATCTTGATCCAGGGCCTGATGGTCGTCGGCTTCTTCTTCGGGAGCAATCTTGGGGTGGAAGGCGTTGCCGGGTCCTTCGGGGTTGGTGCAGTTGTGTGGTGGCTCTCGAATACCTACCTGCTGAAGGCTGTGCCGCTCGCGCCGTGGAGGGAACTACTGCTACAAGGCGCCGCGCCCTTTGTGACTAACGTGGCTTGTGCTTTGGGAGTTCTCTGCTTCTTGGGCTCGTCCGATCTCGGTGTCCCGACCTCGATTGCGCTGGGATCCTTAACCTACTGCGCCATCTACGTGGTGCTTGGGCTGGGAGCGTTTCGAATGGGGGGGAGTCTGCGAACGTCCCTGTCCATCGTTAGCAAGGTGGCGATGGTCGGGTTCCAGCCCGCTCCGTCGGGGCGATAAAGGGATTTCATGACGCGATTCCGGTAGATTTCCCAGTGTAATTACGAACGCGTTCAGGTGGCCGTTCGGCTGAAGGCCCAGTCATCTCGCTCGACCTTCATTCGTCTACTCTAATTCGGTGCGGGATATCGCTGGTGACTTCTCGCGTCTCGCGTCTAGACAGCCACGCGTCCAGGTCGCGAGTGTTCACGTCGAACCCCCAACCTCCGACCTGACTCGTGCCACCGGGGTGTGTCAGTGAGCGTTGATCCCGAGCGCGTCTAGGATCGCCGCGGCGATAGGTGCGGTCGGGTCCTCGGCGACGTGTTCGTGGCCAGCGTTGCGGAGGGTGATCTGCTTGGATCGGTCGCAGCGTCTGGACGATCTTCTTGATGCTCAGCCCCGTGGCGTTCTGTAGGTGACGACGGGCGATCGCGAGGGCAGCGAACACGATCGAAAGGTAGGCCTCGATTGCCGGGAACTCCGGGAACATGATGAGACGCGCGGGTGCGGCTCAAGATCCCTCGACACCCCTACTCCCGCTGGCTCGCGAATCTGGTCACCGACGCCGAACTGACCGTGGCCCACCAACCCAACGCCTTGTTCCACGCCCATCCGTGAAGCAGGCCATAAGTCCGTCGACGGCGAACGGTGAAGATGTGTGCCTGCACTGAAGGCGTGCCTCCCGTCCCGCCGCGCAGGTCGGCATGGGTAGGCTGTCAACCGCAGGATGAGCGTCGAGAGACAAGCACACGGCGATGCAACCGCGGTATAGGCTTATAGAAACCAATGGGATCCGCACATCGAAAGTAGGTCCCAAGCGACTTGTTCACCGACTTGGGGCAGGGGCGCCGGGTGGCTTGGTCTAGTAGTGCCGGGCCAGGCAGGCTTGCATACGCCCTTCTGTGTTTGAGCGCGCTTACTGCGTCGTGGGGCGCCCTCCCGGTGGGTGGACTCCAGGCGGGCGACGTCTTCCTCGCGGCAAGCTGCATGGTTATCCTGCTTTCGGGATCGGCCGGCTTGGGGCGGCTACCGGGCTGGTTGCTTGGCCCGTTGCTCGTGGTGGTCATCGTGGCAATCCTGGATTTGTTGTTTCCGGTGGGCCTGCGCTATCTGGCCGAACGGTATGTCCAGAAACCCTATGTGAACCCTGAGCTCGCCGTCGCGAGGTGGCTCGTCGCCCTTGCAGTATTACCCTGGGCATTCGTACAGATCTGCTGTTGCCAATTCGGTCGTGATCCTCGTCGGATCTTGGATTTCTGGGTGTATGGAATTGCACTGTCCGGCGCATTGGCCACAACGGATTTGCTGGGGCTGACTGCGACGGGCGACTTCCTCGGCAACGAGGGCGCGATCTCTGGTCGCGAGTCAGGGTTGGCGACGCACGCAAACAATCTTGCCGTCAGTTGCGCGGTGGCGCTGCCATTGAGCGTCGCCCTTGGCCGTCGACGTCCGTTCTTGGCAGTGCTCTGTGGCGTCGCGATCACCGGTGGCGCCCTCGCTTCCGGCTCTCGTGGCGGCCAGTTGGGTGCGGTCAGCAGCCTTCTCTTCGTGTTCATCTTGGTTCGCGGCTCTCGTCGGCGACTCTGGACGGGGGTGGCCGTCTTCGGGGTCGCCGCCTTCGCTATGGCCGCACTTGTGCCCTCCATAGGCGACAGGCTGAACCTCGACAAGGTGCTCCGCTTCGCGAATTCGTCGGGCACCACGGCCTCTGATTCTGGCCGTCGGTTCTTGGTTGAGCAAGCGATTGCAGACTTCCTACACCGGCCCTTGAGCGGGATCGGCTACGAGGTGCTCAACCACGCACACGACATATACCTACAGATGTTGTCGTCGGGTGGCCTATTGCTCGCAGGTAGCTTCGCCGTACTGACCGCAGGGGCCATGCGAACGGGCCTTTCGGCGAGTCGCCGAGGCTTCGCCCTCGGCGGCTACCTAGTCGCATCGTTGCTCACCTGGTTGCAGGTCGGTCTTGTCGAGAATCAGCTCACCGACCGGTACCTGTATTTCCCACTCGCTGCGCTCGTCGTGGTTGAGGTGGTCGCGCATGTCCACCCCCGTGAGCCTGTTAGCCGCCCAGAGTTGGAGGCGAGTCAAGAGGCGGAAGGACAGACATCACTTGCTGGTAAGCGGCCTCTGCCCGTTGGAGTGCACGATGATCTCGAGGGGACAGATCCTCCAGGATGGTGGGGGCTGGACGACGCTCCGGAGAAGGACGGGCAACCGAGCGTTCGTCCACTACGCCGCCACTGAGCCCGCGATTGGATTCCTCCAGTAGTGCCGAGATCCTCGCTCGAGTCTCAGACCCGTCGCTAAATGGCGCCAAGCCGAGCCCGAACCGGTCATTGATCGTCCGTATGACCTCGGCGAAGTCAGAGATGACTGTGTGAAATGGTATGACCAGCACGTCGCTGGCGGCTAGAGCGACGTTGCGGTGGAACTTCGTGTAGGCCTCAAATGCTGCCCATGCTGACACGTCGCTACTTTGCACCAGAGAGGCAACCGCGTCCGCCGGATCGCGGACGATGACGATGGTGGGCAGCCCGCGCGCCACAGCTTCGAGGACAAACGCCGAGGAATGGTTGTGACCGGCCAGGAGCGACCCGTCTCCCTGGGACACGTGGATGGCGTATCGCGCGAACGAATTCGCTGATCGCGGATACCCTTCGATCACCAGCCGCGTCGATTTGGTAATGAGTTGGTCTTGGTAGGAGGGTCGCATGCGCACGTATCGCGATCCCACTAGCCGAGAATCTAACAAGGCATGGCGGATCCGAAAGCGGGTGGTTGACCATATGCGACTTCCTCGTGAGACCCCTGGAATCTTCGTCATAAAGTCCTTCTCTTCGGCCCCATGTGGGCAGTTCTTGGGGGGGCATCCGAGCCGTCGCGGATGCCACGCCGATCCCACGCCTCCAGAATCCTCCTTGCGACGGCATCCCAGGTGAAGTCCTCCACGTAAGCGCGCGCGGCGCGTCCCATCGCAGCTCGATCATCAGGATGATCGGTCAGCCATTCCAAGGAGCGCTCGAGCTCGTCAGCGGAGCCGGGGGAGACTTGCAGGCCTCGCACGCCGTGTTCCACCAGTCGAGGGAGTTCCCCAGTCGTTGACACAAGACAGGGAATACCGTACGACATTGCTTCGAGAACGACGCGTCCGTACGGCTCGTGCAGGGCAGGAAGACAGAAGACATCGGCCTCGCTATAGAGTCTGAACAGTCTCTTGGAATCGGAAACCCAACCATGGTTAACGACGCCAGAACGGCTCAGGACCTCGTCTTTGGCGGGTCCCACCACATCTAGGCGAACGTCTACATTGCGACCCCTCAGCCGCCCTATTGCCTCGAGGAGTGGCGGTCCTCCCTTGCGGTCGAACTCGCGTCCAACGAACAGAATTCGAAGGCCGGGACGGGTAATTCGCGGGTGCAGATCTGGCAATCCGGACAGGCCTGCTCCGACGACCTCTACCTGGTCCCGCCCCAGGCCGTAATCGCTATGCAAGCTCTCAGCCGCGTCGTGGCCGGCGGTCAGCACGACCGAGGCGGAGGCATAGTAGGCGCGCTCCAATTCAATGCGACGACTAACATCCGTCGCGTGGCCCGGCCAGTCCGTCCACTCCGAGGCCTTCTGGGCGGTCGTGCTGTCGATGAAGGCTGTGTACGGGCACCTCGAAGGACGGTAAACGTTTCGAACGTGCAGAACGTGGGGAGCTATGCGCAGCCGACTGATAGCGCGATCGCGAGCGATCGATCTCAGCCGACTGGTCTCCGGACCGAAGCGATACTGAGCGCGGACATGAGCGGGGTTGCGCATGGCTGCCGCGCTCATGGCCAATAGGCGAAGGGCCGGGCCAAGCGATCCGTCAATCGGGAACACGTGCTGTCTGCCCAAGCTGGCGGCAAGCGCATCGAAGACACCGCGCGCGACGCCTGAGTTGGTAGTCAGCGACCGAGGATCGCCGTCTGCGACGACTGCTATCGGCATAGTCGCTCCCGCGTGCGTGTGGCCTGATCGAGTCCGGCGCTGGTAGATGACGACCCGTGGATTCGGAACTCTACTTCTGTCATGACACGGCCGCCGCGGCTCTTTCCAGCACGTCTGCGAGTTGGTCACCGAGCTCTGGCCACCGGCGCGCCTGGAGATCGGGGCCGTAGGGGGAGCGTGTTGCCGCTCTCGTCCGGGCAATCAGGCCATCAAGTTGGAGAGCGTCTAGGTCCCCTTCGTAGGTCGCAACCCACTCGTTGCCGAACTCCCTGGCGAGTTGCTCAGTAGAGCGCGTCGAAGGCAGGATCACGGGACGCTTGAGTGAGAGTGCGAGGAGCGCGGAACCTGAGTTCTCGACGTCGCGGTATGGCAGTACTACCAACTCTGCCGCCGCGATCAGATCGGCGAGCTCCTGATCGGGCACAAAACGCAGACTCAGGCTGATCCGGGGGTCAGATGCTGCGATTGCCTCGACCTGCTGGCCGAATGTGGCGGACTCTGGCCGCCCAGCGACCAAGACCCGCAGTCCGTGGTCCGGCACTTTCTTGAACACTTTCAGGAACTCGTCGATCCCCTTGTATCGGCGCAGCTGGCCGAAGACAAGCAGGCTTCCCGGTGTGCACTCGATGTCGGGATGAGGGCGATACCAGGTCGAGTACTCACCGTGCAGGACGACGGTAGTCCGACTGGGATCTGGTGATGGCGTCGTGTCGTTCAATACGATCCACGCGGTTGTGAGCTGGTCCAGCCAGCTCAAGAGCGCTCCCTCGACCCACCAGCCTGACTCGTGCGGCTGGAGGTTGTGGATCGTCCGGACCACTGGAGTGCCAGCGACAGTCATGCGCAGGAGGAGAAAGAGCGTGAGAGCGCACTTGGCAATGCGTTTGGCCCAGTGCCCGCGGACAAGTTGCTCGGGCCAGTGCACGTGGAACACGTCGAAGCGCCGCCAGAACGCACTTCGGAGGCGTAGGTGAACCACTTCGATTCGATCCCGCGGCAGTGACTGCACAAGCAGTTCGGTGAAGGGGTTGAGGATCGCCCGGCGTCGTGGATCGGGCAGCCCCTCAAGTACCACCAAACGTCCGCGGGCCCTCATTTCGGGCCCGACGACATCGCCAAGAAGGTCCAATTCTCCGCGATCGTCGCCCAAGAAAGCTGTCTAGCAGCGTATCGAGCGCCCCGCTCACCGGCCGCGGCCAACTCCTGAGGGTCGGCGAGCATCGATGTGAGTGCCGCCGCGAGTTCCACAGGTCCCGTCGGCGCAGTCAGCACGGTTCCGGCGTTTGCGGCAAGGACGTGCTCGGCTGCGCCGGCTGCCGCCGTCGTCAGCACCGGAAGACCCGCAGCCATCGCCTCGGTGATCGAGAGGCCGTAGTTCTCGTTGTCGGTCGGCAAGCAGAAGAGCGCATGCGTAGCTTCTACGTGCGCTCTCTCATGTCCTTCAACATGCCCGAGCCAGTGCACGCGATCGGGGTACCGCTGCATCTCCTTGAGGGCTTCTACGTACTCAGGCGAGCCAGTGCCGCAGACCGTTAAGTCGAGCCGCGAAGTCCGGTCATTGAGGACGTCTACGGCTTGGATGAGCAGATCAAGACGCTTCTTGGGAGCGACTCGGCTGAGGAAGAGCACGCGCCGACTCGAGTACTGGTCGGTGGATCGTTGCTGGTGCTCGACTGAGGGCACACCGAAACCGACAACGTGGATCGCCTCTCGTGGCGCTCCCGCTCTTACAAGCCCCATTCGCTCTGAGGGCGCGGCCGCCACAACAGCCGAGAATCGGTGGAGAAGTCGTCGACCCACGAGCCACATGAATGCCGGCTTGAAACGACTCCCCTGGCTCTCTTGGTAGGCCTCAAAGACCCCGTGTGGCTGCAGGATTGATGGCTTTCGCCACACGCGAGCGGCCAAGCCGCCTGCCAGGCATGGTGTCTGGTAGAAGCCGTGAACTACCAGCACGTCGGCGTGGCGGGCGCGCCGTAAGTAGGTAAGCAAGTACCGCAGGGACAGGCGAAGTGGGCCCAGCCAATTTGTCCGGATCGCCACGATCTTGACCCCAGCCGCACGTGCTCGCTCCTCGAGCGGGTGAGGCGAGGTCGCACGTTTCCTCATCGTGATGATCTCGACAAGGTGCCCCGCGCGCGCTAGGGCAGTGCTCAACTCGAGCACAACCACGGGGGGGCCACCGTCGCGGGGGTCCAGGCTCGTGATGGTGTGGAGCCACCTCAATGCCCTCGCCGCCCTTCGAGCGACTCGCGTACATTCGCGTTGATCAGCCACTGATACCAGGCCATCGCGTAGGCATAATCGAAACCAGCACGTCCATCGAGGAAGCCCAAGCGCACTAGGAAGGAGTATAGGAACAACCCAAGTGGCTTGCCCGGTAATCGGTCGAAAATACGCCCTTGGAGACTCCGCGCGCGGCGAACTCTTGTCCGAACCTCGTCATGGGTGCGGAGGTGGGCCTCCCATCCGGCGTACTTATTGTGACGCTCGATCCACGTGGACAGGGGGTCAGGATCATCGTGCAGGAGTTGCTCGGTCAGTGTCTGGACCGGTCCACTCGCGACTGGCTGATAGTGCCCCTCCACCTCGGTTATGCCCGGCGCATCCAGGTCGTCAATCTCCGGGAACCGTACGTATCGGCGATCCAAGAGGATCCGCTTTCGGACCTGGTGACCGTGTTTTAGCAGCCGTCCAGCGAAGAAGTAGGCCAGTCTCGCCTCATAGGCGACCACGCCAGCATCGGTGTTCGTAACGGCGGCGGTGATCTCCTTGGCCAATGCCCCGGAAACAACCTCGTCGGCGTCGAGGTGGAGCACCCAGTCGTTGCGAACTGCTTCGTGTTGCATGCCCCATTGTTTCTTTTTCGGGTAGTAGCCGTTCCAAGTGAAGGCGAGGACGGTCGCGCCGGCGGCTTCCGCAATCTCGACCGTACAGTCCGTGCTGTGCGAGTCGACGACCAATATCTGGTCGCAGAACGACGCGGCCGCGACGCAACGGGCGATCGCCCTTTCCTCATTCTTCGTCAAAATAACGGCGGTGACTGGCGCCTTCGCGGGACTCACCGCGGACCACGAGCCTGCGCCAGTAGTAGTCCGCCGGCCGGAACGTCCTTGGTCACGACGGCTCCAGCTCCGACTGTCGCCCGGGCTCCGATTGTTACACCGCGCAGCACCACAGCGCGAGCTGCGATCCAGGACTCGTCCTCGAGGGTGATCGGTGCGTTGTCGAATTCGAAGGTCCTCGATCTCCGGTCGTGCGATCCGGTGCATAGGAGGGCCTCCTGAGACACGCACACGTCCCGACCGATGGTCACCGGCTCGAGGTTCAGGATCCATGCGCCCTCACCGACCCAACTGTGGTCGCCGATGACAAGTTTCCATGGCCAGTGGATGCGCACCCGGTGTCGCACGAGGACCCCTCTTCCGACGTCTGCGCCGAACGCCCGAAGGATTGTTACTCGAACCCGCGCGGGACACCACCAGCGCATGAAGAGGCTTCCGGAGCTGACGAGCCAGAGGATCTGGGTGAGCTTCCCACGACCGACGTCGTAGCCGGCGCCGGTGAAACCGGACAGGTCGCGATGGGGCGTGGACACGTAGGCGATCCTAGGGTGTGTTGTCACATCATCGACCGTTTGGGGGGAATGTGCCGGTGAGCACAGATGGGCTGAGGATCGCGGTGCTCGGCGTCAACTACGCACCGGAGCCCACGGGGATCGCGCCCTACACGGCCACCATGTGTCGAGGTCTGGTCGCGCGCGGGCACCACGTCGAGGTGGTCACTGCCTTTCCCCACTATCCGCAGTGGCAGCTGCAGCCCGGTGATCGCCGCACGCTGACTCGACGGGACGTGCGCGACGGCCTGGGTGTGACCCGTGTGCGTCACTACGTCCCTGCCCGGCCCACAGGAATCCCGCGGGCCCTGTCCGAGATCTCCTTCGGTGCCCGGCTGGTGACGCGATCGTGGGGTCGGCCCGATGTGGTCATCTGCCTGAGTCCGGCTTTGCTGGCGACGGCGATGGCTGCGGCGCGCACGAAGTCCCTGGGGTCGGGGCCTGCGCTGGGGATCGTCGTGCAGGACTTGTATTCAGCAGGCGTGGGTGAGACCGGGAGCGGTGGCTCGGTCCTCGCGCGGATCTTTGGACGACTCGAGTCCACAGTGCTCGGCCGAGCCGATGGCGTGGCAGTGATCCACGATCGCTTCAAGCACACCGTGGTGAACCGGCTCGGTGCCGACGCTGGGCGCGTCGCGGTCATCCGCAACTGGACACACGTCAAGCCAGTCCAGGATTTCGACAAACCCGCGTTTCGCGCGCGGATGGGATGGCGCACGGACGAGACCGTCGTCCTGCACGCGGGGGCCATGGGCGAGAAGCAGGATCTGTCCAATGTAGTCGCAGCCGCTCAGCTGTCCCAGAGCCGCAGCCTGCCCCTCCGGTTTGTTCTGATGGGGGATGGAGGTCAGCGTGTCAGCCTTGAACGGCAGGGAGCCGGCGTGTCGGCCATCGAAGTGATCCCGCCGCTTCCGGATGAGGACTTCGGGCGTGCGCTCCGAGCAGCGGACGTCCTCTTGGTCAACGAGCGCCCGGGGCTCAACGAGATGGCTGTGCCCAGCAAGCTCACGTCCTACTTCTCCAGCGGCACGGCCGTGTTGGCGGCGACCGAAGCGACGAGCACCACGGCCGAGGAGCTGGCAGCCGCGGGCGCCGGCCTGCGCGTGGGGCCGGGCGATCCGGGTGCGCTTGTTTCCGGCGTTTTGACGCTGCGTAACGATCCGTTGACGCTAGATGAACTCGGCCGTCGGGGGCCTGACTACTGTGCGAGGGTGCTCTCGGAAGAGGTCGCCCTGGACGCCTACGACGACTGGGTTCGGCTGCTGCACCGACGCAAGCAAGAATGTTAGGGACACACATGGTCGCCAAGCGTGCGCTCATCACCGGCATCACCGGGCAGGACGGCTCCTACCTCGCTGAGCTCCTCCTCGGCAAGGGCTACGAGGTCCACGGCCTGATCCGCCGTGCGTCGACGTTCAACACGTCGAGGATCAACCACCTCTACCAAGACCCGCACGACCCCGAGGCGCGCCTCTTCCTGCACTACGGCGACCTCTCCGATGGCGCCCGCCTCGTCACGCTCCTCCACGAGATCGACCCGGACGAGGTCTACAACCTCGCGGCGCAGTCGCACGTCCGCGTGAGCTTCGACGAGCCCGAGCACACCGGCGACACGACAGGTATCGGGGCGATGCGCCTGCTCGAGGCGGTCCGGATGGCCGGCATCCAGTGCCGCTACTACCAGGCCTCGAGCTCCGAGATGTTCGGTGCGACCCCGCCGCCGCAGGACGAGAACACCCCGTTCTACCCGCGTTCGCCCTACGGTGCCGCGAAGGTCTACGCCTACTGGGTCACCAAGAACTACCGCGAGGGCTACGGCATGTTCGCGGTCAACGGGATCCTCTTCAATCACGAGTCCCCCCGCCGTGGGGAGACCTTCGTGACCCGCAAGATCACCAGGGCGGTGGCTCGCATCAAGGCCGGCTTTGAAGATGCCGTCTACCTCGGCAACCTGGACTCGATCCGCGACTGGGGCTACGCCCCGGAGTACGTCGAGGGCATGTGGCGGATGCTGCAGGCCGACGAACCCGACGACTACGTGCTGGCCACGGGAGGCAACTTCACCGTCCGCGACTTCGTGGTCACGGCCTTCGAGCACGCCGGTCTCGACTGGGAGAAGCACGTCCGCTTCGACGAGCGCTACCTCCGCCCGACCGAGGTCGACGCCCTCATCGGCGACGCCGGCAAGGCGGAGCGGCAGCTCGGATGGAAGGCCACGGTCCAGACCGACGAGCTCGCCCGGATCATGGTGGACGCCGACCTCGAGTGCCTGACCCACGAGGGATCCCAGTGGATCGACCAGCCGCGCCTGGCGGGGTGGCCGACGCTGGGTGTCGGAGCATGACCGAGGCAAGCCCGCTCGACCCGCAGGTGCCGTTCTACGTCGCCGGTCACCGCGGACTGGTGGGTGGCGCGATCTGGCGTGCCCTGGAGTCCCGCGGTTTCTCCGACCTGATCGGCCGGTCGTCCACCGAGCTCGACCTGCGTGTGCGCAGCGACGTCTTCGACTTCTTCTCCCAGACCCGACCGCGGCACGTTGTGCTCGCGGCGGCGAAGGTCGGCGGGATCCTCGCCAACAGCGCCTACCCGGTGGACTTCCTGTCGGAGAACCTGCGCATCCAGACCAACGTCATGGACGCCGCGCTCGAGTTCGGCACCGAGCGGTTCCTCTTCCTCGGATCGTCGTGCATCTACCCCAAGCTCGCGCCGCAGCCGATCCGGGAGGACTCGCTGCTCACCGGCCACCTCGAGCCCACCAACGACGCCTACGCGATCGCGAAGATCGCCGGCATCCTCGGTGTCCAGGCCGTGCGACGGCAGTACGGCAAGCCGTGGATCTCGGCGATGCCGACCAACCTCTACGGCCCGGGGGACAACTTCTCCCCGACGGGCAGCCACGTGCTGCCTGCCCTGATCCGGCGGTACGACGAGGCGAAGGCCTCGGGAGTGCCCACGGTCGAGAACTGGGGGACCGGGAGCCCGCGGCGGGAGTTCCTGCACGTGGACGACATGGCCAACGCCTGCCTGCACCTGATGGAGCACTACGACGGGCCGGAGCAGGTCAACGTCGGCACCGGCAAGGACGCGACCATCAAGGAGATTGCCGAGCTGGTCGCCGAGGTCGTGGGGTTCGAGGGCGAGACCCGTTGGGACACCTCGAAGCCGGACGGGACGCCACAGAAGCTGCTGGATGTCTCGAAGCTGCGGGAGGCCGGCTGGGAGGCGCAGATCGGTCTGCGTGAGGGTCTGAAGTCGACGGTTGCCTGGTATCGCGAGCACGTCGGGTCGTTGCGCGAGGCGGGCTGAGCGGCTTGACGCATGCGAAAGGGCGGTGACCTGGTGGTCACCGCCCTTTGCTTGTCTTACTGGGGTTTCGAGACGGTTGCTAGCGCAACCTCCTCAACCTCCGAGGGGGTCGATCAGCTTCCGCTGTTGATCATCCCGGCGCCGACGGTGACACCCGTGGCCTCGTCGATCAGGATGAACGAGCCCGTGGTGCGGTTCTTCGAGTAGGGGTCGCACAGCAGCGGCACGGTGGTGCGCAGCTGGATGCGGCCGATCTCGTTGAGGCCGAGCTCCTTCGTCTCCTGGTCACGGTGCAGGGTGTTGACGTCCAGGCGGTACTGGATGTCCTTGACCAGAGCGCGGGCCGTGCGAGTGGTGTGCTTGATGGCGAGCTTCTGGCGCGGGCGCAGCGGCTCGTTGGTCATCCAGCAGATCATCGCGTCGATGTCCTGGGAGGGCTTCGGGGCGTTGTTGACGCGGGCGATCATGTCGCCGCGAGAGACGTCCACGTCGTCCTCGAGGCGGACCGTCACCGACATCGGCGGGAACGCCTCGGAGAGCTCCTTGTCGTGCAGGTCGATGCCCGCGATCTTCGACGTCATGCCCGAGGGTAGGACGACGACCTCGTCGCCCGGCTTCAGGACACCGCCGGCGACCATGCCGCCGTAGCCGCGGTAGTCGTGGTACTCGTCCGACTTGGGGCGCACGACGTACTGGACGGGGAAGCGGACGTCGACCAGGTCGCGGTCGGAGGCCACGTGGACGTGCTCGAGGTGGTGCATGAGCGTGGGACCGGAGTACCACGCCATGTTCTCGGAGCGGTTGACCACGTTGTCGCCCGCGAGCGCCGAGATCGGGATGACCTCGAGGTCGGGGATGTTGAGCTTGGTGGCGAACTGGGTGAACTCGGCGTGGATCTTCTCGTAGACCTCCTGCGAGAAGTCGACGAGGTCCATCTTGTTCACGGCCAGCACCAGGTGGGGCACCCGGAGCAGCGACAGGAGCACGGCGTGCCGGCGCGACTGCTCGGTGAGACCCTGACGGGCGTCGACGAGCACGAGACCCAGGTCGGCCGTCGAGGCGCCGGTGACCATGTTGCGGGTGTACTGCACGTGGCCCGGGGTGTCCGCGATGATGAACTTGCGGTTGGGCGTCGCGAAGTAGCGGTAGGCCACGTCGATGGTGATGCCCTGCTCGCGCTCGGAGCGGAGACCGTCGGTCAGCAGCGCGAGGTCGGTGTAGTCGAAGCCCTTGGAGGCACTGGTGGCCTCGACGGCCTCGAGCTGGTCCGCGAAGATCGACTTGGAGTCGAGCAGGAGGCGACCGATGAGGGTCGACTTGCCGTCGTCGACCGAGCCGGCGGTCGCGAAGCGCAGCAGGTCCATGTTGCCCGTGATGATCTCGTCGGCCATCAGAAGTAGCCCTCCTTCTTGCGGTCTTCCATGGCGGCCTCGGAGAAGCGGTCGTCGCCCCGGGTGGCGCCGCGCTCGGTGAGCGTGGCCACAGCGATCTCCTCGATGATCTCGGGGACCGTGGAGGCGGTGGACTCCACGCAGCCGGTGAGCGAGATGTCGCCACAGGTGCGGAAGCGGACGGTGCGCTCCTCGACGACCTCGCCGCTGCGCAGCGGGTTGAGGGGCGTCTCGCTCATCAGCATGCCGTCGCGCTCGAAGACGCGGCGCTGGTGGGAGAAGTAGATGTTGGGGATCTCGATGCCTTCGCGGCCGATGTAGTCCCAGATGTCCAACTCGGTCCAGTTGGAGAGCGGGAAGATCCGCATGTGCTCGCCCTGGTGGATGCGGCCGTTGTAGAGGCTCCACAGCTCGGGGCGCTGCATCTTCGGGTCCCACTGGCCGAACTCGTCGCGGTGGGAGTAGACGCGCTCCTTGGCGCGGGCCTTCTCCTCGTCGCGACGGCCGCCACCGAAGGCGGCGGTGAAGCCGTTCTCCTCGATCGCGTTGAGGAGGGTGCCGATCTGCATGCGGTTGCGGCTGGTCTTGCCGTCGTCGACCACGATGCCCTTGGCGATCGCGTCGTCGATGCTCGCCACGACGAGCTTGACGCCGAGGCGGTTGACCCAGTTGTCGCGCGTCTCCAGGACCTCCGGGAAGTCCAGGCCGGTGTCGACCTGGAGCACCGGGAAGGGGATCTTCGCGGGGTAGAACGCCTTCTCGGCGAGGCGGAGCATCACGATGGAGTCCTTGCCGCCCGAGAACATCAGGACGGGCTTCTCGAACTCTGCGGCGACCTCACGGAAGATGTGGATCGACTCCGCCTCGAGCTGGTCGAGCTGACTCAGCTGGTAGTCGGCATGGGTTTGGGTCATGACTGACAGGGGACCTCTCGTCGGGACAGCAGGGCTCATCGTAGCCACCGCCTCGGTGCAGCGGCGAACCGTCCGGTGTGAGCCCGTGACGGTCACCACTGTGCCCCACGTAACGCCTGTGTGAACCCCGGAGGAATGCGGCGCGCGCCACATAGACTCCGGGCGTGCGTATCTCTGTCTTCGGTTGTGGCTACCTCGGCGCGGTTCACGCCGCCTGCATGACCCGGCTGGGTCACGAGGTGGTCGGCATCGACGTCCTCCCCGAGCAGGTGGCGGCGCTCGAACGGGGCGAGGCGCCCTTCTTCGAGCCCGGCCTGCCCGATCTGCTCCTCGAGGGGAAGGCGTCCGGACGGCTCACCTTCTCCACCGACCCGGCCGCTGCTGCGGAGGCCACGGTGCACTTCCTGTGCGTCGGCACCCCGCAGAAGCGGGGGGAGAACGCCGCGGACCTCACCTACGTCCGCGCGGCGCTGGAGGCGCTGCTGCCGCTGCTCAAGGCCGGCGACGTGGTGGTCGGCAAGTCGACGGTCCCGGTCGGCACCGCCGAGGAGCTCGCCGAGCGGATCCGCGAGGTGCAGCCGGACGCCGAGCTGATCTGGAATCCGGAGTTCCTGCGCGAGGGCTTCGCGGTCAAGGACACGCTGCACCCCGACCGCCTGGTCTACGGGTTCGCCGAGTCGCCCGCTGCGCGCGAGGCGGTGGCCAAGCTCGACGAGGTGTACGCCGTCGCGCTCGGCGAGGGCACGCCGAAGATCGAGGCCGACCTCGCCACCGCCCAGCTGGTCAAGGTGGCCGCCAACTCGTTCCTCGCCACCAAGATCTCCTTCATCAACGCGATGGCCGAGCTCTGCGAGGCCACCGGCGCCGACGTGACGCTGCTGGCCGACGCGATCGGCCACGACGCCCGCATCGGTCGGAAGTTCCTCAACGCCGGCGTCGGCTTCGGCGGCGGCTGCCTGCCCAAGGACATCCGGGCGTTCATGGCCCGGGCCGGCGAGCTGGGCGTCGACCAGGCGCTGACGTTCCTGCGCGAGGTGGACTCGATCAACATGCGACGCCGGGTGCGCATGGTCGACCTGGCCCGCGAGGTGTCGGGTGGCTCGATCGTCGGCCGCCAGGTGGCCGTGCTCGGCGCGGCCTTCAAGCCGGACAGCGACGACGTACGCGACTCACCGGCGCTCAGCGTCGCCGCCCAGATGCAGCTGCAGGGCGCGCGGGTGACGGTCACCGACCCCAAGGCGATCGACAACGCGGCCAAGAAGTGGCCCGAGCTCAACTTCGCCGACACCGTCGAGGACGCCGTCCGCGACGCCGACGTGGTGCTGCTGCTCACCGAGTGGCCGGAGTACGTCGCCCTGGACCCGGTCGAGCTGGCCACGCACGTGCGTGAGCGCCGGATCATCGACGGACGCAACTGCCTGGACCCGGTGGCCTGGCGGGCGGCCGGCTGGCACTACCGGGCGCTCGGCCGCCCCTGAGCTTCGGTGGTTGAGGAGGGCGCTCCGCGCCCGTCTCGAAACTACTGCTGCTCGACCCGCCTGGCGCGACGGCGGTAGGGGTCGCCCTCGAGCTCGGCGACAGTGGGGGCCCCCATGAACGGGAGGCCCTGCTCCTTGCGCAGCACGCCCCAGATCAGCGGGACCACCACGACCATCACCAGGCCGATGGCAGCGATCAGGATCGGGTGGGTGTCGTCCTCGCCGGACCCCAGCGGCGGCCAGCCGGCCTTGTCGAGCAGCGCGACACCGGACATGGTCAACACGACCACGATGCCGCGGCGGATGAAGGACTGCGGCACCTTCGGGGCGATCCTGCTGCCGAGGATGGTGCCGGGCGTGGAGCCGATCACGAGCGGGATCAGGATGCTCCAGTCGAGGCCGTTGATAACGATGTTGGAGATCGCGGCGGCCAGGACGAGCGGGACGGCCTGGACCAGGTCCGTGCCGACCAGCTTCACCGCGGACAGGCCGGGGTAGAGCATGAGCAGCGCGATCATGATGACCGAGCCGGAGCCGACGCTGGTGATGCCCACCAGCAGGCCGCCGATCGCGCCGACGGCGAGGGTGGCCAGCGGGCGGATGTGCGGGTCGGGATCGGCGTTGGGGGCACCGCCGCGGACGCGGCGGAGGTTGATGTAGAGGCGCAGGGCGTAGGTCGCGGCCGCGAAGAGCAGCGCGAAGCCGATGCACTCCTTCAGCAGGGTGTCGAGCGAGTCCGGCTCCGAGCCGGCCACCGCGTGGATCAGCCACGGGCCGAGCAGCGCCATCGGCACCGAGCCGAGGATCAGCCACTTGGCCAGGGGGAAGTTGGGGGAGCCCTCTCGGGCGTGGGTGATCGCGCCGCCGGACTTGTAGATCGCGGCCGCGGTGAGGTCAGCCGTGACCACGGTCGACGCGTCGCCGACCCCCAGGAAGATCAGTGCGGGCGTCATCAGGGCACCACCGCCCATGCCGGTCAGGCCGACCACGATGCCGACGAAGAAGCCGGCCGCCATGATCGAGAAAAAGGTGGTGGTGATGAGATCGCCCATGCCGACTGACCTTACTTTAGGGGAGTAGTGCAGATAGAACGCCGCGCAACGTGTGCTCGATCTCGGTGGCGGTGACCTCGGCGGCCTCGGGGCCGCGTCGGTAGGGGTCGGCCACGTCGAGCTTCGGGTCGGCCGTCCCCCGGCGGTCCCCGATCGCGGTGAGCAGCTCGCGGCCGTGGAGTCCCCCGTCGACGCCACGGACGGCCTCGGCGAACTGGCCGAGGGTGAAGACCTTCCGGAACGCGCCCGGCTGGTCGTCGAGGATGAAGGTGCGGTGGGCCGCCTCCGCCGTGAGCACGAGGTCGGCGGCCGCGACCATGTCGGCGGTCAGGGCGCGACTGCGGAACGACTCCACGCCGTCGACGCCGCGGGGCATCAGCGTGGTCGACATGACCTCGTCCATCGGGTGGTCGGTGAAGCCGTGGGTGCCGGCGCTGGCGAACGTGATGTTCGCGTCCGGGCCGGCCAGGTGGCGGGCCGTCAGCTCCATGAACGGCGAGCGGCAGATGTTGGCGGTGCAGACGAAGAGGACGTTGAGGGGGTCATCGGGGCTTCGAGACGGTTGCTGCGCAACCTCCTCAGCCACCGATTCGTTGGTTGAGGAAGGCGCGCTGGCGCCTGTCTCGAAACCCACCGAGGTGGGTGCAGACGTGCGGAGGTCGAGGTAGCCGGCCTCGGCCAGGGCGTCGACGACGTCCTCGAGGGCCTCGTCGATGGTGCGGCCGGTCGTGTCGACGCGGACGTCGGCGTCCTCGGGCTCCTCGTACGGCGAGGAGATGCCGGTGAACTCGGGGATCTCGCCCCGGCGGGCCTTGGCGTAGAGGCCCTTGCGGTCACGCCGCTCGCACTCCTCGAGGGGGGTGGCCACGTGGACCAGGAAGAATGCGCCCCCGGCCTCGTCGACCATCGCGCGGACCTGCTGGCGGGTCTCGTCGAAGGGTGCGATCGGGCTGACCACCGCCACGCCGCCGTGGCGGGAGATCTCGGCGGCCACCCAGCCGATCCGGCGGATGTTGGTCTCGCGGTCGGCCTTGGAGAAGGTCAGGCCGGCCGAGAGGTGACGGCGTACGACGTCGCCGTCGAGGGTCGTGACCGTGCGGGTGCCCTGCTCGAGGAGGCGGTCCATCAGGGCGCGGGCCAGGGTCGACTTGCCGCTGCCGGACAGGCCGGTGAAGAAGAGGACCAGGCCCTGCTTGTCCGGGGCGGGCTGGTCGACGTCGATGATCGACTGGATCGACGGGTGGTAGGTGGGGTGGTTTCGAGACGGTTGCTGCGCAACCTCCTCAACCACCGAGAGTGCGCCCTCCTCAACCACCGAATGGGGCAACCCAAGGACGGGGTCGCCGTTCGCGTAGTTGCTGACGACCTGGACGCCGAGGTCGTGGTCGACCGACGGATCGCCGTGGGAGGCGAGGGGGACGGCCACGACGGCGGCGTCGGGGAGCAGGTCGGCGGCAGCGAGGGTGGCGCGGATGAGGGCGACGGGGGACAGGGCGGGGGTGCCGGCGCCCACGAGGGCCATCAGGACCAGCGGACCGGCCGAACGCAGGGCGTCGAGCTGGGCATCGTCCAGCGCGTCGGTGACGGGCACGAACGTGCGACCGGCGTACTGCTCGCGCGCCGCCGCGGGCGAGAGGTAGAGCCGGCGGAACGGGCCGTACTGCGCGTGGGTGAGCGGGGTGATCGTCCCGTCGGCCGCGACGTTGGCCAGCGGCAGGCCCTCGGGGTCGACCAGCTCGACCTCGCCCGGCTCGGGCAGGGTCAGGGTGACCGGGCTGCCCGGCTCGTTGAAGGACCGGATCGGAGCCAAGGCGCCGGTGACCAGGAGCTCGAGGTCGTCCAGCTCCCGGGGCGTGGGGCAGTGCTGCGGCGCGGGGGTTGTCGACACGGGGGTCATCCTGCCATTGCGCGCTGACTACGCTGCGGGCATGTCTTCTCCCGTGGTCGTGGCCGAGATCGTGCGCTCCGGATTCGTGGAGGGGCACCACTACGGATCCGTGGTGGCGCTCGCCCCGGACGGGTCGGTCGACTGGTCGGTGGGGCAGGTGGACGCCCCGATCCTGCCGCGCTCGAGCAACAAGCCGATCCAGGCGCTCGCGATGGTGCGCCTCGGCCTCGACCTGGATCCGGAGCTGCTGGCGCTCGCCTGCGCGTCCCACTCGGGCGAGCAGTTCCACGTCGACGGCGTCCGCAAGATCCTCGCCGGGGCCGGTCTGGACGAGTCTGACCTGCAGACGCCCCCGGACTACCCGCTCGACGACGACGCCAAGGAGATCGTGATCCGGGCCAACGGCACCCGGTCGCCGATCCTGATGAACTGCTCGGGCAAGCACGCCGCGATGCTCGCCACCTGCGTCATCAACGGCTGGCCCACCAAGAACTACCGCGACGTCGACCACCCTCTGCAGGCGGCGATCGCCGAGACCTTCGCCGAGATGACCGGCGAGCCCGTGCAGACGACTGCCATCGACGGGTGTGGTGCTCCGCTGCTCTCGGCCTCGCTGGTCGGCCTCGCTCGGGCGTTCCGGCGCTTGGCCCTCGGGGCGGACGGTCTCGACAAGCTCGACCACCGATCGACCCGGGTGGCCGACGCGATCCGGCAGCACCCGGCGTACGTCTCCGGGACGCACCGTGACGAGCGAGCCCTGCTCGCCGCCATCCCCGGCGCGATCGGCAAGGCCGGCGCCGAGTCGGTCTATGCCGTGGCGCTGCCCGACGGCCGTGCCTTCGCCCTCAAGACCGACGACGGCGCCCCGCGGGTGCGGCCGGTGCTGATGGCCGAGGCGTTGCGCCGCAGCGGCGTGCTGGAGACCGAGGGCGTCGACGCCGACGCCGTGCGGGACACGGGTCGGCTGCCGCTGCTCGGTGGCGGAGTGCCCGTCGGCGAGATCCGGGCCTCCTACTAGTGATCGCCGGCCTGGTGCTCGCCGCCCTCGTGGCGAGCGCTGCGGCCGCGCTCCCGCTCAAGCGGACCGGAGCGGTCCTGCTGGCCGGTGTCTCGGTGCTGTGGTTCCTGGTGAACGCCCCCATGGAGGGCGAGGTGCTGTTGTTCCTGACCCCGGCGCACGGTCTCTCGGCAGCCGATCTTGCGGGAATCGCCGGACTGGGGATCGCACTCGTTGCCTGGTTGCTAGCAGATGACTGACGAGCGAACAGCCAACAAAATAAGGCGATTTCGTTGCCTGAGTGACCTGTCTCTCCCTGCCCCTGCTTGCATTTGCTAACTCTAGTTAGCACTATGGAGGCATGGCCAAGGGCAAGGTAGGCAAGACCGTCGAGTCACTCGGCGACTATCTGAAGGAACAGCGGATCGCAGCGCGGCTGTCCCTCCGCCAGCTCGCCGAGCAGGCAGGCGTGTCCAACCCCTACCTCAGTCAGATCGAACGCGGTCTGAGGAGGCCCTCGGCCGAGGTGCTGCAGCAGATCGCCCGGGCGCTGCGGATCTCCGCGGAGCAGCTCTACATCCGCGCCGGGATCATCAGCCCCGAGGACGGCGTCGGGGGGTCGGTCGAGCTGGCCGTCCTCAACGACACCGGCCTCACCGAGCGACAGAAGCAGTCACTGCTGGACGTCTACGCGTCGTTCCTGGCCCTCAACGCCGGACGCCCCGAGGACTCCGCCCAGCCCGAGAGCTGAATCCACCCGCACGACCCACCGCACCAGAGCAAGGAGCCCGACATGGCCAAGACCAAGTTCGACATCAAGTCCCTCGAGATCCCCGCGGTTGCCGCGCGCCCGCTGTACGTCGGCGTCGGCGTCACCGACCTCGCCGTCGAGGTCGTCCGTGAGTACGTCACCGACGTGCAGAAGAAGTTCACGGGCGTCCAGAAGGACGTCACGACCCGCGTCGCCGACGTGCAGAAGACGGTCACCGACTTCAAGCCGGAGACCTTCCGCACCCAGGCCGTCACCGTGGTCAACGCCCGCGTCGAGGCCATCTCGGCCGACGCCAAGGCCCGCCGCGCCGCGATCGAGGCCCGCGTGGCCGAGCTCCAGGCCGACGCCAAGGAGCTCCCCGCCAAGGTCACCGACGTCTACACCGACCTCGCCAAGCGCGGCGAGACCCTGGTGACGCGCATCCGCACCCAGGAGTCGACGAAGGCGACCAAGACCGCCGCCAAGACGACGACCGCCAAGGCGAAGACCACCAAGACGCAGGCCGCCAAGACCACCAAGACGGCCGCGAAGAAGACCACGACCGCTGCGAAGAAGACGGCCAAGACCTCGTCCGCGCCGAGCAGCGCCAAGGCCACCACCACGGCCGCCAAGAAGACCGCCACCGCCGCGGCCGAGGCGACCACCGACGCCGCCGCGAAGGTTGGCGACTGAAGAGATGACGAAGGACAGCTGACGCTGTTCTGAGCTGCGTGAGGCCCCTGGGAGGTATGAGCTCTCGGGGGCCTTCGCATGTCTCTTGGCTTACGGGGTTTCGAGACGCTCGCTGGCGCTCGCTCCTCAACCACCGAGACGCTGGGCTCGCACCTCAACCAGCGGGAGGCTGGCGCTCGCTCCTCAACCACCGATGGCGGCACGTAGGCTGTGGGGCGTGTTCACCGTGTTCGCCGTCGAGGGCTACTTCTCGCTCATCGTGGAAGTCATCCTGCTCGGCGTGAAGATCTTCGCGATCGTGGCCTGTCTGACCTACCCAGCTGAGGCCTACACGGCCGCCGGCAAGCTCACCAAGCCCGCCTGGGCGATCATCCTGGGTCTGGGTCTCGTGGTGCAGATCGTGATGGTGGGTGCCGGGCCCATCAACATCATCAACCTCGCCTTCACCATCGCGGCGTTCGTGTTCCTCGCCGATGTGCGCCCCGCCCTTGCCGGGTTGCGCCGGCGTTAAATCTGCGTTCACCCCGGTGGGCGACGGTGTCCGGCGGATAGCCTTGAAACGTGCCGAAGCTGTCGGCACCTGCGTGGGGGTAAGGAAACAATGTCGCTGCATTCGGAAGACCGGCCGTGGGGGTCGTGGCACGTCCTCGACGAGGGCCAGGGCTACAAGGTCAAGCGGATCGAGGTCAACCCGCACTCGCGCCTGAGCTACCAGACCCACGAGCACCGCTCGGAGCACTGGGTGGTCGTGACCGGCAAGGCGACCTGCATCATCGAGGGTGAGACCACCATCGCCGGCCCCGGCGACTGCGTCGAGGTCGCGCTGGGCGAGGCCCACCGCATCGTGAACGCCGAGGACGAGCCGCTGGTGATCGTCGAGATCCAGCGCGGCGAATACACCGGCGAGGACGACATCTGCCGCCTCGAGGACGACTACGGCCGCGGGGACTCCGCGCAGTAGCGCTTGAGGGCGTCGAGGGCGTCCTCCGGGTCGAACCCGGTCGACCTGAGCTTGGCCAGGTCGAGCGCGCCGTGGCGCGGGCGGGGCGCGAGGTCCTTGCCGGCGGCGTACTCCTCCGTGGTCACGTCCGTGACGTCGGCGGGGTCGCGTCCCGAGAGCTCGAACACCGCCCTGGCGAGGTCGGCCCATGAGGTGACCGGCCCGCCGTTGGAGACGTTGTAGGTGCCGTACGGCGCGCCCGCGTCGACGAGGTGCCGGGTCGCGCGCGCCAGCTCGGTCGCGAACGTCAGCCGGCCGGTCTGGTCGGCCACGACCGACGGGGAGATGCCGCGGCCGGCGAGGTCCTGCATGGTCCGGACGAAGTTCGTGCCGTCGCCGACGACCCACGACGTGCGCAGGAGGAAGTGGCGCGGGGCGGTGGCGACGGCGGCGTCGCCGGCAGCCTTGGACTGGCCGTAGACACCCAGGGGGCTGAGCGGCTCGTCCTCGGTGTGCTCGGTGGCCGTCCCGTCGAAGACGTAGTCGGTGGAGTAGTGCACGAGGGTGAACCTGTGCTCCCGGGCCAGCCGCGCGAGGGCTGCCGGCCCGCTGGCGTTGGCCGCCCACGCCCCCGTCCGCCCCTGGGCGGTCTCGGCGGCGTCGACGGCCGTCCATGCGGCCGCGTTGAGGACGAGTGCGTAGTCGTGCCAGGGCCACGCCTCCAGGGCGGCCGGGTCGGCGACGTCGAGCTGCTCCCGGGTCAGGGCCTCCGCCTCCGGGAACTCCGCGGCGAGGGCACGACCCAGCTGGCCCCCGGCGCCGAGGATGACGGTGCGGAGCGGCTGCATCGGCGTCACCGCGCCCAGCGACGGGTTGTGGCGGTCCTTATAGGAGACGTCGGCCTCGGTCAGCGGGATCGGCCACGGGATGGCCACGGCCGCGTCAGCCAGGTCGAGCGCGGGGTAGGCCGTGCCCGGCCGCCAGTGGTCGTTGACGAGGTAGCTGTAGATGGTGCCGTCCTCGAGCGCCTGGTAGGAGTTGCCGACCCCCCGTGGGACGAACACCGCGACGGAGGGGTCGATCTCGATCGTGAACGTGGCCCCGAACGAGTCGCCCTCGCGCATGTCCACCCAGGCTCCGAAGACGCGGCCGCTGGCGACGCTGACGAACTTGTCCCACGGCTCGGTGTGGATGCCCCGCGTGGCGCCGCGGCGCGCGTTGAACGCCACGTTGTTCTGCACGGGGCCGAAGTCGGGCAGCCCGAGCGCGACCATCTTCTCGCGTTGCCAGTTCTCCTTGAACCAGCCGCGGTCGTCGGCGTGCACCGGCATCCGCACGACCAGGAGCCCGGGGACCGGGGTGGTCTCGACCGTGAGGTCGTCGGCCATCACTGGCCCTTGGCGGCGTAGGCGGCCTCGGTCGACGCCTTGGCGCGGCGCCACCAGCCGTCGTGGGCGAGGTACCACTCGATCGTCGCGGCCAGGCCGGCGTCGAAGTCGTCGTACGTCGGGCGCCAGCCGAGCTCGGCGCGGAGCTTGCCCGACTCGATGGCGTAGCGCCGGTCATGGCCAGCCCGGTCGTTGACGAAGTCGATGTCGTCCTCGTCGCGGCCGAAGTGGCGCAGGATCGCCCGCACGACCTCGAGGTTGCTCCTCTCGCCGTCGGCGCCGATCAGGTAGGTCTCGCCAATGCGGCCGCGCTCGAGGATCGCGAGGACGGCCGAGGAGTGGTCCTCGGTGTGGATCCAGTCGCGCACGTTGAGGCCGTCGCCGTAGACCTTGGGCCGGCCGCCGTCGGCGACGTTGGTGATCTGGCGGGGGATGAACTTCTCGACGTGCTGCCAGGGGCCGTAGTTGTTGGAGCAGTTGGAGATCGTGGCCCGCACACCGAAGCTGCGCACCCACGCGCGGACCAGGTGGTCCGAGCCCGCCTTGGAGGCGGAGTAGGGGCTGCTGGGGTTGTAGGGCGTGTCCTCGGTGAACCGCTTGGGGTCGTCGAGGTCGAGGTCACCGTAGACCTCGTCGGTGGACACGTGGTGGAAGCGGACTCCGGCCCTGCGCACCGCCTCCAGCAGCGTGAACGTGCCGAGCAGGTTGGTGCGGATGAAAGGCGAGGGGTCGTCCAGGGAGTTGTCGTTGTGCGACTCCGCGGCGTAGTGGACGACCGCGTCGTGCTCGGCGACGAGCGGCTCGACCACCGTCTCGTCGGCGATGTCACCGACGACCAGTCGGACCCGGTCCGCCGGGAGGCCAGCCAGCGCCTCGGCGTTGGCGGCGTACGTCATCTTGTCCAGCACCGTGATCGTGGCGTCGGTGTGCTCCACGAGGTGGTGGACGAAGTTGGAGCCGATGAAGCCGGCGCCGCCGGTGACGAGAACGCGATCCACGGGGGAAGTGTAGGTGGGCGCTGAGGTTTCGAGACGGTTGCCAGCGCAACCTCCTCAACCAACGGGAGGCGTTGCTGGCGCGACCTCCTCAACCAACGGGAGGCCAACCCGTAGGTTGTGGCCATGCGCGGCATCATCCTCGCCGGTGGCACCGGCTCGCGGCTGCACCCGATCACGCTGGCCGTGAGCAAGCAGCTGGTCCCGGTCTACGACAAGCCGATGATCTACTACCCGCTCTCGACGCTCATGCTGGCCGGGATCCGCGACATCCTCGTGATCACGACGCCGCACGAGTCCGAGCAGTTCCAGCGGCTGCTGGGTGACGGGTCGCAGTTCGGCGTGCGACTCTCCTACGCCGTCCAGCCGGCACCGGAGGGGCTGGCGCAGGCGTTCGTGATCGGCGAGGAGCACATCGGGGACGAGTGCGCTGCCCTGATCCTGGGCGACAACATCTTCTACGGCAGCGGGCTGGGCAGCCAGCTGCGCCGGTTTGCCGACATCGACGGGGCTGCGGTCTTCGGCTACCGGGTCGCCGACCCCACGGCGTACGGCGTGGTGGAGTTCGACGACGACGGCATCGCGCTGACCATCGAGGAGAAGCCGGAGCACCCGCGCAGCAGCTATGCGGTGCCGGGGCTCTACTTCTACGACAACGACGTGGTGCGGCGGGCACGCACCCTGAAGCCCTCCGCCCGCGGCGAGCTCGAGATCACGGATCTCAACCGGACCTACATGGAGGAGGGTCGGCTGCGCGTGGACGTGCTGCCGCGTGGCTCGGCCTGGCTGGACACCGGGACCTTCGAGGACATGAACGACGCCGCCAACTTCGTGCGGACCATCGAGAGCCGGCAGGGCACCAAGATCGGCGCGCCGGAAGAAGTCGCGTGGCGGCTCGGCTACATCGGCGACGAGGACCTCGTCCGCATCGCGGCGGGCTTGCCCAAGAGCGGCTACGGGGCGTACCTGCTCGACCTGCTGGGCGACCGCCCCTGACGCCCCGTGTGTCACAGGCGTTAACAGACCGGCCAGCAATCGACTGGCCGATGAAATTACCCCATATGGGTCTCGACGGGTGGGCCTATTGGTGTGCGCATGCCGGGGTCAGCCGTTACAGTCGGGTCTCGACGTCAGGTACACGAGCGGCCCTCTGGGGTCGGCCATGGGGAGAAAATCATGAAGAAGACGACTGCGGGGCTATTTGCGGCCGCCCTGATCGGCACTGGCCTCGGCGCGGTGCAGAGCGCCGCCGACGCCGCGCCCTACCCGTCCAGTGTGCGAACCGATTGCAGCGCGCACGCGACCGGCAAGCCGCGCGCGGGCAAGGCCGTGATGATTGAGACCGGCGTCCAGAAGGTCAACGACAATGTCTCCGGCAGCCCCCGGGGCCCCATCACGGTCACGGTCGAGAAGCTCAACGGCGCCGACAGCGGCTCCGGCAGCGGCTTCAAGCCCGGTGACACGCTGATCAGCCTCGGCAAGCTGAAGCCCGGCAACTACACCGGCTCGATGGACTTCGCGCCGGCCAACGGCAACTCCAAGTTCGAGCCCTGCAGCGCGACGGTCACCTTCCGCGTCCGTCCCGCGCGCTGAAGCTGGACATCCACCCGGCTCGCCGTCGCGTGAGGGGCTGGCGAGCCGCCGCGGGCTTTGCCGTGCTCGTCGCCGTCGTGTTCGGCGCCTGGTGCGGAGTCCGCCTCTGGCAGGTGCGCAGTGCCCTGCTCGACACCCAGGCTGCTGCCGCCCGGCTCCAGAGCGCCGTCCAGGACGGCGACGAGCCGGCCCAGCACGCCGTCCTCGACGACCTGACATCCAGCGCAGACAGGGCCACGACCATCACGGACGGCCCGACGTGGGCATTCCTCGAGCACCTGCCGTTCCTCGGCGACGACGCCCGCGGGGTCGGAGTCGTCTCGAGCGTCGCGAGTCGACTGGCCCGGGACGGTGTCGAGCCGCTCATCGCCAGCGCCGGCCACCTCGACACGTTGGTGCCGAAGGGCGGCCACATCCCCGTCGAGCCGCTCGTGCGGCTCCAGGAGCCGACCGCCGCCGCCCGTGACGCTTTCGTCCTTGCCGATCAGGACCTGGCCGGCCAGGACTCCTCCGGCTTCACGGCCGCCGTCGCCGGTCCCTACCGCCAGCTCGTCAGTCAGGTCGACAGCGCGGCGAGCGCGCTCGACTCGGTGAGCCGGGCCCTGGACGTCCTCCCCGGGATGCTCGGCCAGGACGGGCCGCGGCACTACCTGCTGGTCGTCCAGAACAACGCCGAGATCCGGGCCACCGGCGGCCTCCCCGGCTCGGTGACCCTCCTCGAGGCGCAGGACGGGAAGGTGCGCCTGACGCGACAGGTGGCCGGAAGCGCGTTCGGGCAGACCGCCACGCCCGTGCTGCCGCTGACGCCGGCCGAGCAGGCCATCTACGGCCCGCAGCTCGGCACCTACTTCCTCGACGCCAACTTCACCCCCGACTTCCCGCGCACCGCGGCCCTCATGAAGGCCCGCTGGGAGCAGGCGTTCCCCGGGGCGGTCGACGGTGTCCTGTCGCTCGACCCGGTGGCGTTGTCCTACCTGCTGGAGGCCACGGGTCCCGTGGCGGTGGGCGGGGTGAGCCTCAACGCCGACAACGCCGTCGACCAGCTGCTGCACCAGGTCTACCTCCGCTTCTCCGACCCGGCCGACCAGGACCTGTTCTTCCGCCAGGTGGCGCGCGCGGTGTTCTCCCGGGTGGCCGCCGGCGACCTCGATCCCCAGACGCTCGTGAGTGCGCTGGTGCGCGGCGCCGACGAGCACCGGATCTACGTCCACAGCTTCACGAACCAGGAGCAGCAGCGACTCGTGGGCTCCGAGGTGGCGGGAGACGTGGACTCAACGTCCACGACGATTCCCAGGATGGGCATCTACCTCAACGACGGCACCGGCGCGAAGATGTCCTACTTCCTGCGCTATCGCGCCCGGGTCGAGTCGACCTATTGCCAATCCGGCGTCCAGGGCCTGTCCGGGCACCTCGTGCTGCGGTCGGCCGCACCGCTCGACGCGGCGAGCCTCCCGGACTATGTGACTGGCGGGGGCGCGTTCGGGACGCCTCGCGGGTCGCAGCTCGTCGACGTGGCGCTCTATGCGCCGGTCGGCGGGGACTTCGGGTCCATCCAGCTCAACGGTGAGCCCGTGGCCTCCCCATCTGTGATCCTCCTCGGCGACCGCCCCGTCGCGCACCTCGCGGTCGAGCTCGCTCCCGAGGAGTCCGTCGACGTCGAGTGGCGAGCCCGCACCGGGGCGGGCCAGTCGGGCGACGTCGCCGTGGACGTCACCCCCAGCGTGGAGGCGCGGCAGAGCTCATTCACCGCGGCCTCCGCGTGCGGGCCGGCGGCCTGACCATGTCCTCCCGCACCGAAAGGCGACCGGCTCCATGATTCTCCCGCGCAGCAACCGCACGATCCTCGCCCAGCTCGCCGTAGCGGCCATCGCTGCCGCCTCCCTGACGTCGTGCTCCTCGTCGGACGACCAGAGCCCCGGCGCCGACTCCCTCTGCGCGTCGTTCACCTGGGACAAGGACAAGGACCTCGACGCCAACGAGGCCGCCATGCGCTCGATCGTCGCCAAGGTCGAGGGCAAGAACGCCTCGTTGGGCGCTGCCGTGTCCGGGGCGCGCGAGTCGTGCCCGGACGTCGTCCAGCCCTACGTCGACGCTGTCGAGGGAGTCGGTGGGGGCGACGCCTCGTCGGCCGTGTCGGGTCACGACCTCGAGGACCCCCAGCTGACGGAACAGTTGGCCGCCCGTGGCGTCGACACCGGCGCGGTCCTACGCCTGGGCGGCGCGATGAACCTGCTGGGGATCGGTTCGTCGACGAAGGACCCGATCTCGGTCGGCGCAGCGCAGCGCCTGGCGGTCGAGGAGGTCAAGGTCTGCGACGCCGTGGCCGCCGGTGAGCAGACCTGGGACGAGGTCGCCCAGGGCTACGAGGACTCAGGCGTGGCCAAGCCCCAGGCGACCACGCTGGCGACGTACTTGCGCCTGCACTTCTGCGCGAACGTCTCGTGAGCGCGAGTCCGGCTCAGCTCGGGCTGCGACGGGGGAGCAGTCGGCGCTTCGGCTCCCTGGTCGTCGGGCCGTAGCCGTAGCCATAGCCGTAGCCGTAGCCGTAGCCGTAGCCGTAGGAGCCGGCGCGACGGGCCGGCGTCATGTTGAAGACGACGCCGACGACGGTGGCGTCGGTGCGGGTCAGGCGGTCGATGCTCTGCTCGACCTGGTCCTTGGTCGTGCGGCCATGGCGGACCACGAGGATGGCGCCGTCGGACATGTGCGAGAGCAGCGCCGCGTCGGTGACCGGCAGCAGCGGCGGCCCGTCGATGATGACGATGTCGTAGGCCTCGCGCAGGCGGGCGAGCAGGTCGCCCATCGCACGCGACTGGAGCAGCTCCGCCGGGTTGGGTGGGATCGCGCCGCTGCTGAGGACGTGCAGATCGGTCTCGGTGTGCTTCTGGATGGCGTCGTCGAGGCTCACCTTGCCGAGCAGCACGGTCGTCACGCCGACGGCGTTGTCGAGCCCGAGCGTGTCGGCCGCGCGGGGCCGCCGGAGGTCGCCCTCGAGGAGGAGCGTGCGCTGGCCGGCCTGGGCCAGCGTGATGGCGAGGTTGACCGCGGTCGTGGTCTTGCCCTCGGCCGGGAGCGCGGAGGTCACCACGAACACCTTGTTGGTGCCGTCGATGTCGAGGAACTGGATGTTGGTGCGGAGCACGCGGAACGCCTCGACCCGGGGCGCGTGCGACGCCAGGGACGTGACGAGGGGCTGCTGGCGGGCGGCGGTGTCGAAGGCGATGCCACCGAGCAGCGGTGCTCCCGCGATGTCGGTCAGCTCCTCCGCCGACTTCATGGTCGTGTCGAGGACCTCGCGAAGGACCGCCAGGCCGATGCCGAGCAGCAGTCCCAGCACGAGTCCCAGGGTCAGGTTGCGCACCGGCTGGGGGGACACGGGCGAGTCCGGGGTCGAGGCCGCGTCGACGATCGTGGCCTTGATCGGCGCGCTGGTCTTGCCCGACGGGGTCTCGAGCTGGCGGACCAGGTCGGTCATCGCCTCGGCGTACCCCTGCGCGAGCGTGCGCGCGAGCGCCGGGTCGGGATCGGTCACGGTGATGTCGAGCAGCACCTTGTCCGGCACGCTCTCGGCCGAGACCTCCTTGACGAGCTCCTTGGGGGTCATGGCGACCCCGAGGTCGTCGATCACGGTCTCGGCCAGCCGCCGGCTGCTCGCGAGCTCGGCGTAGGACGCCACCTGCTGCACCGAGAAGAGGCCGCCCTGGTAGGCCTCGGACGTCCCGGTGGCCGACGACGTCGAGATGAAGAGACGGGCCTTGGACGCGTAGAGCGGGGTGGTCGAGAACGTGACCGCGGCGGCGGCGCTGACGACCAGGAGGGCCACCACGGTGATCAGGCGCCAACGCCGGCGCAGGATGCGCAGGTAGTCGCGTAGCTCCACTGGTTTGGCTCCTGTTCGCCGCTGACGGTCCTGCGAGAGTCTAGGTGGTCTGGTGTGGCCCGCTGTCATCCGTTCGGCGCTGAACGGAGGGGCCTCGATCAGTAGGCGCCGCGGGAGCTGAACACCGCTCCGAGGGTCTTGCCGAGGATGTTGAGGTCCTGCAGCATCGACCAGTTGTCGACGTAGTAGAGGTCGAGGCGGACGGCCTCGGACCAGGACAGGTCGGAGCGGCCCGACACCTGCCAGAGCCCCGTCATGCCGGGGCGCACGCGCAGGCGACGGTGGGTGTCGTCGTCGTAGCTCGCGACCTCGCGCGGCAACGGCGGCCGCGGTCCGACGAGGCTCATGTCGCCACGCAGCACGTTGACCAGCTGCGGCAGCTCGTCGATGGAGAAGCGGCGCAGCCACCGGCCCGGAGCCGTGATCCGGGGGTCGTCCTTCATCTTGAACAGGCCCTCGTCGTAGCCCTGCTCGGCGTGAAGCCTGGCGAGGAGAACCTCGGCGTCGGTGACCATCGTGCGGAACTTCAGGCAGCTGAACTCTCGCCCCTCCCGGCCGATCCGGGTCTGGCGGAAGAGGACCGGGCCGCCGTCGTGGAGCCGGATGCGGAGGGCGGCCACGAGGAACAGGGGAGCGAACGCCAGGATCAGCCCGAGGGAGCCGACGACGTCGAAGACCCGCTTGCCGATCCGCGAGGCGTCGATGGCCGTGGGCGGGTCGATGTGCATGAGCGGCAGGCCGCCGACCGGACGCACCCGGATGCGCTCGCTGGAGATGTCGGTGACGCTGGGGGCCACGACCACCTGGACGGAGTGGTGCTCGACCTCCCAGACGAACTTGCGCATCTGGCTCGCGGAGCCGACGCCGCCGCCGGCGAAGAAGATGACGTCGATGCCGGCCACCTTCACGACGTCGGTCGCCTCGTCGGTGTGCCCCAGGACGGGGATGCCGGACTTGGTCTCCTCGCTCAGGTCGTAGGCCGGAGTCAGGGCGCCCACGACGTGGTAGCCGAGCCACGGCTCGCGGCGCAGCACGCTGGCGATCTCGTCGATGTGGGACCGGGAGCCGGCGATCAGGACGCGCTGCTGCAGCGCTCCGTGCCGCCGGGCCCGGTGCAGGGCACGGCGGAGGGCGAGCCGACCGAGGACGAGGGCCGGGATCCCCAGCCCGAAGGCCAGCACGAAGAAGCCGCGGGAGAGGGAGAACTTGGCGAGGTAGCAGCCGACCCCGGTGAGGCTGGCCAACAGAAGGCTGGCGTTGACGAGACGCTTGTACTCGTCGGTGCCGGCGCCGAACACGTTGGGCTTGTAGCCGCCGCCCACGGCGATGCAGGCGAGCCAGCCCGTCATCATCAACGGGCCGACCAGCTTGAGGCTGCCGGTGATGTCGGTTTGCGTGTCGAAGACGGCCAGGTGGGCCCGGCCGAGGACGGCGATGACGCCGACCGCGAGCATCACGGCCAGGTCGAGGAGCAGCGCGGACACCGGCAGGTAGCGCAGGGCGCGGCTGGGCGTGCGCGTGACGACCCGCTCACGGCGTACCGAGAGGAGGGTCATGTGGTGCTGTCCAATTCAAGTCCCCCATGAAGTGGTCATGCGTAGCTGCTCGTCCGCGGCCCCCGCCGCGAAATCGCCACTCTGGTCCATTTTGATTTCGGGCGCAGCCGTTTGGACCACTGGTCGTGTTAACGATCGGTGACGACGGGGAGTCACGTGTCACGCCCACCCAATCAGGACTGTGGTGGGAGTCAAGGCCGGAGTGGACCGGCGTCCAGTGTCTGGACGGGGGCGTCAGGCCACGACGGAGGTCGCGGCCGCGTGGCTGGGCAGCTGCGCCTCGTAGCGCTCCCAGGCACCGAACGCCTCGGGGTGGGTGCCGGCGCGTTCGCACCAGTCCTCGAACCGGGTCGAGAGGTGGCACGACTCGTCGCGCAGGGGATCGGTCGGGGCCATGTCGCCCTGCCTTTCGTGGGAGCCAGCGGTCAGCCGTCCGGCGCTTCGCCCGAGAGAGGCGCCCATGCCGTCCGTAGGTGTTCCATCGGCGACCCTCCCGCGACGCTGAGGGAAAAGCAAAATCTTGAGATTCGGGGCTGTGGGCGAACTGTCACCGGCGCGTGGGCGGTTTGGTGACCGGCTGTGGAATCGCGCGCCGCATCCTCGAAACATGATCTGGATCCCGATGGCACTCGCCGCCTGGTGCGTGGTGCCGTTCCCGCTGGCGGTGCTGGTGGGGCGCGCGCTGCGTGGTTCGGAGACGATGGTGCCGCCCCGTTAGGGTGGCGGCCATGAAGGTTCTGGTCACCGGCGGCGCCGGCTACATCGGGTCGATCACGGCCAAGGCCCTCGAGGGGGCCGGCCACACGCCCGTCATCCTCGACTCCCTGCTGGTGGGCCCGCGGGTCTTCGTCAAGGACCGGATCTTCTACGAGGGCGACATCGCCGACCGGGAGCTGCTGCGCCGGGTCGTGGCCGAGCACCCCGACATCGAGGCGACCATCCACATGGCCGCGCGGATCGTCGTACCGGAGTCGGTGGCGCTGCCCTATGAGTACTACCGCGACAACGTCGCGAAGTCGCTGGAGCTCTTCGACGAGCTCGTCGCGCTGGGCAAGCCGCGGGTGCTGTTCTCCTCCTCGGCCTCGCTCTATGCGACCAAGGACTCCTTCGAGGTGACCGAGGACGACGCCCTCGAGCCGACCTCTCCCTACGCGCGCACCAAGCGGATGATGGAGCAGGTCCTCCAGGACATGTCGGCCGCGACCGACCTGCGCGCGATCATCCTGCGCTACTTCAACCCGATCGGCTCCGACCCGGACCTCGAGTCCGGCATCTACGCCAAGGAGCCCTCCCACGTCATCGGCCAGCTCGTGATGGCCGCCCGCGGCCTCAAGGACACCTTCACGATCACCGGCGTCGAGCACCCGACCCGCGACGGCACGGGCATCCGCGACTACATCCACGTGTGGGACCTCGCGCAGGCGCACGTGCGGGCGGTCGAGAAGTTCGACGAGGTGCTGGCGGCCGTCGGTGCGCCGAACACCGTGATCAACATCGGCACGGGTGCCGGGGTGACGGTGCGCGAGCTCGTCGCGTCGTTCGAGAAGGTCTTCGGCAAGGCCGTGCCGCTGTCGGAGGCGCCGCCGCGTCCCGGCGACGCCGTCGGCGCCTTCGCCAACGTCGACCGCTCCCGTGAGCTGCTCGACTGGCGGACCTCCCTGAGTCTCGACGACGCGATCGCCTCGGCCCTCGCCTGGGGCGAGAAGCGCCAGGAGATCCTGGGGTACGAGTGACGGCCCGTCGCGTCGCGTCGGTCCTCTCGCTGGTCCTGCTGGTCGGCGCCGTCGCCGGCGGGATCGCGTGGCGGCGTACGGAGGTGGACGACCAGGTCAGCCTGGTGGCCGCCGGTCCGTATGCGCCGGGTGCCGTTGGTGCCCCGCGTGCCGTGGCGGCCGGTCCGCTGGCGGGACGCACGGTCGTGCTCGACCCCGGGCACCAGCTCGGCAACCACAACTACCCGCGGCGCATCAATCACCTGGTGCCGGCCGGGGGATTCAAGAAGCCGTGCAACACGACGGGTACGTCGACCAACGGCGGCTACCCGGAGGCGACGTTCGCCTGGCGGGTGGCGCGGCTGGTCAAGGCGCGGCTCGTCGGGCTCGGCGCCCGGGTCGTGATGACCCGGCACAGCAACCGGCAGGACCGCTGGGGGCCGTGCGTCGACGTACGGGGGCGCTCGGGCAACTCTGTCGATGCGGACCTGAAGGTGAGCATCCACGGCGACGGGTCGTTCCGGTCGGGGGCACACGGCTTCCACGTCATCGCGCCGACCGACCGCAAGCCGTGGACGCACGACATCTACCGGTCCTCGCGGCGGCTGGCGCTGGTGCTGCGGTCGTCGCTGCATCGTGAGGGCGTGCCGGTCGCGAACTACATCGCGGACGGGGACGGGCTCGACTTCCGCTCGGACCTCGGCACGCTCAACCTGTCGAACATCCCGACCGTGATGGTCGAGCTCGGCAACATGCGCAACCCGCGCGACGCGCACCGCATGACGACGGCGTCCGGTCGGGCGACGTACGCGAGGGCGCTGGCGCGCGCGGTGCGCACCTACCTGGGCTGAAATCGTCCCCTACCCAATATTGGGGATCCGAGGTTTACCAAGGTTTGGGGACGCCGCTGGCGCGGCAAGACTCCCCGTATGTGGTGGACAGTCGCGGTGATCCTGGTGGCCTGGTGCGTGATCCCGCTGCCGCTTGCCGTCGCGATCGGGCGGGCCTTCGCGGCCGGTGAGATGGTCGACGAGCCGGTCGTCGCGCAGCCCCGCATCCGGGCGACTGCCTGACGGACGCTGCCTCGCTGTCCTTCGGACGTGTGGCTAGGTTGGCCGGCATGCCTGTGGACCCCGAGATCAAGGCCGTGCTCGACTTCATCGCCAGCCGCGGCTACCCGCCGATGCACGAGGGCACGCCGGAGGACGCGCGCAAGGCGTATCGCGCGATGACCGTCGACACGGTGTCGTCGCCCCACCCTGTGGGGTCGGTGTCGTCGCTGTCGGTGGCCGGTCTGCCGGCGCGTGTGTATCGGCCGGAGGGGGCGGGTGAGCTGCCGACGCTGGTCTACCTGCACGGCGGCGGGTTCGTGATCGGCGACCTGGACACCCACGACCAGCTCTGTCGGCGGCTGTGTGCCGGCGCTGACGTCGTGGTGCTGTCGGTCGACTACCGGCTGGCGCCGGAGCACCCGTTCCCCGCGGCCGTCGACGACGCGCTGGCGGCGGTCGACTGGGCTGCCGCGCACCTGGGGGAGCTGGGTGGGTCGTCCGTGCTGGCGGTCGGGGGCGACAGCGCCGGGGGGAACTTGGCGGCCGTGGTCGCCCAAGCGCGGCGCGACGTGGTGTCGTCGCAGGTGCTGATCTATCCGGCGGTGGATGCGTTCGGGGAGTACTCGAGCCGCGTCGAGAACGCCGAGGGGTACTTCCTGGAGGCGGCCACGATGGAGTGGTTCTTCGGCCACTACGCGGGCACGGCCGAGGTGGCGGCGGACGACGTACGCCACTCGCCGCTGCTCGGCGACCTGTCCGGGGTCGCGCCGGCCGTCGTGGTGACGGCGGAGTTCGACCCGCTGCGAGACGAGGGCGAGGCGTACGCCGACGCCCTGTCGGAGTCGGGGGTGCCGGTGTCGCGGACGCGGTACGACGGGATGATCCACGGGTTCGTCGACATGGTGGCCTACAGCCCGGCCGCGGCGGCTGCGGTGGACGACCTGGTCGCGCGGACCCGGGCGCTGCTGCACGGCTGACCTGCAGGAGCGTAGAGCAGAGTAGGCATTGCGTTCGAACAGGTGTTCGAGTAGCATGTCTGCATGAGTGTCGCCGCCCTTCGGCCCACGCCGATCTCGCCCCTCCTTGCGGAGGCGCGATCGCTGGTGGCGCAGGGCATGGCGATGCCGACCACGCACGTGGCCGACGACGAGATCGGGCCGGCCATCACGGAGCTTTCAGTGATCGAGGCCCAGCTGGAGTCCTGGCGGCTGGCGCTGCTGGCCGAGGCAGACCAGCGGGACCTCGCGGCCCGTGAGGCTGCCACGGGCACGGACGCCTGGGCCGCGCAGCTGACCGGCGACACCCGGGAGATGCTGGCCGGCGGGCTGCGGCTGGCGGAGCTGCTGCGCGACAAGTACGCCGCCACCCGCGAGGCCTTCGCCGCTGGCAAGCTCCTGAAGGCGCAGGTCAAGGTGATCGTGGCCGCCGCCGAGCAGGCGCCGCCCGAGGCCACGCTGGAGCAGCTCGCGGAGGCCGAGGCGTGGCTCGTCGCCCAGGGCACGGGCAGCGGCACCCGCAGCGGCCGGCCGATGAACCCCAAGCGCCTCCGGCAGGCCGCCAGACGGATGTTCAGGCAGGTCGATCACGACCTGGCGGCCCGGCACGAGGCGATCCTGCTCGGCCGCGAGCAGCGCCACGCGGTCCGCGAGACCCGGCTCGAGCTGCACGACAACGGCGACGGCACCTACAGCGGCAAGTTCGTCGTCCCCGAGCTGCACGGTCGCCTGCTGCGGGCGGCGCTCGAGCGGCTGACGGCTCCACGCCGGCTCTCGCGCGACGCAGCGGGCCGCCCGGTCGTCGACGAGAGCGCGCCCGGGACCGACTCGGGATGGAACCTCTACGAGGCCAACGGGTTGGCCTTCCTCGAGCTGCTCGAGCACCTCCCGACGGTGGGCCACGCGGCCAACGGGGTGACCCTCATCGTCAAGATGGGGCTCGACGAGCTTCGCTCGGGGCTGGGGGTGGCCCACCTCGACACCGGCGTCACGATCACGGCCGGCGAGGCGCGGCGGCTGGCCTGCAACGCAGGCATCATCCCAGCCGTCCTCGGTGGCGACTCCGTGCCGCTGGACCTGGGGCGTGAAAGCCGGTTGCACTCCTACCACCAGCGGGTTGGGCTTTCCCTGATCCACGACAGCTGTGCGATCACCGGCTGCGAACGCCCCTTCGCCTGGACCGAGATCCACCATCCCGACCCCTGGTCGGAAGGCGGTCCGACCGATCTGGCCAACGGGCTGCCGCTCTGCTTCTCACATCACCAGCGAGCCCATGATGACCAATTCGACCTGCGACATCACGGCTCGGGCGACTGGCGCTTCCATCGCCGCAGATAGGCCGGGGTGCACCCACCCCCGCCGGGTCCTGGGAGGAGGGGGCGGGGGTGGGGCCTAGGTCCTGGCAAACCAGCATGAAGCCTGCGTGCCGCTGCTGGATGGGGTTGCCAGTGGGCGCCGTTTCTGTCGGAGCAATGTCCCCATGGCCCGAACACGCCGTGGAAGAGAAGTTAGGGACGCCAGACCGGCCCTGAAAAGGTGACTGGCGAGTAGGTGGTCTGCGTCACAGCAGCGGTCCGGACCACTCGGTCCGGATGATGGGACTCGTCCGCGACGCGGCCCCGGGCGCGCCCCCACGCGAACCAGTCGGTGAGGACGGGTGCCGGGGTCGGGTCGGAGAAGTCCCCGGCCCAGTAGCCGTTGTGCGGGTGACTCGGCCGTCCGGTGAAGGTCCCGGACTCGGACTCGATGGGGAGTGTCGACATCGCCTGCTCCTTCCTGGACGACGGTGGTGATCGGCGGGATGCGATCGCGTTGAGCGTGCCCGGGAGTCCTGAAGGACCGCTGAAGGGAGCCTCCCGACCCGCTCAGGTGGCCGCTTCAGCGTCGCTTAAGCGGTCGGACCGAGCGTGTGGGCACGGACATCCGGTCCGTTCCCGAGAAAGAAGGTCCTTCCCATGAACGCATTGACACCGTCACCCCGTCGCTCCCTCCGCTGCCTCCCGCGGTTGCGCGGCCTGGCTGCCGTCGTGGCCCTCGCCACGCTCGGTCTCGCGCCGGCCGGGACGGCCCACGCCGTCGAGACCTATCGGTCGGGGTACGACGTGGGCCGGCACGGCGATCCCGCCGTCACCTGCAGCAGCGCGCCCTACCGCCAGGTCTCCGCGACGCCGCAGATGGGCACCAGCACCGGCTGGGAGCGGGGGCAGAGCGTCGCCTACCGCATCTACGTCCTGGATGCGCGGACCGGCGCGGTCGTGCGGCAGCTCAACAACGGGAACTGGCTGTCGACGAAGATCGCGACCTCGTACCTGTCGTACTACGACATCAACGGCAACCCGGTCTACGCGATCTCCCCGACCGCGTCGCTCCCGACGTACACCTGGAGCGTCCCGGTCGGTGACTACAAGGTCCGGATCGACTATGCGTGGTACACCACGAGCGGCTGGAGCTACGCCACCAACGTCGCGTCGTCCTACCTCAACGGCATGTCGGTCGGCTACAGCTGGATCACCGCCTGGGGCTCGCCCTGCGTCATCCGCTGATCGACCGCCCGTCGGGCTCCTTCACGAGCAGGTGGACACCTGGGCCCGGCCGGGCAGGACCCGCCGCCACTCGTTCGCCGTCAGGTCACGACCCGCGACCTCACACGCGCGGCGAACGAGGGTGGCGGGATCGATCTGCCACGTCACCGGTTCGAACGGCCCCGCCATTCCGGGGCCGTAGCCCAGCAGGCGTCCCGGGCCGGGCGAAGCTATCCCCAGCTCGGCTGCCCAGGGCGGTGCGGTGAGCCGTTCGGTGGCGGGCGCGGGGCTGGACAGATCGAACATGCGCACCTCGTCGCGACTCGCGGTCAGCAGCTCGTCGCCCGCGAACGCGAGGGACGTCACAGCCGTGCGGTGTGGCTCGAGGCTGAAGGGCTCGAGGGCCCAGTCCGAGGTCGACCACACCTGCACGCGTCCATCGTTGTAGCCGGTGGCGGCTCGGCCGCCGTCGTCGGACAGCGCGAACGCGGTGATCCGCCCTCCAGGTCCCTGCTCCGGGGGCATCGTGAACTCCCCGGTGGTGAGGTCCACGACGTAGAGCCCGAGGCCGTCGACGACCACCAGCTGTCGTGAATCCGGGGTGACCCCGACGAGGCCGGGGGGCTGCGTGGTGGCGCCCGCGGGGGCGGGCGGAGCGGTTCTGAGCGAGACACGGCGCGAGAGGCGGAACGGATCCGTCGTCCACACGCCCAGCGTGCCGTCCGCCAGCAGGGCAGCGATGTGCTGACCGTCGGGAGTCAGCAGGGCCCTCGTCCAGGTTGCCCTCCGGGAGAGGTCCAACGAGCGAGTGCCGCGTACGCCGGAGGCGGTCAGCTCCGTGTCACGACCGGAGTCGTCGAGCAGGTGCCAGACCGGCGGCCCGTGGGACCCATGGGGTGAGACCTCCACGAGGAACCGCGTGCCGTCGCGGTCGCTGCTCGCGCGGCCCAGGTCACCGTCGAGGTCGATCGGCGGGCCCGACGTGCACGCGGGGTCGTTCCGGGGGCACAGGCGGACTTCCGTCCGCGGGCCGTCGACCCTTGTCGCCAGGATCGTGTCCCCACGGGGAGGCACCGTGAAGAGGATGGCGATCGAGTCGCCGATGGCTGCGCCCCGGTCCAGGGCGTGCCACAGGGCCGTCACCCCTGGATCCCACGCGAGCAGCTGGCCATCGGCCCCCGAGGTGTACAGCGACCCACCACTGGCACCGAAGTCCACGTCGGTCACCTCACCGTCGTGACCGTGGAGCTCCTGGACCAGCCTCAGCGGGTGGCCGGTGAAGATCGACGTGCCCCCGAGCCCGGCCGAGGCGAGGTACCGACCGTCGGGTGACCAGGTGAGGTGACCGGGAGCATCCGTCGCGTGGTGATAGACACCCAGCGCGCGACCGGTGCTCGCTGCCGTGAGGACCAGAGCGCTGTCCGTCTGGGTGGCCAGCACCTTGCCGTCGGGCCGGAGCGCGAAGGTCGACCACGTGCCCGAGGCGTTCGGGATCCTGAGCGGTCCTGAGCGATGAACGGACCCGCTGGGGGTGATCGACACCGTTCCGACGACTCGACCCTGGTCACCTTCGTGCGCGGTGAGGGGACTCGGCACGGCGAACAGCCCGCCGTCGGGCGTCGGGTTCCAGACCGCAAAGGACTCGATGCTCGGATGGGCCAGGCCCCCCAGCGGAATGTTGTCCCGGGTCCGGTCCGGGGGTGCCGCCACGGTGGCGAGGTGCGTCGGGCGTCCCGCGCCGACGAGCGGCCAGCTGTCCAGACTCAGGTGGCGGTAGTCGCCGCTGTATCCGGCCGCGACGAGCCGGCGATCCTCGTCGACGAAGGCGAGCTCGCCCGAGGGGCGAGGCACCCGCACCACGCGCGGCTCCTGCTGGTCCAGCGGCCTGGTCGTGTCGTAGACGTGGACCTCGCGGTTAGCGACCAGGGCGAGGAACCGGCTGTCAGGGCTGAACTCGCCCACTCCCGCCCCCGGCGCCACCCCGAGGGTCGCGTGGCTGCGCAGGTCGATCAGGGCGGTTCCGGCCCGACCCACCACCGACGTCACGGCCGCGAGCCGGCCGTCGGGGCTCACCCGGATGTGCCAGGCCGCCCCGACGCCCGGGTGGAGGACCGCGGTCAGGGGCGCGAATCGCTGCAGGAGCGTGAGCATGGTCGCCCGGGTGTCGGAGTTGGTGTCCAGCCGCAGCCCTTGAGCGGCCATGAGCAGGGCGGTGTCGGGCTGACGCTCGACCAGCGCCTGGGCGGCGACGCGTCGCGAGTCGGCGCGCAGGGCGCTGGCCTGGGCGGCGGCCCGCTGCGCGTCGGCGCGATGCTGCTGGTGCAGCGCGAGCCCGGCTGCGAGTGCCGACGCGACGACGGCGAGCGCCAACCCGGCGGCCAGGCCACGGAGCCGGCGGAGGCTGCGCGCCCGCCGTACGCGGTCCTGCTCGTCGAGGTCCCGGCTCGCCCGGAGGAACTCCTGCTCCGGTGGGGTGAGGTCGCCGGGATATGCCTCGGCGAACTCGACGGCCGCGACCAGCCGGGGTCCTCGGTACAGGTCGCCGGGCTGTCGACCTGAGGTGGCCCAGCGGGTCACGGCCGGCGTGAGCTCCCGGCGGAGTCGACGCCCCTCGGCGTCCTCGCGGAGCCAGTCGTGGAGGCGTGGCCACTCGGTGAAGAGCGACTCGTGCGCCACCTCGACGGTCTCCGCGTCGACCGTGAGGAGTCGACGGCCGGCGAAGGTCTCGACGACCCGGGCCGCGGCAACGTCGCCGGGCGGCGCCAGCTCCGCGGCCGGGGCGCGACGACGTACGTAGCGTTCGGACTCGGCCGGGTCCGTGAGGCGCACGAGAACTCGGCGGGCGGCCGTCTGCTCGTCGGCCGTGAGGGACGAGAACGCGGACTCGGCGGCGCGTCGGATGGCGGTGGCAACCCCGCCGGAGGCTCGGTAGGACCGCAGCGTCAACTTGTCGCCGTCGCGGTGTTCCCACAGTGAGAGCAGTGCCGTGGACAGCAGGGGCAGCGCACCCGACAGCTCCCCGGTGTCGGCGAGGACCTGGTCGACCAGGCCGGGCTCCAGCTGCAGCCCCGCGACCAGGGCCGGTTGCTCCACGATCTGCCGCAGCTCGGTCGCTCCGATCGAGCCGAGCAGGACGGTGCCCTCGCCCAACCACGCGCGAAACCGGGGCAGCTCGCTCAGGCGAGGGTAGAAGTCGGACCGCAGGGTGGCCACGACCCGGGTCCCGGGATCCTCCAACGCCTCCGTGAGGAGCTGCTCGAACCTGAGCCGGCTCGGTGGCGGCAGGGTGGTGAGGACCTCCTCCAGCTGGTCGACGACGAGGAGGCGCCCTCCCGTGCCCGGGGCGTGCCAGGCGCCCTCGGAGATCGCGAGGGGGGTCTGCACCTCGATGTGCCACCCCTCGCTCCCGGGCAGCGCCCCTGCCCGGAGTGACGGGACCACTCCCGCCCGCACGATCGACGACTTGCCCGCCCCGGAGGGACCGACCAGTGTCAGGAAGCGAGTGCGCAGGAGGTCCACCAGGAGATCTGCGACGACCCGCTCCCGGCCGAAGAACAGGGCCGCGTCGCCCTCCTGGTAGGCCGCCAGGCCGCGGTACGGCGTGAGCAGCGCCCGGTCGAGACCCTCGTGAGCCCGTCGCAGGTCCTGGGCATGCCGCGCCTCGAGCAACGCCGTCACCGCGGTGTCGTGGTGGTCGCGCATGCGGGCCGCCGCATCGGGGATGTTCGCAGCGGCCGCGGTGAGTCGGGCGCCGGCGCGGCTCGTGGCCCATTGACTCGCGGCCTCGTGCACGGACTGCGGGTCGGTCGGCGCCGAGCGGGCGAAGTCGTCGATCTCGTCCTCAGCCGCCGTGGGGGCGTAGGTGTGGGCGACGTGACGGATGTCGTCGAGCGCGAGTCCGCCGAGGGTGCGTGAGACGAGACGCCGGTCCTTCTCGCAGCGGGCCAGGACCACGCGCACCGGCAACGGGGCCTCCTCCGGAGCGAGGCACAAGACGGTCAGGGTGCCCGCGGACGGCGTCTCGAGGAGCCGGGCGAGCACGGGGGAGGCGGCGGACGGCAGCGTGGCGATGTCGTCGAGGACCACCAGTCGGGTCGAGTCGGCGGAATCGTCCGTCGCGGAGCGGCGCTCGTCGGCGGTCGCAAGCCCCTCGAGGCCCCGGGCGTAGGTGATGGTGGTCCGCTGGGTGCGGGCGACCCTGGCCAGCTCGGCGACGAGCCGGGTCTTGCCGCTCCCCGATGCGCCCTGCACGAGAGCGGTGACCGCCTCGCCGGCCGCCGCGCGGTCGAGCGCCGCGAGCAGCCAGGCGAGGTCGGCGTCGCGACCGACGAAGGTGGGGCCCGGAGCCGCCAGGGCGGCGGGGAGCGGGGGAAGCGCGGGCGCGACCGCGTCCCGGAGGTGCACGTCGTGGCGCAGCACCGCCTGCTCCAGGTCCTGCAGCTCGGGCCCGGGGTCGATGCCGAGCTCGTCCCGCAGGATGTCGCGTGCGCGGCGGAACGTCTCCAGGGCGTCCGCCTGCCTGTCCGCGCCGTAGAGGGCACGCATCAGCTGGGCCCACAGTCGCTCGCGCAAGGGATGGCTGCGGGTCAGCGCCTCCAGCTCGGGGACGAGCTCGACGTGCCGACCGCACTGCAGGTCTGCCTCGATCCGCGCCTCGAGGGCGATGAGTCGCTGCTCCTCGAGCCGCCCGGCCTCGGTGGCCAGCAGCGCGTTCGTGTCCAGGCCGGAGTAGGCGGTTCCGCGCCAGAGGGCGAGTGCCGCGCGGAGCCGCTCTGCCGCCTCGACCGCCTCGCCCGCGTCCAGGCAGCGCATTCCGTCACGGAGCAGGTCCGCGAACCGCCATGCGTCGAGCTCTGACCGATCGAGGTGCAGGGCATAGCCGGCGCCGGTCGTGCGGATCCGCTCCTTCCCGATGGCCTTGCGGACCTGCGAGACGTAGATCTGCAGGGCGTTCACCGCGGTGTTCGGCGGGTCGTGCGGCCAGACCTGCTCGATGAGCGCGTCCCTGGTGACCGTGTGCGGCGCATGGACGGCGAGCACGGCCAGCACGACCTGGGGCAATCGGGCGCCGAGACGCACCGGGCGACCGTCCTCGGCCGCCTCCAGAGGACCGAGAACGCGCAGCTCCATGCCCGCCTCCGCGCTGTGCAGACGCCTTGGACCATCTAACACCGGTTCATTGACGCGAAACCGGACTGCGCTCGCGGATACCCGACGTTAGGTTGTCCCGCATGGACCGGGGGACGGCGCTGGCACCGCTGCGCGAGCAGAACTTCCGGTGGTACTACGCCTCGAGCGCCGTCAACATGGTCGGCAACACGATGGCGCCGGTCGCGCTGGCGTTCGCGGTGCTGCACGTGTCGGACTCGCCCAGCGCGCTGGGCGCGGTGCTGGCGGCCAGCACGATCCCGATGGTGGTCTTCCTGCTGGCCGGGGGCGTGCTCGCCGACCGGCTGCCGCGGGCGCTGCTGCTCCAGGTCGGCGGCTTCGTGCTGGCAGCCACGCAGGGGCTGGCGGCGTACCTCGTCATCAGCGGGACCGCCGAGCTGTGGATGCTGATCGTGCTCGAGGCGCTGAACGGCACGACGCTGGCGCTGATCTTCCCGGCGTACGCCGGCCTCCTCCCGCAGCTCGTGCCGCGCGAGCTGCTCCAGCAGGCCAACGTCCTGCAGGCGGTCGCCCGGGGAACGCTGCGCGTGCTCGGCCCGACGGCCGCCGCGTGGCTGGTGGTCGGGGCCGGGGCGGGCTGGGCGCTGGCGGTCGACGCGATCACCTGGGCGCTGGCGTCGGTGCTGATGGCGCGAGTGTCCGTGCCGCCGCGGATCCGGACGGGCGAGGAGACGACCACGCTGGGCGAGCTGCGGGAGGGCTGGACGTTCTTCCGCCGCACGACCTGGCTGTGGGTGGTCGTGCTGGCGTTCGCGTTCCTCAACGCGATCCACGCAGGCGCCTGGATGACCCTCGGCCCGGCGGTCGCGAAGGAGACGATCGGGGCGAAGGGCTGGGGCTACGCGCTGTCGGCCGAATCGGTCGGCCTGCTGCTGACGACGGCGATCATGCTGCGGCGGCGGCTCGAGCGGCCGCTGCTGGTCGGCATGCTCACGATCTCCGCGCTGGCACTGCCACTGGTGCTGCTCGGCGCCACGCACGCCGTCGTACCCGTCGTGATCGGCGCCTTCGTCGCCGGCGCCGGGATCGAGGTGTTCAACCTCGGCTGGAACCTCGCCATGCAGGAGCACGTCGAGGAGCGGATGCTTTCGCGCGCCTACTCCTACGACGCGCTCGGGTCGCTGATCGCGATGCCGGTCGGGCAGCTGGCCTACGGGGCGCTCGGGGTGGCGTTCGGGTTCAAGGAGGTGCTGGTGATCAGTGGGATCGCGTACGCCGCGATCGCGCTCGCCACGCTCGGCAGCCGGTCGGTGCGGGAGCTGCGGCGGGCGGAGCTGGTGGCGGCCTAGGGGTTTCGAGACGGTTGCTAGCGCAACCTCCTCAACCAGCGAGGGGAGCGAGAACCAGGTCGACGATGGGGCGGACCCGCTCCTCGATGTCCTCGTCGGTCAGCTTGCGGTCGTCGCCGGCCAGGCTGAGCGTCTGGACGATGACCGCGCCGTAGAGGCACTCCACGAGGGTGCGGACCGGGGCGTCGGTGGGGAGCGTGCCGGCCTCGAGGTGGCTCTGCACGATCTCGCTCGCGGCGCCGAGGTGCTGGCCGCTCACGACCTCGGTGAACGAGCCGAGCGGGGTCGGCGCGATCGCGGCCTCCATGGCCATCCGCAGCGTCGCCCAGCCGGCCGGGTCGAGCAGGTAGCGGAACAGGTTGGCGGCGAGCCGCTCGAGGTCGCCGCGGAGCGAACCGGTGTCGACCTGCTCGATGTCCTGGGAGCGGGTCGTGACCGCGTCGGTGAGCAGCGAGTCCTTGTCGCTCCAGCGCAGGTAGACCGTCGACTTGCCGACGCCGGCACGTCGAGCCACGGCGTCCATGGTGAAGCCGGACCAGCCGCGCTCGGCGTACTCCTCGAGCGCCGCTTCGAGGATGCGCTGCTCGGCGCCCTCCTTGCGGGGGCGTCCACGCGCAGGTCTGGGGGCGTGAGCGGGATCGGTCATCCCTCCGATTAGAACACCAACGTCCGGTCAGCGCGCGTGTTCACGGTTCGACCGCGTGTGCCCGGCGTCGGCGGTTCCTGCGACAGTGTCGGCATGACGCTTCCTGACTCGCTCGCCGGCACCACCGTTGCCGTGCTCGGTGGCACCGGCCCGCAGGGCCGCGGCCTCGCCCGCCGGTTCGCCGCCGCCGGCCTCCCCGTCGTGATCGGCTCGCGGTCCGCCGAGCGCGCCGCCGAGGCCGCCGATGCGCTGGCCTCCGACGTCGGCGGCACCGTCACCGGTGCCGACAACGCGGGCGCCGCGACCGCCGGCGACATCGTCGTCGTGGCGGTGCCGTGGGACGGCCACGGCGACCTGCTCAAGTCGCTGGCCTCCGAGCTCGCCGGCAAGGTCGTCGTCGACTGCGTCAACCCGCTCGGCTTCGACAAGCAGGGCGCCTACGCGCTGCACGTCGAGGAGGGCTCCGCCGCCCAGCAGGCCGAGGCGCTGCTGCCCGACTCCACCGTCGTGGGCGCCTTCCACAACGTCTCCGCGGTGCTGCTCGAGGACCCGGCGGTCGAGTCGGTCGACACCGACGTGCTGGTGCTCGGCGACGTGCGCGAGGTGACCGACCTGGTCCAGGACCTCTGCACCACGATCCCGGGCGTCCGCGGCATCTACGGCGGTCGGCTCCGCAACGCCCACCAGGTCGAGGCGTTCACCGCCAACCTGATCTCGATCAACCGTCGCTACAAGGCGCACTCCGGACTGCGGGTCACGGACGTCTGATGTACGTCGCGATGCCGGAGCCCTCGGAGCGGGCCCTCGACCTGCACGCCCGGCTCGTCGAGTTCATGCGCGACGAGGTCTTCCCCGCGGAGGCGTCGTACGCCGCCTATCGGGTCGAGAAGGGCGAGCACGACACCACGCTCCCTCCGGTCGTCGAGGAGCTGAAGGCGTCCGCGAAGGCCCGGGGCCTGTGGAACCTCTTCCTGCCCTCGGAGTCGGGGCTGACCCAGCTGGAGTACGCCCCGCTCGCGGAGCTGTCCGGCTGGTCCAACGAGATCGCGCCCGAGGCGATGAACTGCCAGGCGCCGGACACCGGCAACATGGAGCTGCTCCACCTCATCGGCACCGCCGAGCAGAAGGAGCGGTGGCTGACGCCGCTGCTGGCCGGTGACATCCGGTCCGGCTTCGCGATGACCGAGCCGGCGGTCGCCTCCTCCGACGCGACCAACATCGAGACCTCGATCGTGCGCGACGGCGACGAGTACGTCATCAACGGCCGCAAGTGGTTCACCTCCGGGGCCTCCGACCCGCGGTGCGAGCTGTTCATCCTGATGGGCAAGACCGACCCGTCCGCGGCCACCCACCGGCAGCAGTCGATGGTGCTCGTCCCACGGGACACGCCGGGCGTGACCGTCGGCCGCAACGTGCCGGTCTTCGGCCACTGGGACCAGCACGGCCACCCGGTGACGGAGTTCAACGACGTGCGGGTGCCGGTGACCAACCTGCTGGGCGAGGAGGGCGGCGGCTTCGCGGCCGCCCAGGCCCGGCTCGGCCCCGGCCGGATCCACCACGTGATGCGGGCGCTCGGCGCCGGCGAGCGGGCGCTGGCGCTGATGGTCAAGCGCGTGCAGGAGCGGGTGGCCTTCGGCAAGACGCTGGCCGAGCAGGGCGCGGTGAAGGAGCGGATCGCGGAGTCGCGGATCGAGCTCGACCAGGCCCGCGCGCTGTGCCACCAGGCCGCCCACGTCATCGACTCCCAGGGCAACAAGGCCGCGCGCCACCTCGTCGCGGAGGCGAAGGTCGCCGTGCCGCGTGCGGTGCTGGCCGTCATCGACCGCGCGATCCAGGTGCACGGCGGGATGGGTGTCACCGACGACGTACCCCTCGCCGCCATGTGGGGCTGGCACCGCGCCATGCGGCTCTTCGACGGACCCGACGAGGTGCACCTGACCACGCTGGCCCGTGCCGAGCTGGGCAGGGAGCCTCTCTTCAGGTTCTGAGCGCCGGATAGTGTCGCGGCCATGAGTGGGCAGGCGTGGTTCGACCGCAACACCCACCACTGGGACGACTGGACGCTGGAGTCGCTGCTCGCGGCCAAGGGGTCGACAAGGGTGAGCCTCGTGGTGCCCGCGCGCAACGAGGCCGCGACCGTCGGCGACGTCGTGACGCGGGTCCGCTCGGCGCTGGTGGAGACCGTGCAGCTGCTCGACGAGATCGTGGTGATCGACTCCGACTCCACCGACGACACCTACGCCGTGGCGTCCGATGCGGGGGCCGTCGTGCACCGCTCCGCCGAGATCCGGCCGGACCTCGGGTCGGTGCCCGGCAAGGGCGAGGCGATGTGGAAGTCGCTGTTCGTGACGACCGGCGACGTCGTGGTGTTCATGGACGCCGACCTGCTCGACTGGGACACCCACTTCGTGCCCGGGCTGCTCGGGCCGCTGCTGACGCGTCCGGACGTGGCGCTGGTGAAGGGCTTCTACGAGCGGCCGCTGGTGTCCGGCTCCGACGTGGCGGCCTATGAGGGCGGCCGGGTCACCGAGCTCGTCGCCCGGCCGCTGATCGCGCTGGACTTCCCCGAGCTCGGCGGGCTCGTGCAGCCGCTGGCGGGGGAGTGGGCGGTGCGGCGGTCGCTCTTCGAGAAGCTGCGCGTGCCGACCGGGTACGCCGTGGAGCTGGCCGCGCTGGCCGACACCGCCGCGACGCTGGGGATCGACGCGATCGCGCAGGTCGACCTCGGTCGGCGGGCCCACCGCCACCAGGCGCTGCGCGACCTCGGCGCGATGGCGACCCAGATCATGGCTGCGGCCGCGCTGCGCCGTGGGTCGCGGGACAGCCTCGACCACCGTGACGTCGTGCTGCGGCAGTACCACCCGGCCGATGTTCCTGGGGCCATCGAGGCCGTCGACCGGGTCGTGGCGGTGGGCGAGCGTCCGCCGGCCGCGGGCTTCCTGGCCGGGTCCCTCGCATGACGTTGCAGCTGGGCCGGCACGCGTTCGCCGACGACGCGACGCTGATGATGGCGATCGTCAACCGCACCCCCGACTCGTTCTACGACAAGGGCGCGACCTGGGCGGAGGACAAGGCGTTCGAGCGGGTCGCCCTGGTCGTCTCGCAGGGTGCGGAGATCGTGGACATCGGCGGCATCAAGGCCGCGCCCGGCGTCTTCATCGACGAGGCCGAGGAGCGCGATCGGGTCGTGGACTTCGTCGCGCGGGTGCGTGCTGAGTATCCGGACCTGGTGATCTCCGTCGACACCTGGCGCGCCTCGGTCGGCGCGGCCGCGTGCGAGGCCGGGGCCGACGTGCTCAACGACGCTTGGGGCGGGGCCGACCCGGAGCTGGTCGACGTGGCGGCGTCGTACGGCGCGGGGCTGATCTGCACCCACACCGGCGGCGTGACGCCGCGGACCCGGCCCTATCGGATCGAGTACGACGACGTGGTGGCCTCCGCGATCGCGGACACCGTGGCCTATGCGTCGCGTGCGCTGTCGGCTGGTGTCTCCCGGTCGTCGATCGTGATCGACCCGGCCCACGACTTCGGCAAGAACACCTTCCACTCGCTGGAGGTCACGCGGCGGCTGGGCGAGATGGTCGACACCGGCTGGCCGGTGCTGGTCTCGCTGTCCAACAAGGACTTCGTGGGCGAGACGCTCGACCTGCCCGTGGGGGAGCGGCTGCTGGGCACGCTGTCGGCGACCGCGATCTGCGCGCTTGCGGGTGCGCGGATCTACCGCGTGCACGAGGTCGCCGAGACCCGACAGGTGGTCGACATGGCGTGGACGATCGCGGGCCGGCGGCCGCCCGCGCGGGCGATCCGGGGGTTGCAGTGATCGTGCTCGTGCCGGGCGTGCTGGCCTTGCTCCCGTCGTACGCCGGACTCGTGGATCCCGTCGCCCCGTTGCGCGCCGCGTGCCTGGAGGCCGTCTCGGGTTTCTCTGCTGCGCCGGTCAGCATCGTCGGCACGCCGCAGGGGGTGCGGGTGGGGGAGTCGTTGCTGGTGGCGTGCGGTCGAAATCGTTCAATTGCTGGGAAAAGCACCGGTTCTTTGCCTCCCGAGGTGTCAAACCCAGCAATTGAACGATCTGACACCGTGCGCCGGGACTACCTCGTCGTCGCCAACGGGTCGGCCTGCCGGACCGAGAAGGCGCCGGGTCACCTCGACGAGCGGGCGGCGGCGTTCGACGCGGCGATCGAGCGTGCCCTGCTGGCCAACGACGCGGACGCGCTCGCTGCGCTGGACGAGACGCTGGCGACCGAGCTGTGGGCCGACGTGGCCGGGCTGCGCGAGCTCGGCCCGCTGCTGAGCGACCATGGCGCACCGACCGTGCACTACGCCGACGACCCGTTCGGCGTGCAGTACTGGGTGATGAGCTGGCAGACCGAGGGGGAGCAACGATGAGAGCGCTGATCGGCCCGCACGCGGGCACCGGGGACCTGACCGACGAGCAGCTGGCGGAGGTCTACGCGCCACCCTCGACGCCGTGGCTGCGCGTCAACATGGTCAGCACCGTCGACGGGTCCGCCACCGGCGACTCCGGCAAGAGCGGCTCGATCAACAACGACGCCGACAAGCGCGTCTTCGACACCCTGCGCCGGCTCGCCGACGCCGTCGTGGTCGGTGCCGGGACGGCGCGGATCGAGGGCTACCGGCCGGCCGACAAGCCGACCGTCGTGGTCAGCCGGCACGCCGCGGTGCCCGAGAAGCTGCGGGGTGCCGCGCCCGGGCTCGTCCAGATGGCCACCGGCGCGGCCGCCGACCACCTCGAGGAGGCGCGCACCCTCCTCGGCAACGACCACGTCCACGTGCTCGGCAGCCACCGCGTCGACCTCTCGGCCCTCAAGGCCCGGCTCGCCGAGCGCGGCCTGACCCACCTGCTCTCCGAGGGCGGCCCGCACCTGCTCCGCGACCTGGTCGCGCAGGGCGCCGCCGACGAGCTCACGGCGACGTTCGTGCCGCGCATGGTGGCCGGGTCGCACCCGCGGATCACCGACGGGCCGGAGATCGACGTACACCTCGAGCTGGCGACGCTCCTCGAGGAGGACGGCACCCTGCTCGGCCGCTGGCTGGTCACGCCGTGACCGACGACCTGCGCGTCGAGCGCGGCGACGGCGTCGTCGAGGTGACCTTCGACCGGCCGCACCGGCACAACGCCTTCACGACGGCGATGTACGCCGGGATGCGCGACCTGTGCGCCGAGCTCCGCGACGACACGTCGGTCAAGGTCGTGGTGCTGCGCGGCGCCGGCGGGCGGGCGTTCGCGGCGGGCAACGAGATCACCGACTTCCTCTCGGCCGACGCGGTGGAGTACGAGACCTGGATCCGCGAGCTGCTCGAGGCGCTCTTCGCGCTGCCGCAGGTCACGATCGCGGCGGTCGACGGGGTGTGCGTCGGCGGCGGTCTCGCGGTCGCCACCCACTGCGACCTGCGGATCGCGACCCGGCACTCGCGGTTCGGCTACCCCATCGCCCGCACCCTCGGCAACGCCCTCTCCTCCTCGATCGTCTACCGCTGCGCGGCCGTCTTCGGGGAGTCGCTCACCCGCGAGATGCTGCTGACCTCGCGGCTCTGCGACGCCGACCGGGCGTACGCCGTCGGGGCGCTCATGGCGGTCACCGACGACCTCTCGGGCGAGGTCGCGACCGTCGTCGACGGGCTGCGGCACGCGTCGGGGGTGACCCTGCGGGCCACGAAGCGACAGCTGCTGGCTCGCGCGCGCCTGCTCGAGGCCAACCCGGACTTCGACGAGGCGCTCCTCCACGAGGTCTACACCGGCCCCGACTTCGCCGAGGGTGTCCGGGCGTTCGTGGCGAAGGAGAAGCCGAAGTTCGCGTGAGCTCTGGGATAGTCCGGCACGTTTCCGTTGCCCGGAGGGCCCCCGAACAACGGAAGCGTGCCGGACTATCGCCCCCGGGGCGCCCCAGCCCCCACCTAGAGGAATTTCCTGCACGGACCGGGCCACTGCCGGACTCGGATCCGCACGATAGGCGCATGACCGCGACTCCCGTCACCGCGCGCCCGGTCCTCGTGGGCAACCGCCTCGTCCTCGCGGGGTCGGTCCTCTACCTCCTCGAGTGGGTGGCGATCTTCGCTGCCAGCGTCGACGTCCCGCTGGGGGCGGAGGCCTCCACGGCCGACGTGACGTCGGGCTACGCCGGCCACACCACCGCGCTGGGATGGGCGTCGGGCTGGTTCAGCGTCGTCCTCCTCGGCCGTCTCCTGATCGTCACCGGGATCCGCTCGGCGTTGGCGGACTCCGGCCGACCGCGGCACCTCATGGACGTCGCGGTGTTGGCCATGGGGGTGAGCGTGGCGATCGAGATCACGACGTACGCCGTGGTGCCCGGCGCCGCGTGGTACCTCGACCACGGCGGGTCCATCGACACCGTGCGTGCCCTCGATGCTGCGACGTTCACCATGAACAACGCGATCTTCGGCCCGCTGGGCGTCGCCGTCCTGTGCTCCGCGGCGGCCATGTGGTCCTCCGGGCTGTTCCCGCGGGTGCTGTGCGTCCTCGGCGTCCTCGCCGGCGTCGGCAACGCCCTGGTCGGGCTGATGTTCTCGGCGCCGGCGGTCACGGGCATCGCCGAGATGCTCCGCGTCGCCGTGGTGCTGTTCTGGGGCTGGATGCTGTGGACCGGTGTGCTGTGCTGGAGCCGGACCACCCGGGTCCCGGGCACGACCACTAGGGGCGGGCTCACACCCCAGCAACGCGGCAAGATGCCACGGGCGGACCGCCGTACCCCTACGGTGGTGCCATGCGCTCTGACTGGGTACCGGTGTCGGCCGCCGCCCTCCTGACAGGCGCGATGGCGCTGACGTTCGGCTCGCTGATCATGCCGAGCACGCGCGGCACGGCGGACACCCTGACGATCGTGCAGCAGGACGGCGGCCGGTGGATGGCGGTCGCGTCCATCTACTTCCTCGCCTCGGTCGCGCTGACCCTGGGGCTGCCGGCTGCGCTGACCCTCTTCGAGCGCCGCGGCCGCCAGCTGAGCATGGTCTCGGCCGTGGTGCTGGCGGTCGGGTTCCTGGGCACCGCGGGCTACGCGATGCTGATGGTGTTCTTCCACTCCCTGGTCGTCACCGGCGCGATCCGCGACCAGGGCATCGAGGACATCGCCCACGAGACCGGGCTGGCGATCTTCCTCTACGGGTGGATCGTGGCGTTCTTCCTCGGCGAGACGCTCTTCGCGATCGCCCTCCTCCGGGCGCGTACGACGCCCACCTGGGTGCCGATCGTGATGCTCACCCACGTCGCGTCGGTGTTCGTCAGCCAGCTCGTGCCCGACCTGCTGTCGCGCTCGTTCGTGCTGCTGCTGGCGGTCGCGTTCGCCGGCATCTCCATCGAGGCGGTCGCGCGGGACAACGCGCAGCGGGTCCGCTAGGGGCTTCACGTACGGCCCGTTCCGTCCTACGGTGGGGCGCGTGGCTGCCACACCTCTCGGGGTGCGCGGACTGGCCATGGTCCGACGCACGTTGGCCCTCGCTCTCGGTGCAGGGCTGCTGCTGGGTGCGTGCCCGGCGGTCGCCTCCACTCCCTCGGGAGCGATCGACACCTCGTCGAAGGCGTCGGTCCGGGACGCCTGGAACACCCGGATGGCGCCCAACCTCGACGTCGAGTCCGGCTGGACCGGGTCCGTCGACGACTGCACGCCCGGGCACCCCTCGGACGCTGCCCAGCAGGCGACCCTGGAGTCGGTGAACTTCGTGCGCGCGATGGCCGGGCTCGACCCGGTGGGCTTCAGCGGCAAGCTCAACCGCGAGGCGCAGGCCGCGGCGCTGATCATGGACGCCAACGACGCGCTCAGCCACGACCCGCCGTCGGACTGGAAGTGCTGGACCCAGACCGGGCACGACGCCGCCGGCCACTCCAACATCGCCCTGACCTCGGGGGAGATGCACGCCGGCCAGTCGGTGCAGCTCTACATGGACGACCCCGGCCCCGGTAACCGCGCGGCCGGGCACCGGCGGTGGGTGCTCAACCCGTACGTCGACACGATGGGCAACGGGCTGACGACCCAGGCCGACTCGCTCTACGTCTTCGGTCCGACGGACGACCGCAACACCAACCCTGCCTGGGTCGCGTGGCCGACGCGCGGCTGGTTCCCCGGCCCGCTGGAGCCGGGCGGCCGGTGGTCGCTGTCGTCGGGCGACGCCACCGCCGACTTCTCGCACGCGACCGTGGTGGTCAAGCGCGGCAGCACGACGAAGACACGGCTCAAGGTCACCCGGTTCGCGCCGGTGGTCGGCTACGGGCAGCCGACGCTGGTCTTCCAGGTGGCCGGGGTCCGCGCGACCGGGACCTACACGGTGGTCGTGCGGGACATCCGGGGCGGCGGGCCGGCCAGGCACCGGTACGTCGTACGCCTCTTCAAGCCCTGAAACGACAACGACCCGCCCGAGTGACTCGGACGGGTGGTTGCGACGCGCGCTACTTGGACTTGCGGGCCCGGCTCGCGATCTTCGCCCGCTCGTTCTGGTCGAGAATGACCTTGCGGATCCGGACCGTCTCGGGGGTGACCTCGACGCACTCGTCGTCGCGGCAGAACTCCAGGCACTGCTCGAGCGAGAGCTTCTTCGGCGGGATGAGCTTCTCGAAGTTGTCGGAGGTGGCGGACCGGATGTTGGTCTGCTGCTTCTCCTTGGTGATGTTGACGTCCATGTCGTCGGCGCGGGAGTTCTCGCCGACGATCATGCCCTCGTAGACCTCGGTGGTCGGCTCGACGAACATGACGCCGCGCTCCTGCAGCGAGGTCATGGCGTACGCCGTGGCGGCACCCTTGCGGTCGGCGACGAGCGAGCCGTTGTTGCGGCTGCGGATCTCGCCGGCCCACGGCTCGTAGCCCTCGGAGATGTGGTGGGCGATGCCGGTGCCGCGGGTGTCGGTGAGGAACTCCGTGCGGAAGCCGATCAGACCGCGGGCGGGGACCAGGAACTCCATGCGGACCCAGCCGGTGCCGTGGTTGGTCATCTGCTCCATGCGGCCCTTGCGGACGGCCAGCAGCTCGGTGATGGCGCCGAGGTACTCCTCCGGCGCGTCGATCGTCAGGCGCTCGACGGGCTCGTGGACCTTGCCGTCGACCTCCTTGGTGACGACCTGCGGCTTGCCGACGGTCAGCTCGAAGCCCTCGCGGCGCATCTGCTCGACCAGGATGGCCAGCGCCAGCTCGCCGCGGCCCTGCACCTCCCACGCGTCGGGACGCTCGGTCGGGAGGATCCGCAGCGACACGTTGCCGATGAGCTCGGAGTCGAGGCGGTCCTTGACGAGGCGGGCGGTGACCTTGGAGCCCTTGACCCGGCCGACCAGCGGCGAGGTGTTGGTGCCGATGGTCATCGAGATGGCCGGCTCGTCGACGTGGATGAGCGGCAGCGCCTTCGGGTTCTCCGGGTCGGCCAGGGTCTCGCCGATGGTGATGTCCGGGATGCCCGCGATGGCCACGATGTCGCCGGGGCCGGCGGACTCGCCGGGCTTGCGCTCGAGGCCCTCGGTGACGAGGAGCTCGGTGATGCGGACGTTCTTGGACGTGCCGTCGCGGCGGATCCACGCGACGGTCTGGCCCTTCTTCAGGTGGCCCTGGTGGATGCGCAGCAGCGCGAGGCGGCCGAGGAACGGCGAGGAGTCGAGGTTGGTGACGTGGGCCTGGAGCGGCGCGCCCTCGTCGTACGTCGGAGCGGGGATCGTCTCGAGGATCGTCTTGAACAGCGGCTCGAGGTCGGGGGAGTCCGGCAGCTCGCCGTTCTCGGGCGCCTCGAGGCCGGCGACACCGGCGCGGCCGGAGGCGTAGACGACGGGGAAGTCGAGCGCGTCCTGGCTGTGGTGCTCGTCGAGCAGGTCCATGAAGAGCTCGTAGGTCTCGTCGACGACCTCGGCGATCCGGGCGTCACCGCGGTCGGTCTTGTTCACGACCAGGATGACCGGCATGTCGGCGTTGAGCGCCTTGCGCAGCACGAAGCGGGTCTGGGGGAGCGGGCCCTCGGACGCGTCGACGAGGAGCACGATGCCGTCGACCATGGACAGGCCGCGCTCGACCTCGCCACCGAAGTCGGCGTGGCCCGGGGTGTCGATGATGTTGATCGTCATCGGCTTGCCCTCGGCCGCGGCACCCGCGTAGTGGATCGCGGTGTTCTTCGCGAGGATGGTGATGCCCTTCTCGCGCTCGAGGTCACCGGAGTCCATGACCCGGTCCCCGACACCCTCGGCCTGGTGCTCGGTGAACGCGCCGCCCTGGCGGAGCATGGCGTCGACGAGCGTGGTCTTGCCGTGGTCGACGTGCGCGACGATGGCGACGTTGCGCAGGTCGGTGCGGAGAGTGTTTCCAGTCATGGGGAGGTACGACGTCACTTTCAGTGGCGGGTGCGGACGGGCCGAAGGCCTCGTCGAGTCTACGGCGCCGGGCGCCCGGCCCTCGCATCGCCGGTTACCGTCGGACCATGCCCCAGATCGCGACCACCGACCGTGTCGAGCTGCCCGCGTTGCTCGACTTCGTCCGCCCGCGCCACCGGATGACGCTCGTCACGACGCGCCGCGGCGGCCGCCCGCAGCTCTCGCCGGTCTCCGGCGGGGTGTCCGCGTCGGGCGCCATCGTCATCTCGACCTACCCCGACCGCGCCAAGGCGGTGAACCTCCGCCGCGACCCGTCGGCGTCGGTGCTCGTGCACTCCGACGAGTGGAACGACCCCTACGTCCAGGTCGACGGGACCGCCGAAGTGCTGGACATGCCGTCGCAGGAGGCGGAGGACGCGCTGGTGGAGTACTTCCGGTGCATCTCCGGCGAGCACCCGGACTGGGCGGAGTACCGCGCCGCCATGCGCCAGCAGGGCAAGTCGCTGATCCGGATCACGCCGACGTCCTGGGGACCGATCGCGACCGGCGGCTTCCCGCCGGACCGGGCGCCGTCCGCATGACGTTCACGCCGTCGGGCCCGTCGGGTCCGTCGTCGCTCGTGCGGGTCCGGCGGACCGGCGGGTTCGCCGGCCGGGTCGCGGAGGCGTCGCTCGACCTGGACGGCGACGACCCGCGGGTCGCCGAGGCGCGCGCCCTGCTGGCGGCGATCGACGTACGACGTCTGCGTGGGGGTGACCCGCACCCGGACCTGTTCATCTACGCCTTCGACCTGGCCGGGCCGCGGGTGACCGTGCCGGAGCAGCTGCTGACCGAGGAGCTGCGGCGGCTGGTGGAGCTGGTGTTCTCGGGATAGTCCGGCACGTTTCTGTTGTTCGGGGGCTCACCGAACAACGATTTCGTGACGGACTATCCGGGCGAGTCGCTCAGGCCAGGGCCCGGTCCAGCGCCGCCTCGACGTGGAGGGTGGTGCAGGGGAAGACCGGCAGGTCGACGTCGGCCTGCTTGATGAGGAGCTCGAGCTCGGTGCAGCCGAGGAGCACGCCGGCGGCGCCGGCGTCCCACAGCTCCTCGACGATCGAGACGACCCGGCGGCGGGTGCGGTCGAGCACGTGGCCGTGCACGAGCTCCTCGTAGATCGCCGCGTTGAGCCAGTCGTGGTGCTCCTGGGCCGGGACGATCGCGGTCACGCCGTGCTGGGCGAGCCGGTCGATGAAGAAGCCGTCCTCCATCGCGACCTTGGTGCCGATGAAGCCCACCTTCGTGACGCCCTGCGCCTGGCAGGCCTCCGCGACCACGTCGGCGAGGTGGATGAGCGGGATGCCGACGGCCGCCTCGACCTGGTCGGCGACCTTGTGGAAGGTCGTGGTGCACAGCAGCAGGAAGTCCGCACCGGCTCGCTCCACCCCCCGCGCGGCGTCGGCGAGCAGCTCGCCGATCTGCGGCCAGCGCTGGCCGTCCTCGAGGTCGGTCAGCTCCGCGAAGTCGACGGTGCTCAGCACGAGCCGCGGCGAGGAGAGCCCGCCCAGCCGCTTCTGCACGCCCAGGTTGAGGTCGCGGTAGTAGACCGCGCTGCTCTCCCAGCTCATCCCGCCGACAAGTCCGATGGTCTGCATCCGGCCAGTCTTGCACCACCGACGGGGTCGGTCCGGGGTCAGGACACCCGGTGGACCTTGTGCTGGGCGGCCTGGGCGCGCGGGCGGATCACGAGCTCGTCGATGTTGACGTGGCTGGGCCGGGTCGCGATCCACGAGATCGCGTCGGCGACGTCCTCGGCGACGAGGGGGTCGGGTACGCCGGCGTACACCGCGTCCGCCTTCGCCTGGTCGCCGTCGAAGCGGACCAGGGAGAACTCGTCGGTGCGGACCATGCCGGGCGCGATCTCCGAGACCCGGATCGGCTCGCCGCACAGCTCGAGCCGCAGCGTCTCGGTGACGACCTGCGTGCCGTGCTTGGCCGCGGTGTAGCCGCCGCCGCCTTCGTAGGCGATCCGGCCGGCCGTCGAGCCGACGTTGACGATCAGGCCGTCGCCGCTCGCGCGCAGCGCGGGGAGCAGCGCCTGGGTGACGTGCAGGACGCCCAGGACGTTGACCTCGTACATCGCCCGCCAGTCCGCCGGGTCGGCCGTCTCCACCGTCCCGGACCCGAACGCCCCACCGGCGTTGTTGACCAGCACGCTCAGCTCCTCGCCCACGGTCGCGGCGAGGGCTGCCACCGACGCGGGGTCCGTGACGTCGCAGGCGACCGCGACCCCGCCGATCTCGGCGGCCAGCTCCTCGATCCGGTCGCGGCGCCGCGCGGCGCACACGACCCGGAAACCCTCGGCCGCGAGGGCCCGGGCGGTGGCGGCGCCGATGCCGCTGCTGGCCCCCGTCACGACGGCGGTGCGGGAATCCGTTCGGTCAGCGGTGACAGGTGTGGCAGGAGTGGTCGTCATGCCTGAGATTCTGCCGGGGCCGTGGTGGCACGCGGCAGCGCGGTGGCAGTATGGCCCGTTGATCCTCCGTGTCCCACCCCCGAAGTTGGAGCTCCATGGACCTGCGCCTCATCGCTCGCTGGGCGGGCCTTGTCGGAGGGCTCATGTGGGTCCTCCGCTGGGTCCTCGACCTCGCCGGCACCTCCGGCGGCGCCCTCGATGCCCTCCACTGGGCCGGACTCGTCCTGCTCGCCCTCGCCCTCGCCGGCACCGGCGCCGCGCTGGTCAGCACGTCGGCGCCCTGGCTCCGCGCGATCGTCGCGGTGGCCTACCCGGTGCTCGTCTGGTCGGTGCTGGAGGTGCTGCACCCCGCCGCCAGCCCCGAGTCGGTCGACGGCGCCTTCGGCCTGGTGGTCCTCGTGCTCTTCGCCGTGATGCTGGTCCGGTCGCGACCGGACGAGAAGCCCGCCCCGAAGGCGAAGAAGGTCCCCGACCCCAAGCCGGGCGCCCGCCGGGCCTCGCGTGGCACGCGCTCCACGGGGTCGCACGCACGCTAGACCGCCCGGCAACTGGCCGGGAATGGCCGGGACGCCCGAGTGGTTCACAGTGGTTGGGCCCGTGTTGCGCGGACGCCCGGAGACCGAAGGAGCGACGTGGACCGCATCAGGCGACTCGCGATGATCAGCCTGCACACCTCCCCGCTGGACCAGCCGGGGATCGGCGATGCCGGCGGCATGAACGTCTACGTGATCGAGCTGTCCCGCAGGCTCGCCCAGCAGGGCATCGAGGTCGACATCTTCACCCGCGCCACCAGCTCCGCGCTGCCGCCGGTCGTGGAGGCCTTCGACGGCGTCCAGGTGCGGCACATCCACGCCGGCCCCTTCGAGGGGCTCACCAAGGGTGAGCTGCCCGGCCAGCTGTGCGTCTTCGCCCGCGAGGTGCTGCGCGCCGAGGCCGCCCAGCCGGTGGGCCACTACGACGCGGTCCACTCCCACTACTGGCTCTCCGGCCAGGTCGGCGCGCTCGCCCGCGACCGCTGGGGCGTCCCGCTCGTGCACACGATGCACACCATGGCCAAGGTCAAGAACGACGCCCTCGCCACCGGCGACACCCCCGAGCCGGCCGCCCGGATCATCGGCGAGGAGCAGGTCGTCGAGGCCGCGGACATGCTGATCGCCAACACCGACATCGAGGCCAAGCAGCTGATCAACCTGTACGACGCCGACCCCGGCCGGGTCGAGGTCGTGCACCCCGGTGTCGACCTGTCGGTGTTCCGGCCGGTCGAGCAGGCGGCTGCCCGGGCCGCGCTCGGGCTGCCGCAGGACGCCCACGTGCTGCTCTTCGCCGGCCGGATCCAGCCGCTCAAGGCGCCCGACGTGCTGCTCCGCGCCGTCGCCGAGCTGCTCGCCCAGACTCCGTCGCTGCGCTCCCACCTCGTCGTCCCGGTCGTCGGCGGGCCGTCCGGCACCGGCCTGGAGCACCCCGAGTCGCTGGCCCAGCTCGCCGACGAGCTCGGCCTGACCGACGTGGTGAGGTTCGTCCCGCCGGTCGCCCAGGACGAGCTGGCCCGGTGGTACGCCGCGGCCACGGCGGTCGCCGTACCGTCCTACAACGAGTCGTTCGGCCTGGTCGCCGTGGAGGCGCAGGCCGCCGGCACCCCCGTCCTGGCCGCCGCTGTCGGCGGGCTGCCGACCGTCGTGCGCGACGGCCACAGCGGCCTGCTGGTCGACAGCCACGAGCCCCGCGACTGGGCCGCCGCGCTGCGCCGCGTCATCGAGGACCCCGCGCTGCGGGTGCGGCTCGAGGCGGGCGCGCTGGAGCAGGCCCGCAAGTTCGCGTGGGAGCGCACGGCCGAGCGGACCCTCGAGGTCTACGAGCGCGCCGGCGCCCTCATGGCACAGTCCGTGTCGTGACAGACGCACACCAGGTCATCCGTGACTACCTGACCGACAACGAGATCGAGTACGACGAGGTCGCCGACGGCCTCTTCTCGTTCTCGCTGCCGGGGGAGAAGAAGCTGCAGACCGCCGTCCGGCTCGACGTGGGCGGCCACGCGCTCGGCGTGCACGCCTTCGTCTGCCGCAAGCCCGACGAGAACCACGAGCGCGTCTACCGGTGGCTGCTGGAACGCAACCTGAAGATGTACGCCGTCTCGTTCGCCGTCGACCGGCTCGGCGACATCTACCTCGACGGGCGGCTGCCGCTCTCGGCCGTCACGCCCGACGAGCTCGACCGACTCCTCGGGTCGGTGCTGTCCAACGCCGACGAGTCGTTCAACGCGATCCTCGAGCTCGGCTTCGCCTCCTCGATCCGCAAGGAGTGGGAGTGGCGCAAGCTGCGCGGGGAGTCGACGAAGAACCTCGAGGCGTTCCGCGGCTGGCTGGAGGCCGGCGACGAGCCGGACGCCGCCGTCAGCGACTGACCAGCACCGCCAGGAACGCCAGCAGCGCCGGTGCCGCCTGCACGACCAGGATCCGGCGGCTGACGGTCACCGCGCCGTACGCGCCGGCGACGATCACGCAGGCGAGGAAGAACAGCTTCACGTCGGTCCGGTCGTCGACCAGGCCCCAGACGAGGCCGGCGACGAGGAAGCCGTTGTAGAGGCCTTGGTTGGCCGCCAGCGCCTTGCTCTCCTCGGCGAACCCCGGCTCGAGCCCGAAGACCTTGCGCCCCGTGGGCGTGGTCCACAGGAACATCTCGAGGACGAGGAAGTACAGGTGCAGCGCGGCCACCAGGCCGACCAGGACGTTGGCGACGATGCTCACGCCCGCAGCATGGCAGGACTACGCCGGCTGTGGCTGCTCATCGGCGAGCGTGCGCTTCTTGCGCCGCGCGAGCGAGACGCCGACGAGGGCGAGCGCGCCGCCGGCGTACGCCATGGCGGGCGGGGCCTCGCCGAGGAAGAGCACGCCCATCACGATGGTCAGGGGCGGCACGAGGTAGGTCGTCACGCCGAGGCTGCTGGCGCTCATGTGGTTGAGGGCGAAGGCGTAGGTCGTGAAGGCGATCGCGGTCGGGAAGACCCCGAGGTAGACCACCCACAGGATCGAGCTGGCCGGGGCATCGGCGGTCTCGCGGACCAGGTCGCCGGCGAACGGCAGGCAGGCGATCGCGCCGACCGTGCAGGCCAGCCAAGTGATGTGGACGGCCTTGTGGCGCGAGACGAGCGGCTTCTGGAGGATCACGCTGACGGAGTAGACGACCGCGCTGACGATACAGAGCACCACGCCCAGCACGTCGCGGTTGCCGCCGGGCGAGGTGGACAGCGCGATCAGGGCGACACCGCCGAACGCCAGCGCCAGGCCGACCGCGAGGTAGACGGTGAAGCGCTCGGAGAGGAACAGGGCCGCCAGCAGCGCGATCAGGACCGGCGAGACCTGGATCAGCATCGCGGCGGTGCCGGCGTCGACGCGGCGCTCGCCCTCGTTGAGCGCGACGTTGTAGACGCCGAACCACAGCACGCCGATCACCACGACCCGGACCAGGTCGCTCCGGCTGAGGTGGGGTCGGCCGCGGGTGAGCGCCGCGACCCCGAGGCAGATCGCGCCGACCAGGAGCCGGCCGAGCGAGAGGGAGCCGGGGGTGAAGTCGTCGCCGAGGTAGCGGATCGCGACGAACGCCGAGGCCCACAGCAGCAGGGTGACCCCGACCGCCGCGACCGGCAGCCAGGCCGCCGTGACAGGTGCGGTGTCCTGGGCGTCGGTCTGCGGGGTGCCGGGAGTGCTGGCCGCGCCCGTCGTCGTACTCGTCACGGCTCCAGCCTAGGGATGCCCACCGACACCCGACACGCGGTTATCGGACCTGTATGCGCAACATCCGGCCAGGGGTCCGGGTGGGCAGGAATCACCGGTGGACCGGTGAAGCCAGACGTTCTGGAGGGTTGCAACCCTCCAGAACGTACGGGAACGCCGGTGAACCGGCGATCCCGACCGGGCGTGAGCAGCGACCGGCTCAGAGGTCGAGCTTGTACCCCAGCCCGCGCACGGTGACGAGGAACTTCGGCTCGCTCGGGTCGGGTTCGAGCTTGGCGCGCAGCCGCTTGACGTGCACGTCGAGGGTCTTGGTGTCGCCGACGTAGTCGGAGCCCCAGACCCGGTCGATGAGCTGGCCGCGGGTCAGCACCCGGCCGGGGTTGCGCAGGAACATCTCGAGGAGCTCGAACTCCTTGAGCGGCAGCCGCTGCTGCTGGCCGTCGACGGTCACGACGTGCCGCTCGACGTCCATCCGCACCGGCCCGGCCTCGAGGGTGACCGGCGACAGGTCGGGGTCCTGGCCGCGGCGGAGCACGGCGCGGATCCGGGCGACCAGCTCGCGCGGGGAGTAGGGCTTGGTGACGTAGTCGTCGGCGCCGAGCTCCAGGCCGACCACCTTGTCGACCTCGTCGTCCTTGGCGCTGACCATGATCACCGGCACGTTGGACGTGGCCCGGATCTGCCGGCACACCTCGGTGCCGGGGATGCCGGGCAGCATCAGGTCGAGCAGGACGATGTCGGCACCGTTGCGGTCGAACTCCGTGAGGGCGGCGTTGCCGTCGGCGGCGATGGCGACCTCGAAGCCCTCCTTGCGCAGCATGTACGCCAGGGCGTCGCTGTAGCTCTCTTCGTCCTCGACGACGAGTACACGGGTCACAGGAGTGCCTCCTGGTTGAAGGTGCTGGAGAGGTGCCTCGGCAGCGTCAAGGTGAAGGTAGACCCCTGTCCCTCGACGGACCAGACACGTACGTCGCCCCCGTGGGTGGCGGCGACGTGCTTGACGATGGACAGGCCGAGCCCGGTGCCGCCGGTGGAGCGGTGGCGGGCCGGGTCGACGCGGTAGAAGCGCTCGAAGATCCGGTCCATCTCGGTCTCGGGGATACCGATCCCCTGGTCGACCACCGAGATCTCGACGGTCCGCTCGTCGGCCTTGGCGGTGACGAGGACGGTCGAGTCGTTGCCGGAGTAGGACACGGCGTTGGCGACCAGGTTGGCCACCGCAGCGGTCACCTGCTCCTGGCTGCCGTAGACCTCGAGGCCGTGTACCCCGCCCGTGACGACCTGGATGCGCTTGGAGTCGGCGTCGATGGCGCTGGTGTCGACGGCGACCGCGATCACGTCGTCGAGCGAGACCGGCATCGGCGCCTCGAGCGGGTCGTCGCCCTGGAGGCGGGACAGCTCGATGACCTGCTGGACCAGGCGCGAGAGGCGGTCGCTCTCGGTGAGCATCCGGCCGGCGAAGCGCTTGACGGCCTCGGGGTCGTCGGCGGCGTCGCCCACGGCCTCGGCCAGGAGCCGGATGGCGCCGACGGGGGTCTTCAGCTCGTGGCTCACGTTGGCCACGAAGTCGCGGCGTACGGCCTCGACACGGCGCTCGCGGGTCCGGTCCTCGACCAGGGCCAGCACGAGGCGTGACCCGAGCGGTGCGACGCGGGCGGTCACGTGGCGCGAGGGCATCCCGGAGCGGGACATCAGCAGCTCGGTCTCGCGGATCTGCCCGTCGCGGCGGACCTGCCGGACCAGCTCGGCGAGATCCTCCGACAGCAGGGAGGTGCCGCGCACCAGGCCCAGGGCGTACGCCGGCGCGGAGGCCTTCAGGACGACGTCGCCGTCGTCGACCACGACCGCGCTGCTGCGCAGGACCGAGAGCACGGTGGCCACGCCCGCGGGGACCACGGGCTCCTCGACCGGGGGTATGCGGTACTGCTGGCGGTCGCTGACGTGCCACGCCAGGACGGCTCCGCCCGCGACGACGGCCCCGATCAGCGCGGCCAGGAACGCCTGCGTCGTCGGATCCACACCGCGATCGTACGCAGGGTTTCACCGCGAGTTCGCCCACGGGAGCCGGGCTTCCGAACGTTCATGCCGCGTTCACGCTTCGACGTCATCCGGACACCTTGCACAAGTAGCCTCCTGTTCATGCGTGAGGCTTTCCATGAACAGCTCGACACCGTCTTCGACGACCTCGCCGGCATCTGCAAGCTGGTGGAGGAAGCCGTGGCCGGTGCCACCGAGGCACTCCTGACGGGGGACGCCGAGCTCGCCGAGAGGGTGATCAGCGCCGACGTCGCGATCGACCGGGCGCGCGAGAAGGTCGAGGACCAGGCGTTCTCCCTGCTCTCCCTGCAGCAGCCGGTCGCCGGCGACCTCCGCACGATCATCGCCGCGCTGCGGATGGTCAGCGAGCTCGAGCGGATGGGCGACCTGTCCGTCCACGTCGCCAAGATCGCCCGCCTGCGCGTGCCCAACGTCGCGGTGCCCGAGGAGATCCGGCCGACCATAAGCCGGATGGCCGAGGTCGCCGAGGACATGGTCTCCCGCGTCTCCCAGATCATCACCGGCCGCGACGTCGAGGCCGCCATCGCGCTCGGTCGTGACGACGAGGAGATGGACCAGCTCCGGCGTACGTCGTTCGTCGAGCTGCTCGCCGACGACTGGAGCCACGGCGTCGAGGCCGCGGTCGACATCGCGCTGCTCGGCCGCTACTACGAGCGGATCGCCGACCACGCGGTGTCGGTGGCCAACCGGATCGTCTTCGTCGTCACGGGCACCAACCCGCGCTCGGTCGACGCCGCAGGGGCGTGACCCCTCAGCGGCCCTGGCTGGCCACGGCCGCGGCGGCGGCTGCGGCCGCCTCCGGGTCGAGGTACTCGCCGCCGGCGACGGTCGGCTTCAGCTCCTCGTCGAGGCGGTAGACCAGCGGCATCCCCGTGGGGATGTTGAGGCCGGCGATGTCCTCGTCGCTGATGCCGTCGAGGTGCTTGACGATTGCGCGCAGGCTGTTGCCGTGGGCGGCGATCAGCACCGTGTTGCCATCGGTGAGGTCCGGGACGATGTCGGACTGCCAGTAGGGCAGCATCCGCGCGATGACGTCCTTGAGGCACTCGGTGCGTGGCATCTCGTCGCCGAGGTCGGCGTAGCGCGGGTCGCCGGCCTGCGACCACTCGTCGTCGTCGTCGAGCGGCGGCGGCGGCACGTCGAAGCTGCGGCGCCAGAGCATGAACTGCTCCTCGCCGAACTCCGCCAGCGTCTGCTTCTTGTCCTTGCCCTGCAGGGCGCCGTAGTGGCGCTCGTTGAGGCGCCAGGAGCGACGTACGGGGATCCAGTGGCGGTCCGCGGCGTCCAGTGCGAGCGCGGCGGTGTTGATCGCGCGCCGCTGCAGCGAGGTGTGGACGACGTCGGGCAGGAGCCCGGCCTCGCGCAGCTGCTCGCCGCCGCGGACGGCCTCGTCGCGGCCCTTGTCGGTCAGGGCGACGTCCACCCAGCCCGTGAAGAGGTTCTTGGCGTTCCACTCGCTCTCGCCGTGGCGGAGCAGGATCAGGGTGTGGGTCACGTGGGGCTCCCGGTCAGCTGGTGGGGGAGGCGGACTCCGACGGCGACGCGGTGTCGCTCGCCCCGGAGCTCGCGGAGTCGTCCAGGCCGGCGTAGTCGCCGTCCGCGCGGACGACGGGGACCTTCATGATGACCCGCTCGCCGTCGCCGAACACGATGGTGACGGGCAGGAAGTCGCCGGCCTTGAAGGTGCCCGAGATCGGGATGCCGCCGACGTTGGCGAGGTTGACCAGGCCGCCGGCCGGGACCTTGATCGGCGAGAAGGAGCCGGGCTGGAGCGTGTTGCCGTCGGCCCCGGCCAGCGACTCGACGGTGGCGTCCTCGTCGACGTTGTTGTTGGCGAAGGAGGCGATGAACGTGCCGCTGTCGTCCTGGGCCGAGACCACGACGGCCGCGAGCACGTCGACCGAGGCGTCGCGGTTGTTGACGCCGGCCGCCGGGGTGTAGACGCGGTCGGTGGCGTAGTTGAACCCACACGAGGTGAGGACGGGCGTCGCGGCGAGCACGAGCGCGCTCGCGGTGAGCGCGATGTTGCGTCGGAGGAGCATCTTCAGGCCTTCGCAGGTCGTCGGCGGTTGCGTGGCCACATGCTAGCGGTCCGCTACTGCGACAGTCCGACCGCGTTCCCGGTGATGAGCAGCGCGACCAGCACCGCCGCCGTCCAGACCGACGAGAGCACCAGCAGGCGGGTGGCGCCGATCCTGAGCGCTACCCGCAGCGGCAGGTGGCGCAGGCCGTCCTCGTTGTCGGCGACGAGGCCCGGCAGCGCGCGCAGGAAGTGCACGCCGACGCCCAGCAGCGCCGCCAGCACGGTGATCGCGATCTCCGGCGGGTTGCCCGTGAAGTCGCCGCCCCAGCCGCCGTAGGAGAGGAACGCGGGGAAGAGGGCGTACGACGCGGCCCAGGGCAGCCAGGACAGCAGCCCCCGGCGCAGCACGACGTTGCCGAGCAGGCCGATCGCCATCGCCAGCAGGAACGCGCTGCCGGCGGTGATGCCGTTGGAGAGCGAGAGCGGGACGACGAGCAGGACGCCGCAGGCCAACGCGAACCAGACGGTGCCGGCATCGAGGGTGCCGAGCGCGATCGGCTTGCCGGCCGCGTCGTGGCGGGCGTCGCGCCGGGCGTCGACCAGGTCGTTGTGCCAGCCGAGGATCGCCTGGCCGACGAGGGCGGTCACGAAGACGAGCCCCAGCTCGCGGCTGGTGCGGCCGGCGAGGGCCGCGGCGCCGGCGATGCCGGCGGCCGTGATCAGGGCCTGGCGGGGGTGGGCGGTGCGGAGCAGGAGGACGGGGCCGAGGTTGGCCACCGACAGGCGGCGCTCGGCGCGACGCTGCGGCTGAGGGGCCGCGGCGACGGGCGAGACGAGCGGCTCGCTGGCGGTGATCGTGCCGTAGTCGCCGACCGGCCCCGGCGGGAGCTGCGGCTCCGGCGTACCGGCGTCGTCCGGGCTCTCGGGCGAGGTGTCCCGCGAGCGGCGGAGGCGTCGGGTCAGGGCCATGCCCGCAGTATCCGTCACGGGGCGCCGTCAGGGCTGCATTCGGGCGTCACAGCCCGTGGCGGCCGTCACGGACGACCCCGGCCACCATACGAGGAGGGGTTCTGTCAAGCCCGCATTGTGGCCCTGACCTGCACAAACGTCGTCGGGGCACCTTCGGGGACGTGTTAGACTAGTCACCTAGGAAGGGGTACCTGACACATGACTTTCACCGTCGGCGAAACGGTTGTCTATCCAAATCACGGGGCCGCAGTCATCGAGGACATCGAGATGCGGACGATCAAGGGAGAGGACCGGCAGTACCTCGTTCTGCGGATCGTCGCCCAGCAGGACCTGGTCGTGCGCGTGCCGGCCTGCAACCTCGATCTGGTCGGGGTTCGCGACGTCGTGGACAAGGAGGGCCTCGACCGCGTGTTCGACGTCCTGCGTGCCGCGCACGTCGAGGAGCCGACCAACTGGTCGCGTCGTTACAAGGCCAATCTCGAGAAGCTGCACAGCGGCGACGTCATGAAGGTCGCCGAGGTCGTGCGCGACCTCTGGCGCCGCGAGCGTGACCGCGGCCTGTCGGCCGGCGAGAAGCGGATGCTGGCCAAGGCGCGCCAGATCCTCGTCTCCGAGCTGGCCCTGGCGGAGCACACCAACGAGGACAAGGCCGAGGCCATCCTCGACGAGGTGCTCGCTTCCTGATCAGCCACCGATGCCCCCGGGTCCATCCCGGGGGCATCGTGCATTTCCCGGGCCTCCGGGGGCTTACCTTGTGGGTGAGATGACCCACGATCCCTTCGACGCCCCCGACGTCCCGCCCGCCCTCGGCTCCGTGGTCGAGGCCGACCGCGGCTCGCTGCCGTTCGCGCTGATCCACGGCGAGGCGCTGGTGACCTGTGCCGTCTGGGGTCTCGGCGACTCCGGCGTGACGCCCGTCGACCTCGGCACCGAGTGGGCCGGGCTGGTCGACTCGGGTGAGCCGTTCGTGCTGCACGACGCGCTCTGCCCGATGACCCCCGCCACGTTCATCGCCTCCTGCCTGGTCACCGCCGTCGAGCGCGACGTGGTCGTGGTCGGCGTGCGGCCCGTGACCGACACCGTCAAGGTGGTTGCCGACGGCGTCGTGGGGTCGACCGTGGACCGGGCGGCCCTGGTGTCCGTCGCCTCGCCGATCGTGCTGCCGCCGTCCGTCGTGGCCGCGCTCGACGAGCTGCCCACCTTGGACTTCGCCGACCTGGTCGACGCGCTGCGGGAGCGGTTCACCGTCGAGCTCGTCGAGGCGCCCCCCACGGCGCGGCGGGTGGCCTCGCTGGAGGACGTGCGGGTGCTCGAGGCGCTGACGTCGGCATAGCGGGATAGTCCGGCACGTTTCTGTTGTCCGACGGCCGGCGAATTCAACCGGTGGATGCAACAGCGTGCGGATCTGTGGGTTGTGAGAGTAGTTCGTCGAGAGCTTCGGCGGGGGTCTTGAACCCGAGTCGCTTGCGGGGTCGGCTGTTCAGTTTTCGGGCCACGTGCTCGAGGTAGTCGGGGCCGAAGAGGGAGAGGTCGGCGCCCTTGGGGAAGTACTGGCGCAGCAGCCCGTTGGTGTTCTCGTTGGTGCCGCGTTGCCAGGGCGAGTGCGGGTCGCAGAAGTAGATCTCCAGGTCGGTGGCGGCGGCGATCCGGACGTGGCTGGCCATCTCGCGGCCCTGGTCCCAGGTCAGGGTCTGCCGCAGCGTCTCGGGCAGCCGGCTCATCGCCTCGATCATCGCAGCGGCGACGGTGTCTGCGCCGTGGTTCTCCGGCAGGTGCAGCAGCATGGTGAACCCGGTGGCGCGCTCCACCAGGGTCCCGATCGCGGACCGGGAGCTGGCCCCCACGATCAGGTCGCCCTCCCAGTGGCCGGGCACGGCTCGGTCCTCGACCTCGGGCGGACGCTCGCTGATGTTGACCATGTCCGGGATCTTGCTGCCCCCGCGTTGCCCGACCGGTCGACGTGGCTTGCGCAACACCCGGCCGGTGCGTAGCCGTTTGTGCAGGTCCCGGCGCAGTTCGCCGCGTCCCTGGACGAACAGCGCCTGGTAGATCGGCTCGTGGCTCACCTGCATGTCCTCATCGTCGGGGAAGTCGATCTTCAGCCGTGCCGCGATCTGCTCGGGGCTGTGCTCCTCCTCCAACCGACGAGCCACCTCCGCGGCCAGGGCAGGGTTGCCGGCCAGCTTCGTGGTCTTGGGTCGACTCGCTCGCCGGTCCGCCGCGGCCTGCGCGACCGTGGCACGGTACTTGGGCCGCCGGTCGGGAAAGTAGGTGCTGCCGGCTGCCAGCTCCCGCCCGATGGTCGAGCGATGCACACCGACCTCGCGGGCGATCTCAGCCTTGGACATCCCCTCCGACCAGAAGGCGGCAATGTCCTCGCGTTGCTCCAGCGTCAACCGGGGGCGAACAGACCCGGGCTCTTGGCGTGAGGGACACACCCCGCCACGCTCACGGAACCATGCCTGCCCGCAGTTGACCGACACACCGGCGGCTCGCGCGGCCTCCCCGATCAGCAGGCCGGCCCGGATCCCATCCCAGAACCGTGACCGGACCTCGCGGCAATATCCCGGACGGCCCATCTGCAACACCCCTCAAGCCGTGGTGTTGCATCCACCCCTTGAGCCCAAGGCCCGCTGGACAACAGAAACGTGCCGGACTATCCCGACAGACGCTCCGCCAGCGCCACGTCCTCGGGGAACGTGATCTTGAGGTTGGCCGGACTGGAGGGGACGGCTGCGACGGTGAAGCCCGCGGGGCCGTACCGCTCGAGGCAGGCCGCGGTGTCGGTGCCCTCGAAGCCGTCGGCGTCGGCCGCGCGGTAGGCCGCGAGGAGGTCAGGGGCGCGGAAGGCCTGCGGGGTCTGCACGCCGACGAGCTCGACCGCCGGGACGACCACGGAGGGGTCGCGGGCCAGCAGGTGCCCGAGGGGTACGACGGGGATCGCCCCACCGGACTCGCGCGCGGCCGCGATCGTGTCGGCGAGGAGCGACGTGCCGGACAGCGGGCGGGCGCCGTCGTGGATGGCGACGACGTCGATGGCGCCGGACTCGATCTCGGGGGCCAGCGCGCGGAGGGCGTTCCACTCCGAGGCGTGCCGGGTCTCGCCGCCGGCGAGGACGACCACCTCGCCGTCCCCGAGGTACGGCGCCACCGCGGCCGCGACGGTCTCGCGCTCGTCGGCGCGGACCACGAGCAGGACCCGGGCCACGCCGGGGAGCGCCAGCGCGTCGCGCACCGACCAGGCGACCACCGGGGCGTCGCCCAGCGGCAGCAGCACCTTGTTGACCTCGGCGCCGACGCGGGTGCCGGACCCGGCGGCGAGGACGACGACGGCAGCAGGCATGCGCCGGAGTGTACGGAGCGTCCCCGGGCCGTGAGGCCGCGCACGGTTGTGAGGTCGTGAGGACAAGTTGATGTTTCCGAGAAACCTCCGTGCACGGATGCGAAACGTCGGCTCCCGAGAGTGGGGGACACATCCCGAAACCCCCACCAGGAGCACCCATGTCCGTGACCGCACCCCCGGCCGCGCCGCACACCGGACGGCGTACCGGCCGCTGGATCGACGACTGGCGCCCCGAGGACCCCGAGTTCTGGGAGTCCACCGGCGCCCCCGTCGCCCGCCGCAACCTGATCTGGTCCATCCTCGCCGAGCACCTCGGCTTCTCCGTCTGGCTGTTCTGGAGCGTCAGCGCGGCGCTGCTGGTCAAGGTCGGCTTCGAGTTCTCCGTCTCGCAGCTCTTCCTGCTCGTCGCCGTGCCCAACCTGGTCGGATCGCTGCTGCGGCTGCCCTACACGTTCGCGGTGCCGAAGTTCGGCGGCCGCAACTGGACGGTTGTCAGCGCATTGCTCCTGCTCGTCCCGACGCTGCTCTTCGCGACCGCCGTCCAGGACCCGACCACGCCGTACTGGGTCTTCCTGCTGATCGCCGCGACCGCGGGCGTCGGCGGCGGCAACTTCGCCTCCTCGATGGCCAACATCAACTTCTTCTACCCGGCCAAGCGCAAGGGCCTCGCCCTGGGGCTCAACGCCGCCGGCGGCAACATCGGCGTCGCGGTGCTCCAGCTCGGGCTGCCGATCGTGGTCGGCGGCGCCGGCCTCTTCGGCCTCGTGAAGGCCAGCTCCGGCGGGCTGCACCTCGCCCGGGCCGGCTACCTCTACGCCGCCCTCGCCGTCGTCGCCGCGATCATGGCGTACTTCTTCATGGACAACCTGTCCTCGGCCCGCTCCAACGCCAGGGACGTCGCCTCGGTCGTCACGCACAAGCACACCTGGGTGATGTCGTTCCTCTACATCGGCACGTTCGGCTCGTTCATCGGCTACTCCGCCGCGCTGCCGCTGCTGATCAAGCTGGAGTTCTTCGTCCCCGAGCCGCTCCCGACCGGCACCGGCATCAACTTCGCCTACTACGCGTTCCTCGGCGCGCTCGTCGGCTCGATCACGCGGCCGTTCGGCGGCTGGCTGGCCGACAAGTACGGCGGCGCCCGCGTCACCCTCGCGACGTTCGGCGCGATGATCCTCGGCACCCTCGGGGTGCTGTGGACCGTCACCCAGCTCGCTCCCAACCCGACCGCCGACCCGGCGATCGCGCTGGACAACAAGTCGATGTTCCCGCTGTTCCTGGTGGCGTTCCTCTTCGTCTTCGCCGCGACCGGCATCGGCAACGGGTCGACCTTCCGGATGATCCCGGCGATCTGGAAGCGCGACACCAAGAAGTCCTCGGCCGTCATCGGCATCGCCTCGGCCGTCGGCGCGCTCGGCGGCTTCCTGATCCCGCTGGCCTTCGGCGCCCCGTGGATCGACAACCCGGTCGAGTCGGTGAAGACGGCGTTCGGCGTGTTCACGGCCTTCTACGTCGTGTGCCTGGTCGTCACCTGGGCGGTCTACGTCCGCAAGGCGTCCGTCGCCAGGGTCGCCGGCCTCGCCGACGCCCGCATCTGAGTCTCGACAGGCTCGACCACCCCCCACAAGGAGACCTCCGATGACCGAGACCCACTGCCCCTACTGCTCGCTGCAGTGCGGGATGAGGCTGACGGGTCGCCGGTCACCGGAGGTCTCTGCGTGGGAGGAGTTCCCGGTCAACGAGGGCGGGCTGTGCCGCAAGGGCTGGAACGCCGCCGGCCTCTACAACAACCGCGATCGGCTGACGACGCCGCTGGTGCGGGACCGGGCGACGGGCGAGTTCCGGCCGGTGAGCTGGGACGAGGCGCTCGACACCATCGCGGAGAAGCTCACCGAGCTCCAGGCCGAGCACGGCCCGGACAGCGTCGCCGTCTTCGGGGGCGGCGGGCTCACCAACGAGAAGGCCTACCAGCTCGGCAAGTTCGCCCGGGTCGCGCTCGGCACCAGCCAGATCGACTACAACGGGCGCTGGTGCATGAGCTCGGCCGCCTCCGCCGGCACCCGCGCCTTCGGCCTGGACCGCGGACTGCCGTTTCCCCTCCAGGACCTCGAGCGGACCGACGTGGCCGTCCTCGTCGGCTCCAACCTCGCCGAGACCATGCCCCCGGCGGCCCGCCACCTCGACGCCCTGCGCGAGCGCGGCGGCACGGTCGTGGTCATCGACCCCCGCCGCACCGCCACCGCCGACCGCGCCGACGTCGTCCTCCAGCCCGTCCCCGGCACCGACCTGGCCCTCGCGCTGGGCGTCCTGCACCTGCTGGTCGCGGGCGGCCACGTCGACGAGCAGTACGTCGCGGAGCGCACCACCGGCTTCGAGGACGTCCGCCGCTCCGTCGCCTCGTGGTGGCCCGAGCGGGTCGAGCGGGTGACCGGCGTCCCGGCAGCCGAGGTGCGCGCAATCGCGCAATTGTTGGGAAACGCGCGCAAGGTCATGGTCCTCACCGCGCGCGGCGCCGAGCAGCACAGCCAGGGCAGCGACACCGTCCTGGCTTGGATCAACGTGGCGCTCGCGCTGGGCCAGTGCGGCACGACGTACGGCGGCTACGGCTGCCTCACCGGCCAGGGCAACGGCCAGGGCGGCCGCGAGCACGGCCAGAAGGCCGACCAGCTGCCCGGCTACCGGATGATCGACGACCCGGCCGCCCGCGAGCACGTCGCCGGCGTCTGGGGCGTGCCGCCCGAGTCGCTGCCCGGCAAGGGACGGTCGGCCTACGAGCTTCTCGACGCCCTCGGCACCGAGACCGGGCCGAAGGCGATGCTGGTCTTCGGCAGCAACATCGTCGTCTCGGCCCCCAACGCCAGCCACGTCACCCGCCGGCTGGAGTCGCTCGACCTGCTCGTCGTCGCCGACATCGTGCTGTCGGAGACCGCCGCCATCGCCGACGTCGTCCTGCCGGTGACCCAGTGGGCCGAGGAGACCGGCACCATGACCAACCTCGAGGGCCGCGTCATCCTGCGCCGCAGGGCGATCACCCCGCCCAGCGGTGTGCGCAGCGACCTCGACGTCCTCCAGGGGCTGGCCAAGCGCCTGGACTCGCCGATCCCGTTCGAGACCGACCCGGAGGAGATCTTCGCCGAGCTCGGCCTGGCCACCCGCGGCGGCAAGGCCGACTACTCCGGCATCACCTACGCCCGGATCACCGAGGAGATGGGCGTGTTCTGGCCGTGCCCGAGCGCGGACCACCCCGGCACGCCGCGGATGTTCCTCGAGGAGTTCGCCACCCCCGACGGCCGGGCCCGCTTCCACGCCGTCGAGCACCGCGGCGCCGCCGAGCAGCCGGACGCGGACTACCCCGTCCACCTGACGACCGGCCGCGTGCTCGCGCAGTACCAGTCCGGCGCCCAGACCCGCCGCGTCCGCGACCTCCCCGACACCGGCGCCTTCGTCGAGATGCACCCGATGCTGGCCGGCCGGATCGGCGCCGCCGACGGCGCCACCGTCCGGGTCACCACCCGGCGCGGCACCATGACCGCCCCGGCCCGGGTCGTGGACACGATCCGTCCCGACACCGTCTTCGTGCCGTTCCACTGGGTCGGCGCCAACCGGCTCACCAACGACGCCCTCGACCCGGCCAGCCGGATGCCCGAGTTCAAGGTCTGCGCCGCGGCGGTGACCGCATGAGTGTGGTGGTCGTCGGCAACGGGATGGCCGCCACCCGCCTGGTCGAGGAGCTGACCGCCCGCGGGTACGCCGGCGACGTCACCGTCCTCGGCGACGAGCCCGTGCCGGCGTACAACCGGATCCTGCTCAGCGCCGTCCTCGAGGGCACCCATTCCCGCGGCGCCATCACGCTGCGCGAGGGGTACGCCGGCAACGTCACCGTCCGCACCGGCAGCCGGGTCCTGGAGATCGACCGGGAGGCCGGCGAGGTGATGCTCGTCGACGGCGAGCGGATCGGCTACGACCGGCTCGTGCTGGCCACCGGCAGCATCCCCACCCTGCCGCCGATCCGCGGCCTGGTCCGGATGGACGGCCAGCTGCACCCGAAGGTGCACGCCTTCCGCAGCCTGGCCGACTGCGACCGCCTCGACGCGGCCCTGCCGAAGGCCCGTCGAGCCGTCGTGGTCGGCGGCGGCCTGCTCGGCCTCCAGGTGGCCCGGGCGCTGACGCTCCGCGGCGTGGCGACCGAGGTCGTCGAGGGCACCGAGCACCTGCTCTCCAGCCAGGTCGGCGAGCCGGGCGGCAAGGTCCTGGCCCGCGACCTGCGCAAGCTCGGCACCGAGGTCTACACCGGCACCCGCGCGGTCCGGCTCACCGACGACGGGCTGGTCCTGGACAACGGCTACACCCTCGAGACGGACCTGGTCGTCCTGACCGCCGGCGGCCGCCCCTCGACGGCGCTGGCTCGCCGCGCCGGCCTGATGGTGCGCCGCGGCGTCGTCATCGACGGGTCGCTCGCCTCGGTGACCGACGACCGCATCCACGCCATCGGCGACTGTGCCGAGCACCGCGGCGTGACCACCGGCTTCGTGCCGCCGGCCTGGGAGCAGGCGGGCGTCCTGGCCGACCACCTCACCGGCTCCGACGCGGCCTACGCCGGCTCCCGCAACGTCGCCCGGCTGCGCGCGACCGGCCTCGACGTCGCGGTGCTGGGCGACCCCGAGCACACCGACGGCGAGGTCGTGGAGATGACCAACCCGCTCGCCGGCACCTACCGCAAGCTCGTCGTGCGCGAGGGCGTCATCGTCGCCGCCGCCCTGGTCGGCGACCTGTCCCGGGTCGGCCTGATCACCCAGCTCTACGACCGGCACACGGTGCTCGGCCCCCACGAGCCCGGCGAGCTGCTCGCCCCCGAGTCGCCGGCCGCGCCCGTCGTCCTCACCGACGACGCCGAGGTCTGCGCCTGCGCGGGCGTCAGCGCCGGCCGGATCCGCGCCTGCGCCGACCTCGACGAGGTCCGCGCGAGCACCCGCGCCACCACCGGCTGCGGCGGCTGCACGCAGGTCGTCCAGCGCCTGCTCGAGCCGGCCGGTGCCGCGGATCGTTTTCACGCCCGAAACATGACGAAACAGCCCAACAACACAGTCGACCTACCGTCGACGCATCCCGGAAGGACCTCCCGATGACGCACCTCCGCAAGACCCTGGTCGTGGTCGGCCACGGCATGGTCGGTCACCGCCTCGTCCAGGCTGCCGTGGAGCGCGGGCTCACCGAGACCTACGACGTGGTCGTCGTGGGGGAGGAGCCGCGGCCGGCGTACGACCGGGTCGCCCTGACGTCCTTCTTCTCCGTCGAGAGCGCCGACGAGCTCTCGCTGCTGCCCGAGGGCCGGTACGACGACCCCCGCGTGCGGCTCGTGCTCGGCACGTCGGTCACCGGGCTGGACCGCGAGACCCGCAAGGTGGTGCTCTCCGACGGCGAGGTGATCGGCTACGACGCGCTGGTGCTGGCCACCGGCGCCGCCCCGTTCGTGCCGCCGATCGAGGGCCGCGACCAGGACGGCTGCTTCGTCTACCGCACGATCGAGGACCTCGAGGCGATCCGGGAGGCGTCCGCCACGGCCACCCGCGGCGTCGTCATCGGCGGCGGCCTGCTCGGCCTCGAGGCGGCCAACGCGCTGGTGCAGCTCGGCCTGGAGACCCACGTCGTCGAGATGGCGCCCCGACTGATGCCGGTCCAGCTCGACCAGGCCGCCGGCAGCACGCTGGTGCGGCACATCGAGAAGCTCGGCGTCACCGTCCACACCGGAGCGGCCACGACGGGGATCCTCGGCGACGGCCGGGTCACCGGCCTCGAGACCGCGGACGGCACGATCGAGGCCGAGATCGTGGTCTTCTCCGCGGGCATCCGGCCCCGTGACCAGCTGGCCCGCGACTGCGGTCTCGACGTCGCCGAGCGGGGCGGGGTCCTGGTCGACGAGCAGTGCCGCACCTCCGACGAGCACGTCTTCGCGGTCGGCGAGTGCGCGGCCCCGGGCGGGACGATGTACGGCCTCGTGGCTCCCGGCTACGCCATGGCCGAGGTCGTGGTCGACGTGCTGCTGGCCGGGCCGGGCACGTTCACGGGCGCCGACATGTCCACCAAGCTGAAGCTGCTCGGGGTCGACGTCGCGTCGTTCGGCGACGCGTTCGCGGCGACCGAGGGATCGCTCGAGCTGGTCTTCGCCGACGCGGTCGCCGGCATCTACAAGAAGCTCGTCGTGAGCGAGGACGGCACCCGGCTGCTGGGCGGCATCCTGGTGGGCGACGCCTCGGCGTACGGCATCCTGCGCCCGATGGTGGCGACCGGGACCAACCCCGGCATCGCGCTGCCCGCCAACCCCGAGGACCTGATCCTGCCGGCCTCCCGCGGCGCCGGCACGACCGCCGGCGTGGTCGGCATGCCCGACGAGGCGGTCGTCTGCTCGTGCAACAACGTCTGCAAGGGCGACGTGCTGGCGGCCGCCGCGGACGACGCCACCACCCGCGCTGGCTCGACCTGCGGCTCCTGCAAGCCGATGGTCAAGGCCCTGATCGAGGACTTCTACGCGGCGCAGGGCCGGGTCGTCGACAAGGGCCTGTGCGAGCACTTCTCGCTGACCCGGCAGGAGCTCTTCGACCTCGTGGCCGTCCACGGCTACCGCCGCTTCGACGACATCGTGGAGGCCCACGGCAAGGGCCGCGGCTGCGACGTCTGCAAGCCGGCGATCGCGAGCATCCTGGCCAGCCAGTTCAACGGGCACGTGCTCGACCACGAGACCACCGCGCTCCAGGACACCAACGACGCCTTCCTCGCCAACATCCAGCGCAACGGCACCTACTCGGTCGTGCCGCGCATCCCCGGCGGCGAGATCACCCCCGAGAAGCTGATCGTGATCGGCGAGGTGGCCCGCGACTTCGGGCTCTACACCAAGATCACCGGCGGCCAGCGGATCGACCTCTTCGGCGCCCGGATGGAGGAGCTGCCCGCGATCTGGCAGCGGCTCGTCGACGCGGGCTTCGAGTCCGGCCACGCCTACGGCAAGGCGCTGCGGACCGTGAAGTCCTGCGTCGGCTCGACCTGGTGCCGCTACGGCGTCCAGGACTCCGTCGGCCTCGCGATCGCCCTCGAGCTGCGCTACCGCGGCCTGCGCTCCCCGCACAAGCTCAAGGGCGGCGTCAGCGGCTGCGCCCGCGAGTGCGCGGAGGCGCGCGGCAAGGACTTCGGCGTGATCGCCACCGAGAAGGGCTGGAACCTGTACGTCGGCGGCAACGGCGGCGCCACCCCGGCCCACGCCCGGCTGCTGGCCGGCGACCTCGACACCGAGACGCTGCTGCGCTACCTCGACCGCTTCCTCATGTACTACATCCGCACCGCCGACCGGCTGCAGCGCACGGCGCCCTGGATCGACTCCCTCGAGGGCGGCCTCGACCGGGTCCGCGAGGTCGTCGTCGAGGACTCCCTGGGCCTCGGCGCCGAGCTCGAGGACGCGATGGCGCGCCACGTCGGCTCCTACTTCGACGAGTGGAAGGCGACCCTGGAGGACCCGGAGAAGATCGCCCGCTTCGTCTCCTTCGTCAACGCCCCCGGAGTCCCGGACCCCAACATCACGTTCTCCACCGAGCGCGGCCAGATCAAGCCCGAGACCAGCGCCGAGCCCGTCGTGCTCGGCCCGACCATCCCCGTGGGAGCGCCATGACCGCCATGTCCACGCCGCGCGGCGGCACCGAGGAGTGGCAGCCCGTCTGCCGGATCGTCGAGCTCGAGGTCGAGCGCGGGGCCACCGCCCTGGTGCACGGGCAGGCGGTCGCGATCTTCCGCACCCACGACGACACCGTCTACGCGCTGGGCAACCACGACCCCTTCGCCAAGGCCTCGGTCCTGGCCCGGGGCATCGTGGGCACCCGCGGCGACGTGCCGTTCGTCGCCTCGCCGATGCACAAGCACGCCTTCGACCTGCGGACCGGGCGCTGCCTGGACGACCAGCACGTCTCGGTGCCGGCGTACGACGTGCGCGTGGTCGAGGGCGTCGTGCTCGTGGGGCACCGCAAGCCGGACGCGGCATGACCACCGCGCCCGCCGACCGTCCGCTCGACGGCTTCCTGATCGGGGTCACCGCTGCTCGCAAGGTCGAGGAGCAGGTGGCCCTGCTGGAACGCCGTGGGGCGCGGGTCGAGTGGGCGCCGGCCCTGTCGCAGGACCCCAACCACGTCGACGACGAGCAGCTGCGGGCCGCCACCGAGGACGTGCTCGCGCGGCCGGTCGACATGTTCCTGGCCACGACCGGGGTCGGGATGAAGGCGTGGTTCGGGGCGGCCGAGCGGTGGGGGATGCTCGACGACCTGGTCGCCGCGATCGGCGGGGCCGAGATCCTGGCCCGCGGCCCCAAGAGCGTCGGCGCGCTGCGCCGGCAGGGGCTGCGCGAGCTGTGGGCGCCGGAGTCGGAGTGCTTCGAGGACGTGCTCGCCCACCTGCGCGGCCGGGACCTGTCCGGGCTGCGGATCGTGGTGCAGGAGCACGGCCAGTCGCTGTCGATGGCCTCGCACGCGCTGCGCCGGCAGGGCGCCGACGTCACCGTCGTGACGGTCTACCGCGTGGCCAGCGCCGAGGACCCGGCCCCGATGTTCCGGATGGTCGACCTGATCGCCGACCGCAAGCTCGACGCGGTCACCTTCACCTCCGCCCCGGCGGTGGCGGCCCTGATGGACGCCGCCGGCGTGATGGGACGCAGGGACGCCGTCGCGGCGGCCTTCCAGGCCGACGTCGTCGCCACCTGCGTCGGGCCGGTGACGGCCGCGGCGTTCGAGCTGTGGGGCGTCCCGACGATCCAGCCGTCGCGGTCGCGGCTCGCCGCGATGATCAAGCTGATGGAGACCGAGCTCCCGGCCCGACGCTCCGGCACCGCGATCCCGGTCGCCGGCCACCTGCTCGTCCTGCACGGCGACACCGTGCTGCTCGACGGCGTCGAGGTGCGGATGTCGGCCGGGCCGCTCGCCGTGCTGCAACGGCTCGCGGTCAACCCCGGCCACGTCGTGTCCCGGCAGGAGCTGCTCTGCGCGCTGCCCGGCGGCGCGTCCGGCTCCGAGCACGCCGTGGAGATGGCGGTCGCCCGGGTGCGGGCCGCCATCGGGACCCGGCTCGTGCAGACCGTGGTCAAGCGCGGCTACAGGCTGGCCCCATGACCGCCCCACGGCTCGTGACCGTCGCGCACGGCACCCGGCACGCCCCCGGCAACGAGGTCGCCCGGCAGGTCACCGAGCGCGCCGGCGAGCTGCTCGGGATCTCCGCGACCACCTCGTTCGTCGAGCTGGCCGCCCCGCTGCTGCGGACCGTGATGACCGCGTCGTACGGGCCGACCGTGGTCGTGCCGCTCCTGCTCTCGACCGGCCACCACGTCCGCCACGACCTGCCCGCGATGGCCGCGCTGTCGCCGCGACCCGTCGAGATCACCCCGGCCCTGGGGCCGCACCCGCTGCTCGCGGCCGCGCAGGCAGCCCGGCTGATCGCCGCCGGCGCGCGGCCCGGCCAACCGATCGTGCTCGTCGCCGCCGGGTCCACCGACCCCGCGGCCGACGACGACCTCGCGCGGGGCGCCGAGCTGCTGTCGCGGACCTGGGCCGGCCCGGTCACCGTCGCCACGCTGTCGGGGCGCGGCCGTCGCCCGGCCGAGGTGGTGCGCCGCGGGTCCGCCGTCTCGCCGTACCTCCTGGCCGACGGGCACTTCGCCACCCGCGCCGTCGCCGAGTCCCGGGCCGCCGGAGCCGGTGTCGTCGCCGACGTGATCGGCGCGCACCGGTTCGTCGCGGAGCTCGTCGCCCGGCGCTACCTCGCCTGGGCCACCTCGTCGCGCCCCGCGGCCGTCAGCGTGGCCTGACCGGTCAGGGGGCCCAGACAAGGACGGTCGCGATCGCGGCCACGCCCTCGCCTCGGCCGGTGAGACCGAGCCCGTCGGTGGTGGTGGCCGACACCGACACCGGGGCGCCGACGGCGTCCGACAGCGCCTGCTCGGCCTCGGCGCGACGCGGGCCGAGGCGCGGCCGGTTGCCGATCACCTGGATCGCGACGTTGCCGACCTCGAAGCCGGCCGCGCGGACCCGCCGGGCGGTCTCCGCGAGCAGCGTCGCGCCGGAGGCTCCGGCCCACTCGGGCTCCGACGTACCGAAGTTCGAGCCCAGGTCGCCCAGCCCGGCCGCGGACAGGAGCGCGTCGCAGGCGGCGTGCGCGGCGACGTCGGCGTCGGAGTGGCCCTCGAGGCCCTGCGGCTCGTCGGGCCAGGCGAGACCCGCGAGGTGGAGGGGCACGCCGTCGACCAGGCGGTGTACGTCGGTGCCGATGCCGACGCGGGGCGTAAGGGACTCGTAAGGCACGGGGTGATCATGCCTGACGTGGCGGAGGGAGAATGAAGGTCGTGAAGACATCTCGCGGCGCCTGGGCGGTGGCCGGCGTCGTGGCCGGCCTGACCGGCCTGGCCACCAGCTACTTCGTCGCGATGGTGATGACGATCCGCTCCTCGCCCGTCGTCGCGATCGCCGAGCTCGTCATCCGGATGACGCCCGGCCGCTGGGCCGAGAAGGCCATCTCGATCGTCGGCCACAAGGACAAGCCGATCCTCGTCGGCGTCATCCTCGTGGCCAGCGTGCTGCTGTTCGCGGTCGCCGGCCGGCTCGCCGCCAGCGCCTGGTGGAAGTCCACGCTCCTCTTCGCGGCCCTCGCCGGCGTCGCCACGTGGGCGGTCGCGAGCGAGCACAACCCGAGCGGCGTCGACTTCCTGCCCGTGGTCGTGGGCTTCGTGACCTGGCTGGTCAGCCTGGCGCTGCTCTCGCAGTCCCTGGTGCGCAGGCAGGTCCCGGTGACCGGCGAGGCGAGGGAGGCGCTCACGAGCGGCTCGCGACGCGGGTTCCTGATCGGCGCCGGCGCCATGGCCGCGCTGGCGATCGCCCTCAGCGGTGTCGGCCGCGTGGTCGGCGCGGGCCGCCGCCACGTCGAGCAGACCCGCCGCCTCCTGCGGCTCTCCGGCGTCTCCCAGCCGACCGTCCCGGCCGCCGCGCGGCTGGACCTGCCCGGCCTGCACCCGTGGATGACGCCGTCCGACGACTTCTACAAGATCCACACCGCGATCGTGGTGCCGGCCATCGAGCCGGTCGACTGGAAGCTGCGCATCCACGGCCTGGTCGACCGCGAGGTCGAGATCACCTACCAGGACCTGCTGGACCGTCGGCTCACCGAGGGCTGGATCACGCTCAACTGCGTGTCCAACCCGGTCGGCGGCGACCTGATCGGCAACGCCTGGTGGAGCGGCGTACGCCTCGCCGAGCTGCTGGCCGAGGCGGGGCTGCACCCCGACGCCGACGCGGTCCTCCAGACGTCCGACGACGGCTGGACCTGCGGCACCCCGGTCAGCGCCCTGACCGACGACCGCAACGCGATGCTCGCCGTCGCGATGAACGGCAAGCCGCTGCCGATCGACCACGGCTTCCCGGTGCGCACGATCGTGCCCGGCCTCTACGGCTACGTCTCGGCCTGCAAGTGGGTCGTGGACATGGAGGTCACGAGGTTCTCCGAGATCAGCGCCTACTGGACGCAGCGCGGCTGGGGCGAGCAGGGGCCGGTGAAGATCTCCTCGCGGATCGATGTGCCCCGCTTCGGTGACAAGGTCGACCCCGGCGACGTCCGGGTCGGGGGCGTGGCCTGGTCGCAGCACACCGGCATCAGCGCCGTGGAGGTCGCGCTCGACGGCGGTGACTGGCAGCCGGCCGAGATCTCGCACCCGCCGACGGACGACGCGTGGGTCCAGTGGGTCGCCACCGTGTCCGCCGACCCCGGCGACCACACGCTCAAGGTGCGCGCCACCGACAAGAACGGCCTCGTGCAGACCGGGGCCGTCGCCGACGTGCTGCCCGACGGGGCGACGGGCTGGCACACGATCGGCTTCACCGCGAAGGGCTGACGGCGCGGCGGACGCACAGATATCTCAAAGTCGTTAATCTTGATATCGAGACATTGATCACTCAACCACAAGAGGTTGGGGTGGGCGTGAGCGGGCACGGGTAGATCAGCACCGCAGCATCTCGGGGTCGAGCAGCGGATCATCCACAGCTCCAGGGGGACCCACCCAGCATGAAGATCTATGCGGTCATCGCCGCTTCCGTCGCCACACTCGGCGCCTCACTCCTCGTCGCCGGACCGGCCGAGGCCCACACGCCCAACTTCTCCGCCACCTGCGACGGCGTCCACGTCGGCGCCACGGCGTACGACGCCGCCATGCAGAACCACTGGTCGGTGACCATCGACGGCGCCACGCAGAGCGGCACCTTCGGGTCGTCGTTCGACCAGACCTTCCCGGTCCCGCAGGACGGCGCCACCACGGCGTGGTCGGCCGTGGTCGAGGCCGAGGACGGCACCTACCACTTCGCCGACTCCGGCTCGGTCGGCCCGTGCGGCACGCCCGCCGACGCGTGCGCCGACCTGCCCGGCAACCAGCCGGCCGGCACGGCCTGCACCCCGCCCCCGGACGTCACCCGCGTCGACCACCAGTCGCTCGAGGGCTGCTCGGTGCAGCTGGACGGCACGGCGTACGGCGCCGGCGTGCTGACCTACGACGAGGAGTACACCGACACCTACGTCTTCAACGAGACCACCCAGACGTGGGACCTGGTCACCGACACGACCCCCACGACCAGCAACCTGGTCTTCACCCCGTGGACGGTCCAGCAGGGCGTCCACCACCAGTGCGCGACCCAGCCGAACCAGCCGCCGGCGACCCACACCTCGCACTCCACGAGCCACGTGGAATGCACGTCGGACGAGGTCGTGACCACCACGGTCTCCTCGACCACGCCGTTCGTCTACGACGCCGCGACCAACACGTGGGTGCCCGGCCAGACCGTGACCCAGACGTCGACCACGAGCACGCCGGTCCAGCAGGGCCGCTGCTCGCACACCGACGTCAAGGGCACCCAGGCCGTGCAGCTCACCGCGCAGACCGACCAGCAGCTGCCGACGGTCGTCGACGCGGGCCTGCCCGGCGCCACCGTGGTCCAGGTCTCCCCGGTCGCCTCGACCTCGTCGACGGGGAACGCGCTCAGCCTGCTGCTCCTGACGGCGGGCAGCGCCCTGCTCGTCCTCGCGGGCGCCGGCGTGCGTCGCGGGACCCGCTGACCCACCACCCGTCAGGCCTCCCCGGTGCTCCGGTGAGGCCTGACGCGCTTCACCAGTTGGTGTGCACGCCGCCCGGGAGCGGATGGGCGTCGTCGGAGATGACGTAGACGAGCCCGCCGGAGCGCGGGAGCCAGGCGTCCTCGAACTGCCCGCGGTCGTAGGTGCGGCGCACGCCGTCGCGGGTCCGCGCCGCCGGGTCGTTGACCACGACGTCGCCGGTGTCGGTGAAGCCGGCGATCACCACGAGGTGGCCGTTGGAGGCCGAGATCGGGGCGCCGGACAGCTCGCCGCTGCCGAACGAGATCGACGCGACCAGCGGGATCCCGGCGACGATGAACTGCTCGGCCTCCCGCAGCGACCGCAGCCGGGTCACGAAGGCGTGCCCGGCCAGGGGAGCGGCGTAGGCGGTGTTGAAGGGCCAGTTGCCGGTGCCCTCGTACGCCGCGTCGTAGGTCGACCGCGCAGCCTCGTCGACCCACGGGTCGGTGTGCCCGCTCGGCACCCACGCCCAGGTCGACGGGTCCGGCAGCGCGTCGTAGTAGCCGAGCACCATCGAGGTGGAGGTCGGCGAGCACCAGGCCTCGCCGCCACCGCCCCAGCGCGGGTAGTGGCCGCGGTGCGCCATCTGGGAGTAGCGCGGCACGTCGAGGACGACCCCGCGCGCGACCCCGGGCCGCGAGGTCGCGACGTCGCCCGCGGGCAGCCGCGAGGTCATCGCGCCGAGGGTGTCGACGGCCGGCGAGGCGGTCGTCGCGCCGGCGACCCGCATCAGCGAGACCCGCAGCTGCCACGACGTGAAGCCGCCCGGCGCGGAGAGGGTGTCCACGTCGACGTCGGCCAGGTCGTCGCCCTGGCCGCCCACCGAGGTGCGTGTCGTGAACGCGTCGCCGCTCGTCCAGCGGCCCAACGTGTCCCAGCTCGACGTGGTGCCGGAGGCGGACCGGCCGCGGGCCTGCACCTCGATCCAGGAGTCGCCGGGGGTGGTGGCGGACCAGGAGGCGACGAGCTGGGTCAGCGCGAAGGACGACGTCGTCCAGGGGCCGGTCCACGAGCCCCGGTCGTAGTGGCGGCCACCGTAGGACCGGGAGCCGATCGGCGTCCCCAGGACGAGCCGACCGTGGGCGACCCGGACCCCGGCGAGGGTGCCGGTGCGGAAGTCGGCACCGGTGTCCCACGCGGCGTACGCGATCGGGCGGGCGGGGGCGGCGGAGGCGGGGGCTGCGGCCAGTCCCGGGACCGCCGCGAGGCCGAGAACGAGGGACACCAGCGCGGATGTGTGGGCACGCACCTCGCGACTCTAGACTGAGCCGGGTGACCTTCAGGCTGTACGACACCGCGACCCGCGAAGTCCGTGACTTCGTCCCCCTCGAGGAGGGGAAGGCGGGTCTCTACGTGTGTGGCCTGACGGTGCAGAGCGAGCCCCACGTCGGCCACGTGCGCTCGGGCGTCAACTTCGACGTCCTGCAGCGCTGGCTGCGTTTCCGTGGCTTCGAGGTGACGTTCATCCGCAACACCACGGACATCGACGACAAGATCCTCGCCAAGGCCGCCGAGCAGGGCCGCCCCTGGTACAACCTCGCCTACGCGATGCACCGGGAGCTCGACAAGGCCTACGCGGCGCTCAACGTCGCGCCGCCGACCTACGAGCCCGCCGCCACCGGCCACGTCCCCGAGATGATCGAGCTGATCCTGGCGCTGATCACCAAGGGGCACGCGTACGCCGCCGAGGACGGCTCGGGCGACGTCTACTTCGACGTCCGCTCGTGGCCGCAGTACGGCGAGCTCACCCGCCAGCGCATCGACGACATGGAGGCGGCCGAGGACGCCGACCCGCGCGGCAAGCGCGACCCGCGCGACTTCGCGCTGTGGAAGGGCTGGAAGAAGGACTCCGAGCCCGAGACCGCCGCGTGGCCCTCGCCGTGGGGTCCGGGGCGGCCCGGGTGGCACATCGAGTGCTCCGCCATGGCCGGCAAGTACCTCGGCAAGGCCTTCGACATCCACGGCGGCGGCGTCGACCTGCGCTTCCCGCACCACGAGAACGAGCAGGCCCAGTCGCGCGCGGCCGGGCACCCGTTCGCGTCGTACTGGATGCACAACGCGTGGATCACCACCGCCGGCGAGAAGATGAGCAAGTCGCTCGGCAACAGCCTCACGATCCCGGCCGTGCTGGGCCGCTTCCGCGGCATCGAGCTGCGCTACTACCTCGTGTCCGCGCACTACCGCAGCCACGTGGAGTTCAGCTTCGAGGCGCTGGAGGAGTCGGCCGTCGGGTTCCGCCGGATCGAGGGCTTCCTGGCCCGCGCGCGTGCGGTGCTCGGCGAGATCCCGGCCGACGGCATGCCCTGCGCCGACTTCGTCAACGCGATGGACGACGACCTCGGCACCCCCGCCGCCGTCGCCGCCATCCACGAGGTCGCCCGCGAGGGCAACAAGCTCCTCGCCGGCGGCGACAGCGCCGCCCTGCGCGGCACCGCCGCGTCGGTGCTGGCGATGCTCGATGTGCTGGGCCTCTCGCCCGACGACGTCGCGTGGGCCAGCAGCACCGGCGGCCACGAGCAGCAGCTCACCGAGGCCGTGGACGTGCTGGTCCGCGGGCTGCTCGAGCAGCGCGCGGAGGCGCGCGCCAGCAAGGACTTCTCGACCGCCGACGCGATCCGCGACCGGATCAAGGCCGCCGGCATCGAGATCGAAGACACCCCCACCGGACCCTCGTGGTCACTGGAAGCAGGCAAGAAGTAATGGCAGGGAACAGTCAGCGCAAGGGCGCGATCAAGAAGACCGGCAAGGGCAACCCCACCGCCGGCTCCGGTGGTCGCGTGCGCCGTGGTCTCGAGGGCAAGGGCCCCACGCCCAAGGCCAAGGACCGCCCCAACCACAAGGTCTACAAGCAGGTCAACAAGGTCGACAAGTCGGCCGCGGCGCGCCCCAAGCGGCGTACGACGAAGAGCTCGGACGCCGAGTGGATCGCCGGGCGCAACTCCGTGGTCGAGGCGCTGCGCGAGGGCGTGCCGGTCAACGGCATCTACGTCGCCGAGGGCGCCGAGCGCGACAGCCGGCTGCGTGAGGCGTTCAAGCTGGCCGCGGACAAGGGCCTGAACCTCCTCGAGGTCACCCGCAACGAGATGGACCGGATGACCGGCGGCGCCGTGCACCAGGGCCTCTGCGCGCGGATCCCTGCCTACGAGTACGCCCACCCCGACGACCTGCTCGACGCGGCGGCGGCCAACGGCGAGAAGCCGCTGATCGTCGCGCTCGACCAGGTCACCGATCCCCGCAACCTCGGCGCGATCGTGCGCAGCGCGGCCGGCTTCGGTGCCCACGGCGTCCTGATCCCCGAGCGTCGCGCGGCCGGCATGACCGCCTCGGCGTGGAAGACCAGCGCCGGCGCGGCCGCCCGCATCCCGGTCGCCCAGACGGTCAACTTGACCCGCCAGCTCAAGGCCTACCAGGACGCCGGCTGCATGGTCATCGGGCTCGCGGCCGACGGTGACATCACGCTGCCCGAGCTCGACCTCGCCGACGGCCCGCTCGTCGTGGTGGTCGGCTCGGAGGGCAACGGGCTGTCCCGCCTGGTCGCCGAGACCTGCGACCAGCTCGTGTCGATCCCGATGGCCAACCAGGTCGAGTCGCTCAACGCGGGGGTGGCGGCGTCGGTGACGCTCTACGCCATCGCGCAGGCGCGCGCCTGACCATGTCGTCCTCTCCGCAGTCCCCGGGTCGTGTGCCCGAGGACGCGCGGGGGCGCGTGCTCAGGCACACGGCGACGGTGTCGCGGCTGACGGCGTACGTCGCGGTCTGGACGATCGTCGCCTTCCTGGCCGGTCTGCTGTTCTTCCTCTCGAGCAGCCGCACGGTCGTGCTGGCCAGCCACGACGCGCAGGTCAGCCCCGACCTCGGGGGGCACGTGGTCGTGCACACCGGGCCGGTGCTGCCGGACTTCCGGCTCGACACCGGCAACACCCTGGGCGTCGACATCCGCCTGGGCAAGACCGAGGCGCGCTCGACCGACGACCTCGTCCGGCGCTACATCTCCATCGCGGGACAACCTGACTCCCAGGTCGACAAGGTCAAGGACGCCGTGGCCGACATGGCCTGGGACGCCGCGCTCCGCGGCGCCGTCGTCGGCCTGGTGCCGATCCTGGTCTGGCTGCTCCTCGGCAGGAGACGGCGGCGGGACCTGGGCGCCCGCGCCCTGGGGCCGCAGGGCGCGCTGGCCGGACTGCTCGTCGTCTTCCTCGTGCTGATGGCGTGGCAGCCGTGGACGCGCAACGAGTCGGTGGTGGAGTCGGAACACCCGTGGATGTCGCTGGGCGACTTCGTCGGCCCCGACGTCACGCTGCCCGAGGAGGCCGCCGGGATCGAGGTGCGCGGTGACGTCACGACCGACCAGACCCGTCGCCTGCTCACCAGCGCGATCTCCAAGTACGAGTCGAGCAAGAGCTGGTACGTCACCGCCGCCACCGATGCCGCGGCCCTCGACCTGCACCAGCCCTCGGAGGGTGAGACGGTCGTCGTGCTCGTCGCCGACCGGCACGACAACATCGGCATGGACCAGGTCGCCCGCGCCCTCGGCGACGCGGCGGGCGCCACGGCCGTCTTCGACGCCGGGGACGACACCTCGGCCGGCAAGTCCTGGGAGGAGTTCAGCCTCGACTCGGTGACCCAGGCCTTCGACGGGCTCCGGCGCTACGGCGTCGCCGGCAACCACGACCACGGCACGTTCGTCTCGTCCTACCTCGACAGCCACGGCTGGACGATGATGGACGGGGAGGTCATCGACGGGCCCGACGGCGCGACCCTGCTCGGTGTCGACGACCCCCGCTCGAGCGGTCTCGGGGCCTGGCGGGACGAGACCGGGCTGAGCTTCGACGAGGTGGGCCAACGGCTGTCCGACGTCGCGTGCGCCTCACCGGTGCGGGTCAGCACGATGCTCGTGCACGACGCCGACCTCGCCGCCGACGCCCTGGCCCGCGGCTGCGTCGACCTGGTCCTGGCCGGCCACCTGCACGTCCAGGAGGGGCCGACGCGGGTGGTGGGCAGCAACGGCCAGGTGGGGTACTCCTACACGACCGGCACGGCGGGCGGGGCGGCGTACGCCATCGCGATCGGGGGCAAGCCGCGCCGCGATGCCCAGATCAGCCTGGTGACCTACCGCGACGGACGGCCGGTGGGGATCCAGCCGGTGACGCTGCGGACGACCGGCGAGTTCCACGTCGCCGCCTACATCCCCCTCGTGCTCACCCCGTCGCGAGTGGAGACGGCTCAGAAGTAGTCGCGGATGTGCACCTGGCGGCCGCCGAGCAACGCGTCGAGCGTGGCGTCGAAGGCCGCGTCGCCGCCGGTGAGGTGGCCCGCGAGCCGCAGGTTGCCCGCGGACTGCGCGCCGGCGTAGGCGAGTGCGAGGCCCTGCGGGGTCAGCTCCGCGGCCCCGTCGGGTACGTCGCCCGCCGTGCAGCTGGCCTGGCCGTCGGCGACGACGAGCCGGTAGCCGCCGTCCATGGTGCCGAGCGGGTCGCCGGCGACCCGGAAGGCGATCGAGGCGACCCCGACCAGCGGCAGCGCCTCGAACGCCCCCACCACGTCGTGCACGCGGAGCATGTAGGGGTGGCGGTGCACGACCTCCCACTCGGGAAAGGGCAGGACGAGGCGGGCCAGGTCGTCGCCGCTGGTGTGGACGCGGACCCGGCCGGTGACGCTGCCGAAGCTGCCGAGCAGCCGCCACAGCGCGCGGGCGGCGTCGGGGGTCAGCGCGACCAGGTCCTCGACCTCGATCGAGGCGGCCGCGTCGTAGCCGGTGCCGCGCTGCCACATCACGTAGCCGACCACGCCGGTGCCGTCCTCGGCGAGCGTGATGCCGGTGAACGCGCCGACCACCTCCTCGTCCGCGGCGGTGAACGACGGCCCCGAGCGGGTCAGCGGGCCGTTCTGCTGCGCCGCCCACGCGTCGTACACCGCACGGACGGCGGGCATGTCGCCAACGGTGGCACGGCGGGTGGTCGTGCCCGTCGGTGCGGCGACCGAGGCGAGGGCGGCGGTCGGGACCTCGACGGTGTCGTAGGAGCCGATCAGCTCGTAGCCGAAGCGGCGGTAGATCCCCGGCGCGGTCGGGAAGAGCGTCGAGATCACCTGGCCGCGGGTGGCGGCGTCGGCGAGCGTGGCCGCGAAGAGGTCGGTCAGCAGGCCCGCGCCGCGGCGCTCGGCGACCACGGTGACGCCGGCGATCCCGCACGTGGGGACCTGCACGCCGCGCCACCACGAGTCGTAGTCCCGGGCGAGCATCCGCGCGACCAGGGCGTCGTCCTCGAAGGTGCCCCACGAGTGGCGGCCCGGGTAGGGGTAGTCAGCCGGGTCGGGCATCACGAAGTCGCTCGGCGGCGCGCCGAAGGCCTCCAGGCCGAGGCGGACCGACGCCTCGAGGTCGTCGCGGGTGAGGGGACGGGTATGGCGGTTCGGCACGGGGGCACTCTGCCCGGTTTTCGCACGTCCTGCCCGCGTATTTCGGGGCGCCCTGTGGATGACGGTCCGGCCCGACCCCGCTGGTGGGTAGGAGGCCGGCATGGATCCGGTCTGCGCGCTCGAGCGGCTCGGCGGCGTCGCCACCACCGAGCGCCTCCTGCGCCTCACCACCCCCGCGCGGCTGCGCGCCGCGTGGCTCGCGGGGGTGGTGGTGCGGCTCCGGCGCGGGATCTACGCGCTCCCCGGGGCCGAGCGGGCGATCGCCGCGGCCGCCCGGCTCGGCGGGATCGTGTCGCACCTGTCGGCCGCTCAGCTGCACGGGTGGGAGGTGGCGTTCTCTCCCACCTGCCCGTGGGTGAGCGTTCCGCGCAACAGGGAGGTCCGGGAGCGCCGCGGGAGCCTGGTCTTCTGGGCCGACCTGGACGACGAGCGCGGGCCGGTGACCAGTCCGCTCCGGACCGTCCTGGACTGCGGCAGGCGGCTGGCGCCCGGCCCCGCCCTGGCCGTGGCCGACTCCGCGCTGCGCCACCGTGCGGTCGACCGCGACGAGCTCGAGGTGGCGGCGGCCGGCGTGCGCGGGAAGGGCGCGGCGAAGGTGCGCTGGATCGCCGCGCATGCCGACGGGCGAGCGTTCAACCCGTTCGAGTCGGTGCATCCGGACCTCGTGGACGTGCGGCGCCGCCTGGTGCTCGAGGCGGACTCCTGGGAGTTTCACACCGGCCGGGAGGCGCACGACCGCGACTGCCGCCGCTACGACGAGCTCGTCCTGTCCGGCTGGACGGTGCTGCGCTTCACGTGGCGACAGGTGATGTACGACCCCGACTGGGTGCTCGCGTGCCTGCGTTCCCTCGCGTGATCGACGTTACCGGGGGCAAACGTGGACGAAAGCAGCCGGATTGCGGGGTGGGGCTCGCGTTTGCCCCCTGGAGCGTCGCCTCGACATCGGGGCAGGTCTGAGGTCGTCCTACGATCGGGGGGTGGCTACCAACGTTGACCGACTGCTGCCCACCGACGAGGCCGAGGCGCTGCTCGCGCTGACCCGCGAGATCGCCGTCAAGGAGCTCGCGCCGCAGGTGCACGAGATGGAGGAAGCGGCGGCGTTCCCCGCGGAGGCCTACCGGCTGCTGGGCAAGTCGGGGCTGCTGAGCCTGCCCTTCGACGAGGGCTACGGCGGTGGCGGCCAGCCCTACGAGGTCTACCTGCAGGTGATCGAGGAGATCGCCGCGGCCTGGCCGAGCGTCGGCGTCGGGACCAGCGTCCACTCGCTGACCGCGACCGTCGTGGCCGCCAACGCAACGCCCGAGCAGTGCGACGAGTGGCTGCCCAAGATGCTGTCGGGGGAGTGGCTGGGCGCCTACTGCCTGTCCGAGCCGCAGGCCGGGTCGGACGTCAGCGGCATCCGCACCAAGGCCGTCCGCGACGGCGACGACTACGTCGTGACCGGCACGAAGCAGTGGATCAGCAACGGGTCCTGCGCCGACTACTACATCCTCTTCGCCCGCACCTCCGAGGACGCCAAGCGCGGCCTCTCGGCCTTCATCGTCCCGGCCGACACCGCCGGCATGAGCTTCGGTGCGCCCGAGAAGAAGATGGGCCTGGCCTGCGACGTCACCACCCAGGTGATCTTCGAGGGGGCCCGCATCCCGGCCGCCCAGATGGTGGGTGAAGAGGGCGCCGGCATGAAGGTGGCGCTGTCCGCCCTCGACGCCGGCCGGCTCGGCATCGCCGCCGTCGGCACCGGCATCGCCCAGGCCGCGCTCGCCCACGCGGTCGCGTATGCCAACGAACGCGTCCAGTTCGGCAAGCCGATCGGCCAGCAGCAGGGCCTGCAGTTCCTGCTCGCCGACATGGCGGCCGACGTCGAGCGCGCGCGGGCGACGTACCTCCACGCGGCGCGGCTCAAGGACGCCGGCCGGCCGTTCTCCCGCCAAGCCTCGATCGCCAAGCTGACCGCCACCGACGCCGCCATGCGGGTCACCACCGACGCGGTGCAGGTGCTCGGCGGCAACGGCTACACGCGGGAGTACCCCGTCGAGCGGCTCTTCCGCGACGCCAAGGTGACCCAGATCTTCGAGGGCACCAACCAGATCCAGCGGATGGTGATCGGCCGGGACCTCCTCCGCTAGGCCGCCCCGACTGGATCGGACCACCCTGTGGCCCCCGTCACCTTCTGGAGCATGTGTCGTTGTGAATTGATACGTGTTCTAGAAATGCGGAGGTTCGCATGCTCCAGCCCCGCCCCGGCCCCCGCCGGGCCCCCCGGACCGGGTCGCTGACCCTCGCCGCCGGGGTCGCGCTGCTGTCCCTCGTCCTCGCGGCCTGCGGCAGCCAGCTCGACCCGGCCACGGTCGCCCGCGTCAACGGCACCACGGCCGGCGGTGTCCAGGGCGGCAGTGCGCTCGGGGGCGGTGCCGGCACCCAGGCGGGCGGCGGCACCACCTCCGCCGGCGGTACGTCGACCGCCGGTGGCGGCTCGGGGTCCACCGGCGGCGGCTCCTCGGCGAGCGGCGCGACGGGCGGGGGCGGGACCACCCAGGGCAGCGGTGACAACGCGGCGACCGGCGGCGGCAAGGGCGGAAGCTGCGCCGGGTTCAAGAACGGCCCGGGCATCACCGACTCGACCATCACCATCGGCAACTCCTCCGACATCTCCGGCCCGGTGCCGGGGCTGTTCGAGGCCAGCCAGGACGCGGTGGAGGCCTACGTCGCCTACTTCAACGCCACCAGCGACATCTGCGGCCGCAAGCTCGAGCTCAAGTCCTACGACAGCCGCACCGACGCCTCGGCCGACCAGCAGGCCTACACCAAGGCCTGCGACGAGACCTTCGCGATGGTCGGCTCGATGTCGGCCTTCGACTCCGGCGGCGCGAGCACCGCCCAGTCCTGCGGGCTGCCCGACCTCCGCTCGGCCGCCGTCACCGGCGACCGCGACCGCTGCACCACGTGCTTCGGCGCCCAGTCGACGGTGGCGACCGAGTTCGAGAACGCCGTCCCCGACTACGTCATCAAGAACCACCCGGACGCCGCGAAGCACGCCGCGATGCTCTACATCAACGCCGGCGCCGCCGCCGAGAACGGCAAGCTCCAGGCCGAAGCGATGGGCAAGCGCGGCATGCACTTCGACTACGTGCAGGGCATCGACATCTCGGAGTTCAACTACGCGCCCTACGTCCAGCAGATGAAGGACAAGGGCGTCGAGTACGTCCAGATGATCGCCTCAACGGCGCAGTTCGTCCGGCTCGCGCAGGCCATGCAGCAGCAGGGCTTCAAGCCGGAGGTCTTCATGCTCGACCCCACGGCGTACACCAAGGACTACGTCGAGAGCGGCGGCGACGCGGTCGAGGGCACCACGCTGTTCATCAACTTCACGCCCTTCGAGGAGGCCTCCTCCAACAAGGAGGAGCAGCTCTACCTCAGCTGGCTCCAGCAGGTGAAGCCCGGCGCGGAGCCCAGCTTCTTCGGGCTGTTCTCGTGGTCGGCGGCCCGGCTGTTCGTCGAGCGGGCCACCGCCCTCGGAGGGAAGCTGAGCCGCCCGGCGCTGATCTCCGACGTCGCGAAGGTGGACGGCTGGACGGCCAACGGGCTGCACTCGCCGCAGCACGTCGGCCCCAAGCACACCGGTGACTGCTGGCGGTTCATCCAGCTGCAGCACGGTCGCTGGGTGCCGGTCGGCGGGACGAAGTACACCTGCAACGGCGTCACGACGGTGGGCTGAGGCATGAGCTCGCTGCTGTCGTTCACGATCCTGGGCCTCTTCACCGGCGCGGCGTACGCCATCGCGGCCAGCGGCCTCGTGCTGACCTACACCACGACCCGCGTCTTCAACATCGCGCACGGCGCCTTCGGCATGGTCATGGCCTTCACGTTCTGGGACTTCAGCCAGCGCCAGGGGATGCCGACCTGGCTGGCGCTCGTCCTCGTGCTCGGCGTGGTCGCGCCGGGCACCGGCTGGTTCATCCAGCGCTACGTCACCCGCGGCCTCGGCGAGGGGCCGGTCAGCGTCGCGCTGGTGGTCACCGTCGGGCTGTTCGTGGGCTGCATCGGTCTCGCCCAGCAGATCTGGCCGCCGGCGGCGCGCACCGTCCCGCCGTTCTTCCCCGCCAGCGGCCTGCAGGTCGGCGGCACCTACGTGACTGCCCACCAGGTCATCACGATCGTGCTGTCGGCGGTGGTCGCGCTGCTGCTCTACCTGCTGCTCAACCGCACCCGCATCGGCACCGCCATGCGCGCCTCGGTCGACAACCCCGACCTGCTCAAGCTCTTCGGCGGCAAGCCCCAGCAGGTCGCGTCGCTCTCGTGGGCGATCGGCACCTCGCTGGCCGCCCTCGCCGGGATCCTGCTGGTCCCGATCATCGGGCTCGACTACTACGCCCTGACGCTGCTCGTCATCAACGCGTACGCCGCGGCGATGCTCGGTCGGCTCAAGAGCCTGCCCCTGACGTTCGTCGGGGCCATGGGGCTCGGCATCCTCCAGTCGTTCGCGGTCGCCTACCTGCCCTCGCAAGGCGCCCTGTCGGGCATCCGCGCCGTGGTGCCGGCGCTGTTCCTCTTCGGGGTGATCGTGCTGATGCCGCAGGCCCAGCTGCGGATCGGGCAGGTCAAGGGCATCGTGTCGGCGCCGCTGCCGTCGACGACGCAGGCGCTCGGCTGGGGTGGCGGCCTCGTGCTGCTGGCCATGGCGCTCGCGGCCGGCATGTCGCAGGCCAACCTGCTGCTGGTGGGCACGGCCGCGACGTACGCCATGGTGATGCTGTCGCTGGTCCTGCTCACCGGCTACGGCGGCCATGTCTCGCTCGCGCAGTTCACCTTCGCTGGCGTCGGTGCGCTGGCCTACGCCAAGCTCGACCAGCCCAACCTCTACGGCCTGCTGCTGTCCGCGCTGGTCGCCGCCGCGGTCGGTGCGCTCGTCGCCCTGCCCGTGCTGCGGCTGACCGGGCTCTACCTCGCGCTGTCCACGCTCGCCTTCGGCGTGCTGATGGACAAGATGATCTTCCAGGCCGACTACGCGTTCGGCTACAACGGCACCCTCCACGCCGACCGGCTCTCGATCCTGGGGGCGTCGATCGGCTCCACCGGCGCGTACGTCGTGGTGATGGTCGTCTTCTTCGTCCTCATGGGGCTGGCGCTGCTCCTGCTCCGCCGCGGGGCGCTCGGCCGCCTGCTGATCGCGATGCGCGACAGCCCGCAGGCCTGCGGCACCCTCGGGCTGGACCTGCGGTGGTGGCGGGTCGGGCTCTTCGGGGCGTCCGCGGGGATGGCCGGGCTCGCCGGCGCGCTGTTCGCCGGGCTGCGCGGCACGATCGGCGCCGCGGACTTCCAGTTCTTCAACAGCCTGCCGCTGCTGCTGCTCGCGGTCGTCTTCGGCGTCACCTCGGTGACCGGGGCGGCGCTGGGTGGGGTCGGGCTGATGCTGCTGCCGGTCCTGCAGTCGTCCAACCCGTCGGCCGCCGGCGCGATCTTCGCGGTGATCGGCTTCGGCGCGGTCGCGCTCGGCCGGGACCCCAACGGGCTGTCCAACCTGCTGTTCGGGCTCGGCCGCCGGCTCGACTCCCGGCTCGGCCTCGGGGACCTGCGCGACCGGCTGCCGCTCGGCGGTCGACGTACGGGTCGACGTACGGGAGAGGTGCACGCGCATGTCGCTTCTTGAGGTGGACCAGGTGGTCGTCCAGTTCGGCGGCGTCACGGCCGTCGACGGCGCGAGCTTCGCGGCCCAGGCCGGCCGGATCACCGGGCTGATCGGGCCCAACGGGGCGGGCAAGACGACCTGCTTCAACGTGATCAGCGGGCTGCAGAAGCCGACGCGCGGCGAGGTGCGGTTCGACGGGCGGACGGTCACCGGCACTCCGGTGCACCGGCGGTCGAAGCGCGGGATGGGTCGCACCTTCCAGCGGCTCGAGGCGTTCGGCTCGCTGACAGTCCGCGACAACGTCCGGGTCGCCTTCGACATCCACCGCGGCGTGGCCGGGCTGGTGCGGCCGGTCGCCGCCGACGTCGACGCGCTGCTCGAGCGGGTCGGCATCGCGGCGTACGCCCACGAGCGCGCCGACGCCATCCCCACCGGCACCGCCCGGCTCCTGGAGCTGGCCCGCTGCCTGGCTGCCGACCCCACGCTGCTGCTGCTCGACGAGCCGTCGTCGGGGCTCGACGAGGCCGAGACCGACGCCTTCGGCGAGCTGCTGCGCGGCCTGGCCGCCGAGGGGCGCGGGATCCTCATGGTCGAGCACGACATGGACCTGGTGATGACGGTGTGCGACGAGATCCACGTCCTCGACTTCGGGAAGGTGATCGCGTCCGGCTCGCCGGCCGACATCCGCACCGACCGCCGCGTCCAGGAGGCCTACCTCGGCTACTCCGAGGAGGTCCCCGCATGAATGTCCCGATCCTCGAGGTCGTCGACCTGCACGCCGCCTACGGCCGCATCGAGGTGCTGCGCGGGGTCGACCTGAGCGTGCCCAAGGGTGCGGTGATGGCGCTGCTCGGGCCCAACGGCGCCGGCAAGAGCACGCTCGTGAAGGTGATCAGCGGCCAGAAGCAGGCGACGTCGGGCGACATCCACCTCGGCGGTGTGCACGTGCGCGGCGCCGACCCCGAGGAGCTCGCGCGGCTCGGGCTCTGCACGGTCCCCGAGGGCCGGTCGGTCTTCCCCAACCTGACGGTCGAGGAGAACCTCACCCTGATGTCGTACGCCGGGGTCCCGGCCGCCGCGGTCCTCGACACCGCCTACTCCTACTTCCCGCGGCTCCACCAGCGCCGCACCCAGCTCGCCGGCACCATGTCCGGCGGCGAGCAGCAGATGCTGGCCATGTCGCGGGCGCTGGCGTCCGATCCCGCGCTGCTCCTGCTCGACGAGCTGTCGATGGGGCTGGCGCCGCTGATCGTCGACGAGCTCTACGAGACGGTCGCCCAGATCGCGGCCAGCGGCGTCTCGATCCTGTGCATCGAGCAGTTCGCACGCACCGCCCTGCGCGTCTCGGACTACGCAGCGGTGATGTCCGGCGGCCGCGTCGTCGCCACCGGCGAGCCCGCCGAGATCCTCGCCACCATGTCCGACGTCATCCTCGGAGGAGCAGCATGACCACCAGTCGGCAACGCCTGACCCGATCCCTCGCCGCCGCGGCCGTCGTCGGCACGATGCTCCCGGTCGCCGCGGCCGGACCCGCGCAGGCGGGCGACTCCGGCGACCCGGCGTACAGCGGGTTCAGCACACTCGCGACCGCGACGCCGGTCCACGTGGAGATCTACGAGCCGACGATCCCGATCCCGGCCAACCCGCAGGCGGAGCTGAGCTTCGGCTACTCCACCGTGCAGGCCGACACCGGCAGCTCGCGCGGCCGCGCCAGCTACGTCTGGCCGGGCGACGCGGTCGGCGAGGGCTTCAAGACGATCGTGGAGAACCTCGGGCTGCCCCCCGAGCTCAGCGGCCCGATCGCCGATGGCGGCTACCCCGACCAGGTGAACTCCAGCTCGCCCTCGGGGGAGGACACCCAGGCCGACGAGCCGTTCCCCGGCATGGTGATGCGCACGCACGCGTCGCCCGACAAGACGGTGGCGTCGACCGGCTACTCGACCGACTGCCAGGTGGACGACGCGGGCGCGGAGGGCTCGGGTGACGGCGGGGGCGACGGCGGTACGCCGGGCCTGCCGGGACTCCCGCCGCTGCCCGGCTTGCCGGTGGCACAGCCCCCGGCCGCTGCTGCGCCGGCTGCGCAGAAGCAGGCGAAGCAGTCCGCCGAGCCGGACACGTCCTGCCAGATCCCGGCCGAGCTGGCGGCGCTGGTCGACTTCGGCGGCTACGTCTCGACCAGCTCCTCGACCAACGACGGCTCGACCGTGGCGGCGACGTCGCGCGCGGCCTTGTCCGACATCGACCTGCTCGGCGGGGTCATCACGATCTCGGGCGTGCACGTCCGGTCGCTGGCGACCAGCAACGGCGAGCAGGCGGAGCCCAGCGGCAAGGCGGGCTACGGGACGCTGGCGATCGCGGGCCAGGAGTTCGCGATCGGGCCCGACGGCATCGAGGGCGGCGGCCAGTCCCAGCCGATCCCCGGGCTGCCCGACGATCCCGCCAAGGCCCTGGCCCAGCTGGGCGTGCAGGTCACGGTGCCGAAGCCGGCGTACGAACGCGACGGCGACAAGGCCACCAGCACGGTCGCGGGACTCGTGGTCACCCTCGACACCCACCAGCTGCGCGGCATGCTCGACCAGGTGCCGTTCGACGAGATCGTCGGCGCGGTGCCCGACCAGGCCGGGCAGCTCAAGAGCCTGCTCGGCGCGGCGGTGCACCTCTCGCCGCGGTTCGTGATCACGCTCGGCTCGGCGACCACCGTCGTGGACACCGTGCAGGGCATCGACATCCCGACCACGCCGCCGTCGACCGGCGGCGACGGGTCGACCGGGACGTCCGGCGGGAGCAGCGGCGGGGGCGGCACGAGCGTCGCCCCGCCGTCCGCCGCCCCGCCCGCCGCCGCGCCCGCGGGGGCGGCCCCGGCGACCGACGGCACGCTCGACGACGCGGCCCCGGCCGCAGCCGGCCTGCCGCCGCTCTACTCCCTGCCCGGCGTACTTCTCTTCGGCGGCATCGGACTCGCGGCCGCTGGCGGCACCTACCTCCGCAAGATCGGCCTGCTCGCCCTCGGCGGCGCCGGCTCCTGCTCGCACGGCCTCGACAGCGGCCTGCCCGACCTCCGAAAGGCCTGAGAGATGACCACCCTGCCGGCCCCGTCCAGCACCACCACGTCGCTCCCGCGGGCGTCCAGCCGCGGCACCTCGGGCGCCGCGCCGCTCAAGGACAACCACTACCAGCTGCTCCAGATCGTGCTGTTCTGGGCGGGTGCGATCCTGCTGCCGCTGGGCCTCGTGGTGATCGTGCTCGGCTGGTACGGCGCCGCCAACACGCCCTACCAGTACGACCAGCTGTCCTACCTCGTCTCCGGCGGCCTGCTCGGCCTCGGCCTGACGTTCGCCGGGGGGTTCCTCTACTTCGGTGCCTGGCTGGCGCGGATGGCGGCCGACCAGAAGGAGACCGCCAAGCGGCTCGCCGACACCCTCCTCGCCCTCGCCGACGTCACCTCCCGCGCCGCGGCGGGCCGCTCCGACGGGCTCGACGTCTCCGGCCTGCCCGTGATCGCGGGTGACGGCGCCACCATGCACCGCCGCGACTGCCAGCTGATCTCCCACCGCTCCGACCTGCACCCCGTCGGCGAGGACAACGCGCACCTCACCACCTGCCGCGTCTGCCGTCCCTGAGACCAGTCGAGCCGGCGTGAGTCCCGTACGCCGTGGCACCTCACGCCGGCTCGACCGCATCGACTCGAGTTAGATCTCGTCCGCCGCCAGCGCCTCCTCGGGCTTGCGGGTCAGCACGTTGTCGATGTAGTCGCGGGCGGTGTCGAAGATGCTGACCTCGCGGCCGGCGGCCTCGGAGAGGTACCACCGGTGCACGAGGATCTCGTGGAAGATCTCGGCCGGCTCGAGCTTGCCGCGCAGCTCGTGCGGGACCATCGCGATCAGGGGCTCGTAGATCTGGTCGAGCCACTTGTTGGCGACGAGGTAGCGGTCCTCGCGACCGAGGTCCTGGCCCATGGTGAACGCCGCGATGTCGTTGAGCAACCGCCGCGCCTGGGCGTCCTCGACGTTGAGGCCCGTGAGGCTCTGCAGCTCGCGCTGGTGGTGGCCGAGCTCGACGACCTTCGGCTGGATGATCACCTGGTCGCCGTCGAAGTCGGTGACGATGTCGAGCTCGTCGACGTCGAAGCCGAGGTCGTTGAGCCGCTCGATCCGCTGCTCGATGCGCCACATCTCGTGGGCGGAGAACCGCTCCTCGGCGGTCAGCTCGTCCCACAGCGCGTGGTAGCGGTCGGACAGCAGCCCCACGATCTCGAACGCCTGCTCCTCGTCGACGACCGAGTCGCTGGCGCACAGGTCGAGCAGCTCGGCGAAGACGTTCTCGGTCGCCACGGTCAGGTCGTACTCCCGCATGCTCGCCGACAGGCTCTCCTTGAGCTCGCCGGTCTCGGCGTCGACGAGGTACGCCGCGAAGCCGCCCGCGCTGCGGCGGAACAGCACGTTGGACAGCGACACGTCGCCCCAGAAGAAGTCGGCGAGGTGCAGCCGGACGAGCAGCACGACGAGCGCGTCGATCAGGGACGGCAGGTTGGCGGCGGTCATGCCGTGCGAGAACAGGCTGCGGTAGGGCAGCGAGAAGCGGAGGTGCTCGGTGAGCAGGGCGGCCGGCAGCTCCTCGTCGTCGGCGTCCTCGCGGCCGGTCACCACGCCCTGGGGCACGACGGCGGGCAGGCCCATCCGCTGGAGGTCACGCAGGAGGCGGTACTCCCGGAAGGCGATCTCCTCGACCGTCTCCTTCACCGCGTAGGTCCGGTCGCGCAGCCGCACGATCCGCACGACGTGCCGGGACAGGCCGCGGGGCAGCGGCACGACGTACTCGTCGGTCCACTCCTCCAGCGGGGTGTCCCACGGGAGGGTGACGATCGCCGGGTCCGGCCGGCTCGCGACGATCCGAAGTGCCATGCCCGTGAGGCTATTGCTCAGAGGGCCCACACGGCGAGCGTCGGGCCGTCGACGGCCGGGAGGGTGACCACGTCATCGGCGGCTGCGAGCTTCTCCCCGCGACCGGAGGTGTCGAGCAGTGCCGTCCCGTCGGCCAGCCCCAGCAGGCCGGACGGGAGCTCGATCTCCGGGCCGGCGGCCCGCCGTGCGGCGACCAGGAGCGACCCGGCGGGGTGCTCGCGCACGAAGACGAGCGCGTCGTCGTCGACGTGTGCCCACCGCAGCCCGCCGCGGCGCAGCGCGTCGTGCTCGGTGCGCAGCCGCGCGAGGGCGGCGTACGTCGCCATCGTCTCCCGGTCCCACTCGTCGGGCCGGTCCCAGGGCATCGGACGCCGCGAGTCCTCGCCCAGCACCCCCTCGAGCCCGATCTCGTCGCCGGCGAAGATCATCGGCACGCCCGGCAGCGTGAACTGCAGCCCGGCCGCGACCCGCTGCGCCTCGCCGCTGCCGACGACGGTGCGGATCCGGGCGGAGTCGTGGGAGCCGAGGATGTTCCACGACTGAGAGGCGGCGCGCCAGCCGTAGCGCGCCAGCCACTCGCGCAGCGAGCGGTGCACGAGCGGGCCGCCGCGGCGGGGGACTTGCACCGGGCGGCCGAAGGGCCGCGCCGCCGTCTCGGGGGCGCGGAGCCACGACCACACCGGCCAGGAGAAGCCGGAGTAGTTCATCGTCCCGTGCCAGCCGTCGCCGTCGAGGTCGCTGGACGCGTCGTGGTTGTGCTCGCCGATCACCAGCGGGTCCGGCCGCTCGGCGTCGGCGGTCGCGCGGAGCGCCCGCGCCACCTCCTGGTTGACGTCGACGCGGCCGAGCCGTCCGGTCATGTTGGCGACGTCGATCCGCCAGCCGTCGACGTCGTACGGCGGTCGCAGCCACCGTGCCACCACGCTGTCGGGGCCCTCGACCATCGCGGCCCGCAGGCCGGGGTGCGCGAGGTTGAGCTTGGGCAGCGTGCCGTGGCCCATCCAGCACTCGTAGGAGCCGTCGTGGCGGAAGTAGTACCAGTCGCGGGTCGGTGACTCCGGGTCGGCGACGGCGGAGGTGAACCACTCGTGGGTGTCGCCGGTGTGGTTGGTCGTCAGGTCGCCGAGCAGCCGCCAGCCGCGCTCGTGCACGGCCGTGCTGAGCCGGGCGTAGGCCTCGTCGCCGCCGAGCAGCGGGTCGACGCCGTCGAACGTGGAGGCGTTGTAGCGGTGGTTGCTCTCGCCGGGGAAGACCGGCGTCGTGTAGACGACCGTCGCTCCGACCTCGCCGATGTGGTCGAGGTGGTCGACGATCCCGTCGAGGTCGCCGCCGAAGAACTGCAGCGGCGTGTGCGGGTCGGAGCCCTCGAAGACGACCTCGTCGTCCCAGGCCGCGGGCACGGCCCAGTGCGGGGTCGGGCGCTCGTCGGCGGCCGCCGAGCGGGCGAAGCGGTCGGGGAAGATCTGGTAGACGACGGCGTCGCGGCCCCAGTCCGGCGCCGCCGCGTGCGCGGTGATCCGGAAGTCGAAGGCGTCCGGCACGTCGTGGTCGGACACACCCGCGCCGGTCAGCCAGCGCTGCTCGCTGCCGTGCGCCAGCAGGAAGCGGTAGTGCGTCACCGGGTTGTGCACGGGGAGCGTGCCCTCCCACCAGACCGTGTCGCCCTCGTGGGCGACCACGGCGCACGGGTGGAACGTCGGCTCCGCGTCGTACGTCGTCCGGATCCACATCGCCTCGACGGGGTCGTCCGCGGCGGTGCGGACCCGCACCTGGGTCGACCAGCCGAGCGTGGGGACCTCGTCGCCGACGTACAGGGGCGATCCGTCGTGGTGGGGCTCGTGCAGGAGGCTCGTCATCGGGGTTCCGTCCGGTCGGGTTCGAGGAAGACGGCGCCGGGGCCGCGGGGCGCGACCTCGTCGTCGGGGTTGTTCAGGGCGCAGTTCTTCAGCGACAGGCAGCCGCAGCCGATGCAGCCGTCGAGCTTGTCACGCAGCCGCTCGAGGCGCTCGATCTGCTCCTCGATGCGGGGGCGCCACGCGCGGCTCAGGCGGGACCAGTCGGCCTTGGTAGGGGTGCGGTGGTCGGGCAGCGTGGCCAGCGCCTCGGCGATCTCGTCGAGGCTGAGCCCGACTCGCTGGGCGGTCCGGATGAACGCGACCCGGCGCAGGGTGGCCTGCTCGTAGCGCCGCTGGTTGCCGGGCGTCCGCACCGACCGGATCAGGCCGCGCGACTCGTAGAAGCGGATCGCGGACGTGGCGACCCCGGCGCGCTCGGCGAGGTGGCCGATCGTCAGCTGGGTCATGGGTCGAGCCTGACTTGACTTCAACTCGACTTCAAGTTGAACCCTGTGTTGCATGTCCACACCGCACGATCCCCATGCCGCCGAGCTGCACCGGCTGGTGTCCCTGATGACCGGCGACGAGAAGCACTCCGCCGCCGCCACCTCGACGCTGGACGTGGTCCGCGTCCTCTACGAGCGGGTCCTCGACGTCTCGCCGTCGACCGCCGGCGACCGGACGCGCGACCGCTTCCTGCTGTCCAAGGGCCACGGCCCGATGGCCTACTACGCGGTCCTCGTGGACCAGGGCTTCTTCCCGGAGTCCTGGCTCGCCGACTGGGCGACCTACGACTCGCCGCTCGGCTACCACCCCGACCGCAACCTCGTGCCCGGCGTCGAGATCTCGTCCGGCTCGCTGGGCCACGGCTTCCCGCTCGCGGTCGGCACGGCCCTGGGGCTGCGCGCGCAGGGCATCGCGTCGCGGGTGGTCGTGCTGGTCGGCGACGCCGAGCTCGACGAGGGGAGCAACCACGAGGCGACCGAGCTCGCCGCCGCGCTGGGGCTCGACGCGCTGACGGTCGTGGTCGTCGACAACCGGTCCACGTCGTACGCCGTGCCGGGCCGGATCGCCGCCCGCTTCGAGGTCGAGGGCTGGGACACCGTCACCGTCGACGGTCGCGACCACGACCTGCTCGAGAAGGCCCTGTCCCACCGGGGGATCGGCCGCCCCAACGCCGTGATCGCCACTGTCGAGGAGAAGTCGTGATGGACGCCCGCCAACAGTTCGCCCGCACCACCGCCGACCTCGTCGACACCGACGACAGCGTCGCCCTGGTCTACGCCGAGATCTCCGCGCAGTACTTCGGCGACGTCGAGGCCCGCCACCCCGACCGCGTCGTCAACGTCGGCATCCGCGAGCAGCTGCTCGTCAACGTCGGCGCGGGGATGGCGCTGACCGGGATGCGGCCGGTGGTGCACACGTTCAGCTCGTTCCTCGTGGAGCGCGCCTTCGAGCAGGTCAAGCTCGGCTTCGGCCACCAGGACGTCGGGGGCGTGCTCGTCGGAGCGGGCGGGTCCTTCGACATCCCCGGGGGTGGCCGCACGCACCAGGCGCCCGGCGACGTCGCCCTGCTCGACACCCTGCCCGGCGTGCACGTACACGCCCCGTCGAACGCCGTCGAGGTCGACGCGATCCTGCGGACGGTCGTGGCCGGCGACGGCCTGCACTACGTCCGGGTGGTCGGCCAGACCAACGCGGCGGCGTACCCCGCCCACGGCCGCTTCCACGTCGTACGCCGCGGTGCCGGCGCCACCGTCATCGCCCTCGGGCCGGTGCTCGACGACGTGCTGGTCGCGACCGCTGGGCTCGATGTCACCGTCCTGTACTCCTCCACCGTCCGGCCCTTCGACGGCCGTGGCCTGCGGGCCGTCCTCGGCTCGCCGGACGTCGTGCTGGTCGAGCCGTGGCTGGCCGGGACGTCGTCGCGGGTCGTCGCCGAGGCGCTGCGCGACGTCCCGCACCGGCTGCTCGCCCTCGGTGTTGGCCGCGACGAGCACCGGCACTACGGCACCGCCCGCGAGCACGTCCGCGCGCACGGTCTCGACGCCGCGGGGATCCGACGGTCCCTCGACGCCTTCCTCGCCGCCTGACCCGCCGCGTGTGCCTGAGGACGCGCCATGGCGCGTCCTCAGGCACACGGGGCGACCAACTAGCATGTGGCCTCGCCGCCGACCCCCGGTCGACGGCGAGGCCGGTGTAGCTCAGTTGGTAGAGCGTTCGCCTTGTAAGCGAAATGTCGCGGGTTCGACTCCTGTCACCGGCTCCGAACCAGAACTGTCGGCGCCCCTGCCTAGCGTGCAGACATGTTCACCTGTCGGGGCTGTGGCGCGCAGTGCGAAGGCCGTCGGGCTCGCGTCTATTGCAGCAACGCCTGCCAGCGGGCATCCGACAGGCGCGCCAAGATCGAGCTCTGGCTGGCGACAGGCACGGCCTTCCCCGGCAGCAACCAGGGCCACTACGTGCGCAGCCATATCCTGCTGGAGCAGGACGGTCTGTGCGCCGTGTGCGGCGGCCCGGAGTTGTGGAACGGGCAGCCTCTCGCGTTCGTCCTCGACCACATCGACGGCGACTCCGCCAACAACGCTCGGGACAACCTTCGCCTGGTGTGCCCCAACTGCGACTCGCAGCTCCCGACCTACAAGAGTCGCAACCGCGGCAAGGGCCGGCACACGCGACGGGCCCGCTACGCGCGCGGCCAGTCCTACTGACCGCGCGCGGCGGCCACTGATTCACCGCGCGAGCAGCGCCTTCATCGTGCCGATCTCCTTGGCCTGTGAGGTCGCGATGCTGTCGGCCAGGTCGAGGGCCGCGGGGAACTTCCCGTCCTGCGACTCGGTCTTCGCCATCTCGATGGCGCCCTCGTGGTGGCGGACCATCATCTCCAGCCACATGTCCTGGAACTCCGCGTCGGACGCGGACTCCAGCCCTGCCATCTCGTCGGCCGTCATCATCCCCGGCGTGTCCGAGTCGGAGTCCATGCCGGCCATGCCGCCCTCGTCGGCGTGCATGTGGTCGTTCATGGTGGCCGGGACCTTCCGGCCCCAGTCGTCGAGCCAGCCGGCCATCGTCTCGATCTCGGGCGTCTGGGCGTCGAGGATCTGCTGGACGATCTCCTGGACGGGCGGGTCGAGCGGGCGGCCGTGGGTCAGGTCGACCATGGCGAGGGCCTGCGCGTGGTGCGGGATCATCTGGGTCGCGAACGCGACGTCGGCGTCGTTGTACGCCCCGTGCGAGGCGATCTCGGGCTCGGAGTCCGACGAGCCGCAGCCGGCGAGGACGAGGGCGGCCGCTGCGAGCGCGGTGACAAGACGGGTGGTGCGGAACATCTGCTTCTCCTGGGTTCGTGTGGGTGCGTGCGGGAGGAGGGCGCGCGACAGCGCCCGGCGCCTCAGCAGCGGTACACGGAGAGCAGGGCAGGCGTGGGTGGGTCGGGGTCGCGACCACGAGGGGTGGGTGCGGCCACGGTGACGGCCCGCGGCAGTGCCCACGGCGTACGTCGCTCGCCGCGGCCGAGCAGGAGCAGCAGCAGGAGCCCGCCGAGCAGGACCGCCACGCACAGCTCGAGCGCGCCCGGGGCCGGGGTCGCGACGTCGCCGGCCGGGGCCGCGTCGGCGACGTCGTGCACGGCCGTGGCCATGGCCTGGTGCGCAGTCGTGTGCCCCGTCGAGTGGTCGGCCATCCCGTGCATGCCGAAGAGTCCGGCGAGCACCAGCAGGGTCGCGGCGAGCGACCAGCGATGACGGGCGAGCACGAAGTCAGCCTAGGGAGTCACCGCAACCGGCGCGGCACGAAGGTCTCCGGCGGGGACGCGATCGCCTCCTGGGCGGCGACGAGCTGGATCTCGCGGGTGCCGGCGGCGATCGTCGCCTCGAGGATCGCGAAGACCGACGAGGTGGTCCTGGCCAGGGCGACCTCGGCCGAGCCGGTCGCGGTCAGGTGCGCGAGGTAGAGCGCGGCCGTCACGTCGCCGCACCCGTTGGGGCTGATCGGCAGCAGGGGAGTGGTGACGGCCCAGGCGCCGGCGTCCGAGACGGCCACGACGTCCAGGGACCCGTCGGCGACGCCGTCGTGGAGCACGCTCGTGACGAGCACGTCGCGGGGTCCCCGCGCACGCACCGCGTCGACGGCCTCCAGCACCTCCTCGAGGGTCCTCGTGGTCCGCCCGGCGAGGAAGTCGAGCTCGAAGTGGTTGGGGGTCAGCACGTCGGCCGCCGGCAGCACGGTGTCGCGCATGAACTCCGGGATCCCCGGCCGCACGAACATGCCGCGGCCCACGTCGCCCATCACCGGGTCGCAGCAGTAGACGGCGTCGGGGTTGAGCGCCTTGACCCGCGCCACCGTGTCGAGGATGACCCCGCCGACGGCCGGGTCGCCCTGGTAGCCGGACAGCACCGCGTCCGCCTCGCCGAGCACGCCGCGGTCCTCGATCCCGGCGATCACCTCACGTACGTCGTCGGGCGCGAGCAGCGGCCCGCGCCACGCGCCGTACCCGGTGTGGTTGGAGAAGTGCACGGTGAGCACCGGCCAGACGTCGTGGCCGAGCCGCTGGAGCGGGAAGACGGCGGCGGAGTTGCCGACGTGGCCGTAGGCGACGGAGGACTGGACGGAGAGGATCTTCACCCCGGGGAGTCTCCCCGTGGACGACCTGTACGGGCAAACTAGAACGCGTTACAGTTATGCGCAAATCACGGGTTGACCGGTGATTCGTACAGATCGAGCGCGAGGTGCCCCATGCCCAAGCAGGTCCACCGGTCCAGCGAGGCCGACTACGTCGTCGTCGGGTCCGGCAGCTCGGGCGCCACCGTCGCCGGCCGGCTGGCCCAGTCCGGCGCGAGCGTGATCCTGCTCGAGGCGGGCAAGAGCGACGAGCAGTACCTCGTGAAGAAGCCCGGCATGATCGGCCCGATGCACGCCGTGCCCGAGATCAAGAAGCGGGTCGACTGGGGCTACTACTCCACCCCGCAGAAGCACCTGCTCGACCGGAAGATGCCGGTCCCGCGCGGCAAGGTCGTGGGCGGCTCCAGCTCGATCAACGGCATGGTCTACGTCCGCGGCAACCGCGCCAACTACGACTCCTGGGCCGCCGAGGGCAACACGGGCTGGTCGGCCGACGACGTCAACGCGGCCTACCGGCGCATGGAGGACTTCGAGGACGGCGCCAACGACTACCGCGGCGCCGGCGGCCCGATCCGGGTCACCCGCAACAAGATCCCGCAGGAGGGCTCGCTGCAGTTCCTGCAGGCGACGTCCGACGCGCTCGGCGTGAAGGTGCTCGACGACTACAACGCCGAGTCGCAGGAGGGGGTGAGCCGGATGCAGCAGAACGCCGCCGACGGCCTGCGCTACAGCGCCTCCCGCGGCTACGTCCACCACCTCGCCCCGCCGACCCTCGAGCTCCAGACCGAGGTGCTCGTACGCCGGGTGGTGATCGAGCACGGCCGGGCGACCGGCGTCGAGGTCACCGACAAGAACGGCGCGCGGCGCACCGTCCGGGCCGGCAAGGAGGTCATCCTCTCCGCGGGCTTCGTGGGCTCGGCCCAGATCCTGATGCTCTCGGGCATCGGCCACGCGCAGCACCTCACCGACCACGGCATCGACGTCCTCGCGGACCTGCCGGTCGGCGACAACCTGCACGACCACCTCTTCCACGCGCTGACCTTCCACGCGACCAGCTCGAGGATGAAGGGCAACGCCCTCTTCTTCGCCTCCGGCCTCGCGAAGGAGACGGTGCGGCCGGGCCGCAGCTTCCTGGCCAACTCGGTCTTCGAGGTGCTGGCGTTCCTCCGCACCTCCCAGGCCACCGACGTCCCCGACCTCCAGCTGCACCTGCTGCCGTGGGCCTACGTCTCGCCCAACCAGGACGCGCCGATCCGGCACAAGGTCGACCCGCGGACGGCGCTGACCGTCCTCACGACGCTCATCTACCCCCGGTCGCGGGGCACCCTGCGGCTCGCGTCGGCCGACCCGACCGCGGCCCCGCTCATCGACTTCCAGTACCTCGCCGACCCGGCCGACCTCGACGTCCTCACCGAGGGCTCGGAGATGGTCCGGGAGATCATGGGCGGCGCGGCCTTCGGCGGCGCGGTCAAGGAGGAGATCCACCCCGGCGCCGCCGTACGTGGGCAGGCGCTGCGCGACGCGATCCTCAACCGGGCCACGTCGGTCTACCACGGCGTCGGCACCTGCCGGATGGGCGTCGACGAGCTCGCCGTGGTCACGCCGGACCTGCGGGTCCGGGGCATCGACGGGCTCCGCGTCGCGGACGCCTCGATCATGCCGTCGATCACCGGCGGCAACACCAACGCACCGGCGATCATGATCGGCGAGATGGCCGCGGAGCTGGTGCTGCGATGACCCTCACCCGACCCGCGTCGCTGACCGACGCCTTCCTCCAGCGGCTCGTCTCGCGGGTCCCGTCCACCAGCGGCGGGACCTGGAAGCTGACCGAGGTCTACACCGGCGAGGTGCTCGTCGAGCTGCCGCAGTCGACGCCGGCCGACATCGAGGCGGCGTACGCCGTGGCCCGCACCGCCCAGCGCGCGTGGGCCGCGCGGCCGCTGTCCGAGCGGCTCGCGGTGTTCAAGCGGGCCCACACGCTCTTCCTCGACAACGCGCAGACCACGACCGACCTGATCCAGGCCGAGAGCGGCAAGAACCGGCGGATGGCGATCGAGGAGACCTGCGACCCGGTGATGGTGATGAGCCACTACCTCAAGCGCGCGCCGAAGCTGCTGGCTCCGGTGAAGCGCGGCGGGCCGGTGCCGTTCCTGTCCTCCTCGACCGAGATCCGCCAGCCCAAGGGGGTCGTCGGGATCATCGCGCCGTGGAACTTCCCGTTCGCCACGGGCATCTCCGACTCGATCTCGGCGCTGATGGCCGGCAACGCGATCGTCCTCAAGCCCGACAACAAGACCGCCCTGTCCCCGCTCTACGGCATCGAGATGCTCGAGGAGGCCGGGCTGCCGAAGGGCCTCTTCCAGGTCGTGTGCGGCGAGGGGCCCGACGTCGGGCCGACCCTGATCGACAACGCCAACTACGTGATGTTCACCGGCTCCACGGCCACGGGGCGGGTCATCGGCGAGCGGGCCGGTCGCAACCTGATCGGCTGCTGCCTCGAGCTCGGCGGCAAGAACCCCATGATCGTGCTCGAGGACGCCGACCTCGACGAGGTCGTGCAGGGCGCGCTGTTCGGGGCATTCGGCAACACCGGCCAGATCTGCATGCACATCGAGCGGATGTACCTCCCGGCCTCGCGCTACGCGGAGTTCCGGGAGAAGTTCGTCGCGGCGACCGAGGCGCTCACCATCGGGGCGTCGTACGACTTCGGGCCGGACATGGGCTCGCTCGTCTCTCCCGACCACAAGGACCGCGTGGCCTCGCACGTCGAGGACGCCGTCGCCAAGGGCGCCACCGTGCTCACCGGCGGCCGCGCGCGGCCCGACCTGGGGCCGGCGTTCTTCGAGCCGACGATCCTCGAGGGCGTCACCCGCGACATGCTCTGCGGCGTCACCGAGACCTTCGGCCCGGTCGTCGCGCTGCACTCCTACGACACCGTCGACGAGGCGGTCGCGCTGGCCAACGACACCGACTACGGGCTGAACGCCTCGGTCTGGGGCGGCGACCTGGCCACCGCCTGCCAGGTCGGGCGGCGGATCGAGTCGGGCAACGTCAACGTCAACGACATCCTCGCCACCGCGTTCGCGTCCAAGGGCACACCCTCGGGCGGGGTGAAGCAGTCGGGGGTCGGCGCACGCCACGGCGACCAGGGCCTGCTGAAGTACACCGACGTGCAGAACCTCGCCGTCCTGAAGAAGCAGGTCATGGGCGCCCGCCCCGGCCAGGACTACGACGCCTACGTGAAGAGCATGATCGGGGGCTTGAGGATGATGCGGAAGACCCGCATCCGCTGACGGCTTGCCCCGCGTCGTACTGTCGCGACCGTGAGCGAGATGACCTATCGCCCGCTGGGCGACTCGGGCCTGGTGGTCAGCGCCGTCGGCATCGGCTGCAACGCGTTCAGCCGCCGCGTCGACCTCGACGGGGTCACCGACATCCTGTCCGCGGCGCGCGACGTGGGCGTGACGCTGCTGGACACCGCGGACATCTACGGCGACCCGGCCGGCGGGTCCGAGGAGCTGCTGGGCCAGGCGCTCAAGGGGCAGCGCGACGAGTTCGTGCTCGCGACGAAGTTCGGCATGGACATGCGCGGCGCCAACGGTGAGGACTTCGGCGCCCGGGCGTCCCGCCGCTACGTACGCCGCGCGGTCGAGGCGTCGCTGCGCCGGCTGCAGACCGACCACATCGACCTCTACCAGCTGCACGCGCCCGACGAGCTGACCCCGATCGAGGAGACCCTCTCGGTGCTCACCGACCTCGTCCACGAGGGCAAGATCGGCTACCTCGGCTGCTCCAACTTCGCCGGCTGGCAGGTCGCCGACGCCGACTGGACCGCCCGCTCGGCCGGCCTCGAGCGGTTCGTGTCCGTGCAGAACCGCTACTCGCTGCTCGACCGGACGATCGAGGACGAGGTCGTCCCCGCGTGCGAGCACCTCGGCCTGGGGGTGCTGCCGTTCTTCCCGCTGGAGTACGGCCTGCTCACCGGCAAGTACCGCCGCGGTGCGGCAGCCCCGGACGGCTCGCGCGCCGCGCTCGACCCGTCGCGGTCGTCCTGGCTCGACGCCGCCGACTGGGACCGGATCGAGGCCGTCGAGGCGTACGCCGCCGCGCGCGACCTCAGCGTCCTCGACGTCGCGATCGCCGGTCTCGCCGCCCAGCCGGCCGTCTCGTCGGTCATCTCCGGCGCCACGTCCGGCGACCAGGTCCGCGCCAACGCGGCCGCGCTGCGCTGGGAGCCGACCGAGGCCGACCTCGTCGAGCTGGACGAGATCACCGCCGAATAACCCGTTGCCGGCCGCCCGTGCGTGTCGAATCGGGACTTCTGACCACTCGAGTCGGGGGTTCTCGTCAGTCGAGTCGGGACTTTCGGTCGACGGGTTGACCGAAAGTGCCGATTCGAGTGACCGAAAGTCCCGATTCGACCTCTCAGGCGACCTGCAGCGACCGCTTCGAGAGCCCGAGCCAGAACCCGTCGATCACCTGGAGGCCGGGCTCGTCGGGCGTGGTCGCGGCGCCGAGGGTGACGAAGAGCGGGGTGTAGTGCTCGACGGTGGGGTGGGCGTAGGGCATGCCGGGGGCCTTCGAGCGGTAGTTCGCGAGCTCGTCCACGTCGCCGCGGGCGAGGGCGTCGGCAGCCCACGCGTCGAAGTCCTTCGACCAGCCGGGGGCGGCCGCGTCGAGGCGGAAGTCGGTGAGGAACGGCAGGCCGTGGGTGAGGAAGCCGGACCCGATGATGAGCACGCCCTCGTCCCGGAGAGGCCGCAGCCGCTCGCCGAGCGCCATCAGGCGCACCGGGTCGTGGGTGGGCAGCGACATCTGCAGCACCGGGATGTCCGCGTCGGGGTACATGATCCGCAGCGGCACCCAGGCGCCGTGGTCGAGGCCGCGGCTGGCGTGCTGGTGGACCGGCTCGGTGGCGGGCATCAGCCCCGCGATTCGGGTGGCCAGTGCGGTGGCGTCCGGCGTCTCGTAGGTCATCCGGTAGTACTTCGGGTCGAAGCCCCCGAAGTCGTAAACCAGGGGAGCGCCGCTGGCGGTCAGGCTGACCGGCGCGGACTCCCAGTGGGCGCTCACGATCAGGATCGCCTTCGGCCGCGGCAGGTCGGCCGCCCAGGCGGCGAGCTGGCCGGACCAGGTGGGGTCGTCGAGGAGGGGAGGGGCGCCGTGACCGATGTACAGCGCGGGCATGCGATCGTTCATGAGCACTCCAATGGTTGAAGCATCAACTTTATTCCACCGGCAGCGTCCAGTCGGGCGGCGCCGCGCCCTGCTGGACCAGCAACGCGTCGGCCTGGCTGAAGGGGCGGCTGCCGAAGAAGCCGCGGTACGCCGACAGCGGCGACGGGTGCGGCGACTCCACCGCGGGGATCGGGCCGAGCAGCGGCTTGAGCCGTCGTGCGTCGGAGCCCCAGAGGAGCGCCACGCAGGGACCGCCGCGCTCGGCCAGCGCGACGATCGCCCGCTCGGTCACGGGCTCCCAGCCCTTGCCGCGGTGGCTGTTGGACGCCCCGGGCTGCACGGTGAGGGTCCTGTTCAGCAGCATCACGCCCCGGTCTGCCCACGCGGTCAGGTCGCCGTGCGGGGGCGGGGTGACGCCGACGTCGTCGGCCAGCTCGCGGTAGATGTTGGCCAGGCTCGGCGGAAGCGGCGTCACGTCACGCCGTACGGCGAAGCTCAGCCCGATCGGGTGCGCGGGGTTGGGGTAGGGGTCCTGCCCCACGACCAGCACCCGGACGTCGGCGAGCGGGCGCTGGAACGCCCGGAACACGTGCTCCCCGCTCGGCTGGTAGGCCCGCCCGGCCGCGATCTCGGCCCGCAGGAACTGCCCCATCGCGCCGATCTGCTCGTCCACCGGCGCCAGCGCCTCCGCCCAGTCGGGCGCCACCAGCCCGCGTTCGACCAGTCCCGCCAGCGCGCTCATGGCGGCCACGTTAGCCCCTGCCGGAATCACCGGTTGAACGGCGATTCCTCCCCACCCTCAGCTCCAGAACGCGTTGTCCGGGAGGTACGTCGCCCGCCCGCGCTCACCGACCTGGACGTCGAGGATCGCGTGGTGGGAGGTGTCGCCGAAGTACGACTGGTTGGCCACCAGGACCCGGGTCCCGAAGAAGGTCGCCGAGGACGGAGTGTCGAAGGGGATCGACGAGCCGTTCGAGCCGTTGGCGGTCGCGTCGGGGAAGCGGGCGATCTCGGTGCCGTCGGGCCCGAGCTCGACGAGCTGGTTGGAGAGGCCGGCGTTGGCGACGTACACGTGCCCGGACCGCGCGATGCCGAAGCCGTCGGGCAGGTCGCCGGGGGAGGAGGTCCACAGCGTCGCGAGCGTGCCGGGGCGCCCGGAGTCCAGCAGTGGCAGGGCGTAGAGCTTGCCGTCGGTCGGCACCGACGCGTCGACGGCCGTCGACTGCTGGCTGATCAGGAAGTCGCGGCGACCGGGCCGGAAGACGATGCCGGTCGTCCCGAAGTCGGACCCGTCGAGCTGCGGCGAGGCGAACCACACCCGCGGCTCCACCGTCCCGCGCGGGATCTTCCAGATCACCGCCTGGCCGTAGTCGGTGACGTAGAGCGCCCCGCCCGGACCCCACGTCGCGTAGTTGGGGATCGCCGGCAGGTCCGCGGCGTTGGGGGAGCAGTCCGGGCCGGTCGTCCCGGGCGTGCACGTCGGCAGGTCCGGCAGCGTCGCCCACGTGTGGAAGCGGCCGCTCCGGACGTCGAGCGTCATCACCCGGGCCCGCGACTTCTCCAGCAGCACCAGCCGCCCGCGCGCGTCCTGGTTGGCCACCTGCACGCCGCGCTCGGTCGTCAGGTCCTGGCCCGGCACCGTCCACGACCGCAGCAGCGCGCCGGAGCCCGACCACTCGAAGACCCGCGAGCGCTGCGAGTCGCCCTGCGGGTTGGAGTAGCTGCCGGCGTACACGCGTCCGTTGCGGTGCGCCAGGACGTACGCCGGGTAGCCCGGCGACGGGACCAGCGAGAACACCCGCGTGTCCCACTTCTCGCGGGCCGGTGCGGCCTCTGCCGTCCCCTGTGCGGCAGAGACCGCGAGGACGAGGATCGTGACGAGTGCGGCCAGTCGCCTCACAGCTGCTCCAGCACCTCGACGGCGGCGCGCTCGCCGGCGCGGCAGGCGCCGTCCATGTAGCCGGTCCAGTAGGTCGAGGTCTCGGTGCCGGCCCAGTGCACGCGGCCGAACGGCTTCCGGATCGCCGAGCCGAACTGCAGCATCGTGCCGGGGGAGTAGTTGGCCACCGGCCCGCCCTTGGTCCAGCGCTCGTGGGTCCAGTCGTGCTCGACGTAGTCGATCGGGTGCAACGCCTCGTCGCCGAACATCGCGGCGAAGCCCTCGAGGACGGCCTTGCGACGCTTGGCCTTGGTCATCACGCCGTAGGTGCGCCAGGTGTCGCCGCCGACGAAGGCCAGCAGCACGCCGGGCTCGCCGGGCTTGGGGCAGTTGTCGAAGACGGCGCGGCAGGCGCCGGAGTCGTTGATGCCGAAGCCGTTGAGGCCGGCCTCGCGCCAGAAGGGCTTCTTGTAGATCGCGTCGCACTTCATCAGCTGGCCCATGTCGACGTGGCGCAGCAGCTGGAGGCGGCGGGCCGGGAGGTGGGGGTACCAGTCGATGTCGAGCACCAGCGGCGGCGGTGCGGCGACGATGACCCGCTTGGCCACGACGTTGCCCCGGGCGGTGTGGACGGTGACGCCGTGGTCCTTCTGCTCGATCCGGTGGACCGGTGCGGCCAGCGCGACGATGTCGCCGAGCTTCGCGGCCAGGCGCAGCGGCACGAGCTGGGAGCCGCCGACGAAGCGACGCTCCTGGGCGCCGCCCGCGGTGTCGGAGTTGCGCTCGAAGGTGCCGACGTTGGTCTCGTTGCCCGAGCAGGCGACGTACCAGAGCGTGTAGAGGAAGGAGAGCTCGCTGGGGTCGGCGCCGAAGCCGGGCTGGGTCCAGCAGCGGATGAGGTTCTCCACGCCGTCCTTGTTGACCGCGTTGGCGCGGATCCACTCGCCGAGCGTCATGGCGTCCCACTCGGCGGCCCGCGGGTGGGTCCAGGGGGCGTCGACGGGGATCTCCGCGGCGTACGTGTCGATCTGCTGGAGCAGGTTGGCCGCGTCCGGGAGGATCGTCGGGTCCGGCGGGACGGTGCCGGAGTACTCCATCCGACCGGTCGTGGAGGAGACGTAGACCGAGTTGCCGGTGTTGTACTCCTTGAACGTCGCGACGCCGAGCTCCTTGGCCAGCGCGGCGATGTGGGTCTGGGTGGGGCCGATGAACGCGCCGCCGGACTCGATGGTCGCTCCGTGCTCGCCGACGCCGGTCAGGTGGTGGTTGAGCACCCGGCCGCCGACGCGGTTGCGGGCCTCGACGAGCAGCACGCTCCGGCCGCCGCGAGCGACCTTGCGGGCCGCGACGAGCCCGGAGATGCCGCCACCCACGACGACGACGTCGACCGTGCGGGGGAGCGCGCCCTGCAGCGACCCTGCCGCGGCGTCGGCGCCGGCCGTGAGGGCTCCGGTGCCCACCGTCGCGCCGGCGAGCAGGCCGCCCAGCGAGGCGCTGCCGAGCAGGGTGCGGCGGGAGAGCTGGGGCTGGGTCATGGCGGCTCCTGGGGCTCGGTACGTCGGCGCGGGGCGGTGCGGTTCAACGATACTAACGTGAACATGTGTCAGTTTTCTATTGCTGTCGTATGCTGACGCCCATGCCTCCGGTACGGACCTCCGATTCCCCCCCGAAGCGACGGGTCCCCCGGCAGGAGCGCAGCCGCCGCCGCGTCGAGGGCCTCCTCGACGCGGCGGCCCGGCTGGTCGTCGAGCAGGGCGTGGAGTCGCTGAGCACCCGCGACATCGCCCAGGCCGCGGGAGCCCCGGTCGCCTCGCTCTACCAGTACTTCGCCGACAAGGAGGACGTCCTCCTCGCCCTCGCCCAGCGCGACATGGACGAGATGGACGCCCAGGTGCTCGAGGACCTCGGGAAGCTCGACGTGCTCTCGGTCTCCAGCGTCGTGCGCACCACGATGCTGGCCTTCGTCGCGGTCTACCACCGCCGGCGCGCGTTCGTGGAGATCTACCTGCGCGGGCGCACCAACGCCGCGGTGCACCAGTTCGGCCGCGAGCACAACGCCCGGGTGGCCGAGACCCTCTTCGCCTTCGCCCGCGACACCGGCCTCGCCGGCCCCGACCTGACCCAGCAGATGACGCTGATGGCCGTCGAGGTGGGCGACCGGGTCTTCCAGCTGGCCTTCGAGCACGACTTCGAGGGCGACCCGGTCCTCATCGAGGAGGGCATCACCATGGTCACCGCCTACCTCGAGCGGCACGCGACCGCGGCCGGGCTGGCCGGGATCCCCCGGTGACGGCCGCGGTGATGGCTCGGTGAGCGCGTGACCGGCGACCTGGTCGCGGCGGTCGCGTCGGCCGCCCGACGGCTCGCCGCCGAAGGGCTCCTCATCGGCACCGCCGGCAACGTCAGCGCCCGGGTCGGCGACCTGGTCGCGGTCACCGGGACCGGCGTCGTGCTCGCCGACTGCACCCCCGAGGACGTCACGGTCGTGACGCTCTCCGGCCGGGTGGTCGAGGGCACGCTGGTGCCCACGTCCGAGCTCGACCTCCACCTCGGCGTGTACGCCGCCACGGGCACCAGCGCCGTCGTGCACACCCACGCGCCGTTCGCGACCGCGGTCGCCTGCGTGCTCGACGAGCTGCCGGTGCTGCACTACCAGCAGCTGCTGCTGGGCGGTCCGATCCGGGTGGCGGCGTACGCGACGTTCGGGACGCCCGAGCTCGCGGCGTTCGTCCGGGAGGCGCTCGTCGACCGGCAGGCCGCGCTGATGGCCAACCACGGCTCGGTCGCGATCGGCTCCAGCCTCGCCAAGGCCGTCGACCACGCCCTGCTGCTGGAGTGGCTGGCCGCCCTGCACCACCGCGCGAGCGCCCTCGGCACGCCGCGCGAGCTCACCCCCGCCGAGCAGGAGGCCGTGATCGTCGCGGCCATCGCCCGCCAGTACGGCACGACCCAGGAGAACCCCGCATGAAGATCGCCACCGTCGGCGTGCACGTCCTCGACACCCACGTCATCGGCATCACCGGCATCCCCGACGGCTCCGAGGGCCAGCTCGTGGAGACGATCCGCTTCAGCCCGGCCGGCACCGCCGGCGGCACCGCCGTCGTGCTGGCGAGGCTCGGCGCCGAGGTGGCGTCGTACGGCGCCGTCGGGGACGACCCGATCGCCGCGAGCCTGCTCGCGATGCTGGCCGCCGAGGGCGTGTCGGTCGACGGGCTGGTCCGCAAGGCCGACCAGCAGACGTCCGCCTCGGTGATCCCGGTGCGACCCAACGGCGACCGGCCGGCGTGGCACTGCATCGGCGCCAACGGGGCCTTCACCCTCGACGACCTCGACCTGGCCTCCCTCGACGGGATCACCCACCTGCACCTGGGCGGGCCGGAGTTCCTCGGCGGCCCGGCCGCCGGGGAGCTGCTCGCACACGCCCGCTCGATCGGCGCGACCACGTCCGTCGACTTGCTCGCCCCCGGCGACCCCGACCTGCTGGCCTGGATCGCCGACGCGCTGCCGCACACCGACTACCTGCTGCCCAACGACGAGCAGGTCCTCGGCTTCACCGGCGCCGCGTCGCTCGAGGAGGGTGCCCGCGCGCTGGTCGCCGCCGGGGCGGGCTGCGTCGCGGTGACGCAGGGTGCCAAGGGCGCGCTGGTCGTGACCGCCCACGAGGTGGTCGAGGTGCCGGCGTACGCGATCGAGGTCGTGGACACCACCGGCTGCGGCGACGCGTTCTCCGCCGGCTTCCTGCGGGGGCTCTCGGTGGGCCGGGACCTCCGCGGTGCCGCCGAGCTCGGGTGCGCGGCCGCCGCGCAGGTCGCCCAGGGCCTCGGCACCGACCACGGCAGCTACACGCTGGCGTCCGTCGAGGAGTTCGCGCGGAGCACGCCGGCCCGCTGACGGGGTTCGGGTCTGCGCATCACGCGTCCCACGGGCCACACCGCCCGGGCACTCCCGTACGTTCCCGGGGGTTGCAACCCTCCAGAACGTCCGGGATCACCGGCTCACCGGTGATCCCGCCCGCGACCGCCGAGCCGTCAGCGGGTCAGCGCCCGCGACCCGCCCGACCCGTAGCGACGCGACGGGTTGGACCCGATCGCGTCCGGGCTGGACTTCTTCGCGGTCTTCTTGGCCGCCGCCTTCTTCGCGGGAGTTGCCTTCGTGGCGGGCACGCCGTTCTTCGAGGCCGCGGAGGCCCCGGAGGCCGTCGACTTCCGCGGAGCGGCCTTCTTCGCCGGAGCCTTCTTCGCCGGGACCTTCTTGACGGCCGCCTCCGGGGTCGGCTCGTCCTCGGCGTCGGAGGACCACTGGGAGATCCACTCGTCCATCACCCGCCACGTCGAGGTGCGCGCCGAGCGGCCGGTGAGCATGCCGAGGTGGCCGCCGGGGACGACCTCGAAGCGGACCTCCTCCGACGAGGACAGCAGCGGCACGACCGCCTTGACGGCCGGGATCGGGGCGATGCCGTCGGTGGCGCCGCCGAAGACCAGGACCGGGGCCTTGATGTCGGCCACCGAGATGGTCCGGTCACCGAAGTCGATGGACCCGCCGACGAGGGCGTTGCCCTTCACGAAGCGGTGGTAGAGCTGCCCGAACGTCCGGCCGGGATAGGCGATCATGTTGGCGGTGAACCGGTCGACCGCCTCGATCTGCGCGAGGAACTCGGTGTCATCGAGGTGGGTGGCCACGGCCAGCGGCTTGGTCACCATCTTCTGGAACGACGAGAGCTGGAAGGCCCACTTCACCAGCGGCTTCGGGGCCCCGCCCAGCGCCTGGTAGGTGCGGGTGATGCCCCGGCCGGGAGCGATGTTCAGCAGCGGCCGCAGCGGCGCCACGAGCGGCACCAGCGACACGTCGAAGGGCGACCCGACGGCGGTCACCGACGCGATCGGCAGGTCCGGCTGGTCGGCGGCGGTGAGCAGCGAGAAGATCCCGCCCAGGCTCCAGCCGATCAGGTGCACGGGGCGGCCGCCGGCGTGCATCGAGGTCTCGCGGATCGCGGTCGGGATGACCTCGTCGATCCAGTGCTCCATGCCCAGGGCGCGGTCCTTGAACGACACCTCGCCGTACTCCACGAGGTAGGTCGGGCGGCCCGCCGCCACGAAGTGCTCCACGAGGGAGCAGCCGCGGCGCAGGTCGAAGCAGAGCGCGGGGGCGGCGAGCGGGGTCACGAGCAGGACGGGGTCGCCCTGCTCCTGCACCTTCGCGGCCGGCCGGTAGTGGTACAGCTCGCGCAGCGTGCCCTCGTCGATGAGCGTGCGAGGCATCGGCCGGAGGTCCGCCAGCCCGCCGTAGAGCATCTTGTGGGCGACGTTGCTCGCTGCGGAGACGACCTGATCGGCCTTGGGGATCAGATCCATGGGTCGAAAATTACCGGACCCCGCCACCCGACGCGCCCGGATGGACAGTTGAAAGGGCCACATCCGGGGCTCACTGCGGCGCGAAGGTCCGCCACATCCAGCGGGAGGGGTCCTCCAGGGGGCCGAAGCCGTACGCCGCGTAGAGCTCGTGCGCGTCCCCGGTCGCCAGGAGAGCCCGCCGCACCTCGAGGCCGGCGAGCTCGGACGTGACGCGCTCCACCAGCGCCCTGCCGACGCCGCGGCCCCGGTGGCCGCGGTCGACGTACACGTCGCAGAGCCAGGCGAACGTCGCGTGGTCGGTGACCACGCGGGCGTAGCCGACGAGCTCGCCGTCCTCGAACGCGCCGACGTTCAGCGAGTGCGCCATCGACCGCGCGACGACCTCGCGGCTCCGACCCAGCGCCCAGTAGGCGTCCTCGGAGAGCCAGCGGTGCACCCGGTCGACGTCGATGCGGTCGACGTCGGTCGAGACGGTGATCATGGACGGATCATCGGATCGACTCAGGACCGCTTGGCGGGCCGCACGGTCTTGCCGTGCGCGCCACGGGCGGCGGCCAGCTCGAGCAGGAACGCGTCGGCCCAGGCGGCGACGTCGTGCTGGAGCACGGTCTTGCGCATCGCCTTCATCCGGCGGCCGCGCTCGCGCTCGTCGGCGGCGTAGGCCTCGAGCAGGGCGCTCTTCATGCCGTTGATGTCGTAGGGGTTGACCAGCCAGGCCTGGCGCAGCTCGTCGGCCGCACCGGCGAACTCCGAGAGGACCAGGGCCCCGTCGTCCTCGTAGCGGGTCGCGACGTACTCCTTGGCGACGAGGTTCATGCCGTCGCGGTAGGGCGTGACGACCATGATGTCGGCGGCCCGGTAGAGCGCGGCCATCTCCTCGCGCGGGTAGGAGGAGTGCAGGTAGGAGATCGCCGGGCGGCCGATCCGGCCGAGGTCGCCGTTGATGTGGCCGACGAGCCGGTCGATCTCGTCGCGCAGGATGCGGTACTGCTCGACCTGCTCCCGCGAGGGCGTTGCGACCTGCACGAAGACGGCGTCCTCGACGTCGAAGTGCCCGTCGATGATCAGCTCGCTGAAGGCGCGCAGCCGGGCGTAGATGCCCTTGGTGTAGTCGAGCCGGTCGACCCCGAGGAAGACCTTGCGGGGGCTGCCGAGCGCGTCGCGGATCGTCTCCGCACGCTTCTCCACCCGCTCGGAGCGGGCCAGCTCCTCGAAGCCCTTCGCGTCGATCGAGATCGGGAACGCCGCCGCCTTCACGGTGCGGCCGTCGGGCAGGTAGACGAGGTCACGGTGGGTCTTGTGGCCCACCCGCTGGCGGACGAGGCGCACGAAGTTCTGGGCGCCGCCGTTCATCTGGAAGCCGACGAGGTCCGCGCCGAGCAGCCCCTCGAGGATCTGGCGGCGCCACGGCAGCTGCTGGAAGAGCTCGGCCGGCGGGAAGGGGATGTGCAGGTAGAAACCGATCCGCAGGTCGGGTCGCAGCGAGCGCAGGATCTGCGGCACCAGCTGGAGCTGGTAGTCGTGGACCCACACCGTCGCGCCCTCGGACGCGAGCTCGGCGGCCTTCTCGGCGAAGCGCTGGTTGACGCCCACGTAGGCGTCCCACCACTCGCGGTGAAACTCCGGCTTGGCCACCACGTCGTGGTAGAGCGGCCAGAGGGTGCCGTTGGAGAAGCCCTCGTAGAAGTCCTTGACCTCCTCGGCCGACATGGTCATCGGCACGAGCGAGAGCCCGTCGAACTCGAACGGCTGGAGGTCCTGCTCGGTGCCGCCGGGCCAGCCGACCCACACGCCGTCGTTGGCGCGGAGCACCGGCTCGATCGCGGTCACCAGCCCGCCGGGCGACGTGCGCCAGCCCGGGCTGCCGTCGGCCAGGGTCACCCGGTCGACGGGCAACCTGTTGGCGACGATGACCAGATCGGCGGTTCCAGCGGAAGGCACGACCCCAACCCTAGTCAACGGACCTCAAGCGCCGTCGGCGTCGTACCTGACCCCGACCTGCGCGCGGATGTCGTCCATCTGCCGCATCAGCGACAACGTCTGCGCGTGCGGGACGAGCGGGCTCTCGCGCAGCCCCTCGCGCAGGCAGCGCTGCACCTCGGCCGCCTCGTTGCCCAGGCCGCTGCCGAGCAACGGCTCGGCACCCTCGATCCGCTCGGTCTCGCCGCCGACGGGTGTCCACTCGGCGTACGTCGGGTGGTGGAACTGTGTCGGCACGACGAGCGTCCCGCGGTCGGTCGCCACCGTGGCCGTCCGGGGCGAGACCGAGGTCATCGAGGCGCTCAACGCGGAGATGGCACCGCCGGGGTGCAGGCCGGCGACCGCGACGTCGAGGTCGATGCCGCTCTCGCTGAGGTTGGCCACCGCCGCGAGCCGGGTCGGCTCGCCCAGCAGCAGGTGCGCGAAGGTCAGCGGGTAGATGCCCATGTCGAGCAGGGCGCCGGCGCCGAGCGCCGGGTCGAGCAGCCGGTCGGTGGCCGGACGGTCGACCACGAACCCCAGGTCGGCGTGCACCTGCCGCGGCGTCCCGAACCGGTCGGGGTCCTGGAGGGCCCGGATGACCGGGTTGCAGGCCATCCACATGGCCTCCATGAGGAACCGGTCGTGCCGGGCCGCCAGCGCGACCATCTCCTCGGCCTCGGCGGTGTTGAGGGTCAGCGGCTTCTCGCACAGCACGTGCTTGCCGGCCTCGAAGGCCATCCGGGCGTGCTCGAGGTGCATCGAGTGCGGGGAGGCGAGGTAGACGACGTCGACCGCCGGGTCCTGCACCAGCGCGGCGTAGGAGGCGTGGGCGGTCGTCGCGGCGTCGCCGTACTCCCGTGCGAAGGCGTCGGCGGACTCCTGGCTGCGCGAACCCACGGCCGCCAGTCGGGCACCGGGCACCTCGCGGAGGTCGGTGGCGAAGCTCCGGGCGATCCGGCCGGTGGCCAGGACGCCCCAGCCGCAGGTGTCGCTCACGGGTCCTCCTCGGGTGCGTCTCAGTTGCTCCCCGCGACTCGCCGGGTGCGAATGACATCGATGTGGTTCGTCGCCTACAGTTGGCGTCGGAACACCATCTGATCACACGGGGAGATTGCGCATGGATGCCGCGAACGCGCTGCAGGGCCTCGAGGCCGAGGCCACGCCGACCCTGAGCGAGCGCGACCGCGAGATCCTCGAGTTCGAGCGTCAGTGGTGGAAGTACGCCGGCGCCAAGGAGACCGCGGTCCGCGAGAAGTTCGACATGAGCTCCACGCGCTACTACCAGGTCCTCAACGCCCTGATCGACCGCCCGGACGCCCTCGAGGCCGACCCGCTGCTGGTCCGCCGCCTGCGTCGCCTCCGGGCCGCCCGCCAGCGGCAGCGCTCCGCCCGCCGCCTGGGCTTCGAGGTCTGAGCATGTTCCGCCTCGCCCACCGGTCCCGCAACCAGCGGGGCGTGGTCTTCCCCTCGCCCGTCGTGATGCTGAGCATCATCGCCGTCGCCATGGCCGGCATCGCCTTCGTCGCCACCCGGGACCCCGCGCCCACCGAGCGCAAGGTCACCACCGTCGCCCACGCGGCGCCCAGCCCGTCGACCTCGGCCTCGGCCGAGCCCCAGAAGGTCCAGAAGCCGCGCCACCTCGAGCCGGCCGTCAAGCGCTCGGCCGTCTACGTCGAGGTCTACAACAACTCCGGCATCACCGGACTCGCCGGACGGATCGCGTCCCGCGCCTCCGACGCGGGCTGGCAGGTCGTCGGCTCCGACAACTGGTACGGCACCATCCCGAGCTCGACGGTCTACTACCCGCAGCGCCTCAAGGCCGCGGCCAAGGTGCTGGCCCTCGACCTGGGCATCCGCCGCCTCGAGCCCGCCATCGACCCGATGCGTCTCGACCGGCTCACCGTGATCCTCACCTCAGACGCCGCCTGATCCTTCCCTCCCGCCCACCGCGACCCCCGGTCGTGATTGGGTTGGGCCATGGAGTTCACCTCAGTCGAGGGGGAGCAGCGGTACGCCGCCCTGGTGCGGGCCGCCGCCTCCACCGTCGTCGGGCTCGACTTCGACGGCACCCTGTCGCCGATCGTGGACGACCCCGAGGCGGCCCACATCCACCCCGAGGCCTCCGAGGTCCTCGTCGAGCTCGCCGCCCAGGTCGCCGCGATCGCGGTGATCACGGGTCGCCCGGCCCGCCAGGCCCTCGCGCTCGGCGGGCTGGAGCAGGTCGGCAACGAGATCGGTGACACCGGCAAGGAGCTCTACCTCTTCGGGCAGTACGGCAACGAGCGCTGGAGCTCCACCCACCGCCGCGTGATCTCACCGCGACCACCCTCCGGCCTCGCGAGCTTCCTGCGGGAGCTGCCGCGCACCCTCCGCGCGGCGGACGCGGCCGACGCGTTCATCGAGGACAAGGGCCTCGCCGTGGCCGTGCACACCCGCCGCCTCCCCGACCCCGAGGGTGCCTTCGAGCGCGTCCTCCCCGGGCTGCGGGACCTCGCCGCCGCCCACGACCTGGTCGTCGAGCCCGGCCGCAACGTCGTGGAGATCCGCTCCCACGGCATGCACAAGGGGCTGGTCGTCGAGGCGCTCGTGGAGGAGCTCGAGGCGGGCGGGTTCCTGTTCGCCGGCGACGACCTCGGCGACGTCGAGGCGTTCGAGGCGGTCGCGGACCTGCGTCGCCGGGGGCTCCCCACGCTGCTGGTCTGCTCGGCCTCCGACGAGGAGAGCTCGCTGATCCCCCTGAGCGACGTGGTCGTGAAGGGGCCGCAGGGGGTGCTGGACCTGCTCAGGCAGCTGACGCTCGACGCGCGGACCAACCGGGCCTGACGGAGGCGCCCGCATGCGCGGGCGCCCTGGCGGCGGGAGCGGTGACTTGTGAACCCTTTGCCTGCCCGATTCGGTTCATGGCTCACCGCCGGGTCGGCCGGGCGGTGCCTGGTGAACCGTTTCCAAGTCGGGTTCGGTTCATGGCTCACCGCTCGAGCTGTTCGGGGGTGCGCCTGGGGCGGGGCGGCGGCGGAGCGCAGCGGAGCCCCGCCCCGACCGCCGCCTGAAGCCGATCGCGCGAGGCTCGGCGTCAAGGACGCCGAAGGCGCCGCGAAGCGGGCGAAGCTCCTTGATGCCGAGGCGCGATCGGCTACGCGGCGCACCCACCAGCCCCTCGAAGACTCGCGCCAGCATGTGGACTCAATGTGCGCATGCTGAGACGCACGCCGTACTGTTTCAACCAGCTCATCGAGAGGGACTGAGGGAACGGCCCAGTGAAGTCCCGGCAACCGCCACGAGCCTCCGCCCACCGTCGTCCGTGACGGGAAGCGGTTCGTGGAAACGGTGCTAATTCCGGCCCGGCGCGAGAGACGCGGTGGGGAAGATGAGAAGGAGGACTCATGAGCACTGTCGTTGCCGAAACGACCACCCCGTCCGAGCCGACCCTGCGCGAGGGCGCGTTCGGGCACGCCAAGGGACTGTCGTGCCGCGAGTGCGGGCACGCGGTGGAGCTGGGACCGCACTACGCGTGTCCGGAGTGCTTCGGTCCGCTCGAGATCGCCTACGACTTCCCCCAGGTGACCCGCGAGGAGATCGAGGCCGGACCCGCCAACATCTGGCGTTACAAGGCGCTGCTGCCGGTGCCGTCCGACATCGAGCAGAGCCCCAACATGGAGCCCGGCTTCACGCGGCTGCTCAGGGCCAACAACCTCGGCCGCGAGCTCGGCATCGACAACCTGTGGGTCAAGGACGACAGCACCAACCCCACCAACTCCTTCAAGGACCGGGTCGTGGCCTGTGCGCTGAGCGCCGCCACGGAGTTCCACGCCAAGGTCTTCGCCTGCCCCAGCACGGGCAACCTGGCCAACGCGGTGGCGGCGGCGGGTGCCCGCGCCGGCATCAAGACCGTGGTCTTCATCCCGAGCAACCTCGAGAAGCCCAAGCAGGTCAACTCGGCCGTCTACACCGACTCGCTGATCGCCGTGAACGGCAACTACGACGACGTCAACAAGCTCGCCTCGGAGATCGCGGGCGAGGAGGACGGCTGGGCGTTCGTCAACGTCAACGTCCGCCCCTACTACGCCGAGGGCTCCAAGACGCTGGGCTACGAGATCGCCGAGCAGCTCGGCTGGCGGCTCCCCGACCAGATCGTCATCCCGGTGGCGTCGGGCTCGCAGCTGACGAAGGTCGACAAGGCCTTCCAGGAGCTGATCAAGCTCGGGCTCGTCGAGGACAAGCCCTACAAGGTGTACGGCGCCCAGGCCGAGGGCTGCTCCCCGGTGTCGGTGGCCTACAAGGCCGGCGTCGATGCGATCCGCCCGGTCAAGCCGGACACGATCGCCAAGAGCCTGGCCATCGGCAACCCCGCCGACGGGATCTACGTGCTCGACATCTGCCGCCGCACGGGCGGTGCCGTCGAGGACATCACCGACGACCAGGTGCGCGAGGCGATCGTGCTGCTGGCCCGCACCGAGGGCATCTTCACCGAGACCGCGGGCGGCACCACTGTCGGCGTCCTGAAGAAGCTCGTCGAGACGGGCCAGCTCGACACCAGCCTCGAGACCGTCGTCATCAACACCGGCCACGGCCTGAAGACCCTCGACGCGGTCGCCGACTCGGTCGGTCCCGCTGCGACCATCGACCCGTCGTACGCCGCCTTCGCGGCGACCGGCCTGGCCTGAACACGGCCTGAGCCCCACCCGACCACCCGACAGGAGCCCCCATGAGCGTGTCCGTCCGCATCCCGACCATCCTCCGCACCTACACCGGTGGCGAGTCCGAGGTGACCGCCGCCGGTGGCACCCTGGCGGAGGTGCTGGACGACCTCGACGCCAGCTACGCGGGGATCAAGGGCCGGATCCTCGACGAGGCCGGCCAGCTGCGCCGCTTCGTCAACGTCTACGTCGGCAACGAGGACGTCCGGTTCCTCGACAACCTGGCCACGGCGACCCCCGACGGCACCCAGATCTCCGTCATCCCGGCGGTCGCCGGCGGCTGACCGCGCGCCCAGACACACCACGGCCAGACACAGAACAGGTAGTCCCGCATGTCCCTCAGGAGCTCGGTCCTGCGCACCAAGGACGTGGAGACCGTCCTCCACCAGAACGACCCGACGCCCGACGGCGAGCAGGCCGGCCTCAGCAAGCGGCTCTCGGCCAAGGACCTCACCGGGTTCGGCATCGGCATCGTGATCGGCACCGGCATCTTCACGCTGACCGGGATCGAGGCCAAGAACCACGCCGGGCCCGCGATCGTGATCTCGTTCGCCATCGCCGGCGTCGTGAGCATGCTGGCCGCGCTCTGCTACGCCGAGCTCGCGGCCGCCGTCCCGACGGCCGGCAGCTCCTACACCTACGCCTACACGACGATCGGCGAGATCTTCGCCTGGATCATCGCGTGGGACCTGATCCTGGAGTTCGCCCTCGGTGCGGCTGTGGTGTCGCGGGGGTGGTCGGCCTACCTCCAGGACTCGCTGGGGCTGCCCACCGGCCTGTTCGGCGAGACGGCGCCGGTCAACGTCGGCGCGGTCCTGATCGCCGCGGTGCTGGGGGTGGTGGCCGCGGTCGGCATCCGCGAGTCGAAGTGGGTCACGAACGCGCTCGTCGTGACCAAGGTGTCGGTCTGCATCTTCGTGATCGTCGCCGGGCTGTTCTTCCTCAAGACCGCCAACCTGCTGCCCTTCGTGCCGCCCTCCGAGCCCTCGCACGACGACGCGGCCGGCCTGGCCCAGCCGCTGTGGCAGTGGGTCTCGGGCGTCCACCCCTCGTCGTACGGCTTCGTCGGGGTGCTCGTCGCGGCCGCGGTGGTGTTCTTCGCCTACAGCGGCTTCGAGGCCGTCGCCAACCTCGGCGAGGAGACGGAGAACCCCGGCCGTGACATGCCCCGCGGCCTGATCGGCACGCTGGTCATCTGCACCGTGCTCTACCTGCTGGTCTGCCTCGTCCTGACCGGCATGGTCGACTACGCCGACCTCGACGAGGGCGCCCCGATCTCCGACGCCTTCCACCAGGTGGGCCTGGGCTGGGCGGGCTTCCTGATCGGGCTCGCCGCGGTCGCCGGCCTGAGCTCGGTGATCCTCGTCGACCTCGTCGCCATGGGCCGGATCGGCTACGCGCTCAGCCGCGACGGCCTGCTGCCGCCGTCGGTGGGGCGGATCCACCCGAAGTTCCGTACGCCGACGCGCATCACGGCCGTCACGACGCTCGCGGTCTGCCTGCTCGGCGCGTTCGTCCCGCTGGACACCCTGGCCGAGATGGTCTCGATCGGCACGCTCTTCGCCTTCGTGGTCGTCTCGATCGCGGTCGCGGTGCTGCGCCGGACCAACCCTCGTATGGAGCGGCCCTTCCGCACCCCGCAGGTGCCGCTGCTGCCGGTCGTCTCGGCCCTGTCGTGCGTGGCCCTGATGGCCAGCCTGGCGGTCGACACCTGGATCCGGTTCCTGGTCTGGCTGGCGATCGGGATGGTCGTCTACTTCGGCTACGGCCGGTCCCACTCGCGCCTCAACACCGCCGACGAGGAGCCCGCGTCCGAGCCCGCCACCCGGGCCTGACCGCCGGGCAGGTCAGTCGGCGTCCTCGAGATTTGCGGCGATCTCCCGGCGGGCCCGGTCGAAGAGCACGCCCGTCGCGAGGAAGACCAGCCCGAGCAGCAGGAAGAGCCAGGCGCCGGTGACGACCCGGGCGAAGACGGCGAAGCTCTGGAAGGTCGTGAAGACCACGAGGGCCGCGGTCGCGAGTCCGGTCAGCCGCCAGCTGTCCCGCAGGGTGCCGAGGACGGCGACGGCCACCGCCGTGAGGACGTAGACGACGACGCTGAGGACGGCGTGGAGGACGGCGCCCGTGGTCAGCGGGGCGTCGGTGTCGCTGCCCGCGTCCCACAGGACCAGGACGACGGCGACCGCGCTCACGGCCAGCGCACCCAGGGGTTCGAACCGGTCCGTGCCCGAGGCGAGCACCAGGGCGGCCACGGCCGCGGCGCCGGCCGCTGCGACGACCATCCCCAGGGCCGGGGTCCACGCGAAGCGCGCGGCGTCGACGAAGGGCAGGGCGGCCACGAAGAGGCCGACGAGCGCCAGCAGCGCGCCTGCCTCCCGCCACGGGGCCACGAATCCGCGCAGCCAGCGCTGGTGGACCACGGCCAGCGAGACCGCCAGCACCGCGGAGCCGGTCAGGCACAGCACCGCAGCCAGGCCGCTCGGGTCGTCGCCCATCCGGGTCACGAACCAGAAGGACCCGGTGGCGATGCCCACCAGCAGCGGCATGGTCGCCCGGACGGCGTACGCGTGCACGAGCGCGCCGAGCGCCCAGTAGCCGGCCAGGCCGGTCTGGGTGGTGGCGTCCAGGCTGTCGGCGGCCTGGAGGACGACCGCCCCGAAGGCGAGCGCGGCCAGCAGGCGTACCGCGCCCACCACGGCCGCCGGGATCGCGGGGTGGCCCGCCCGGCGACGGGCGAGCACCTCGCCCGTGACCAGCACGGCCAGCCAGATCGCGGCGACCGCGACGAAGCGCCCGAGCGGCGAGAGCGTGTCGAGGTTCGCGGCGACCAGCCAGATGAGCCCGACCCCGACGAACATCGCGCCGAGGGTGAGCAGCAGCCGTCCTACCGAGAAGCGTCGGCTGGCCCGGTAGCGGCCGGTGATCGCGGCCGCCTGTGCCTCGGTCAGCAGACCCTCGCCCTGCCAGGTGCCGATCTCGTGCGTGAGCCACTCGAGCTGTCCCGGGCTCACCGGGACCTGCCCGCGCGCCGGTGCGTCGGTGGTCATGTGCCCAGCGTGGCGCGGGCGACCGGCCGCGCGCAGGAGGAATTGGGCTCAGTCCGGGGGGACCTCTGCCCTGCGCTCCACCAGGTGGGCGCGCTCGGCCAGGTTGTGGCAGCGGCCGATCGCCTCGTCGTACGCCGTGCGCGCCTCGTCGCCACGTCCCGCCCGGGCGAGCAGCTCGGCACGCGCAGCCGGCAGCCGGTGGCCGGGGAGGGTGAGTCCCTCGAGCAGCCGCAACCCGGCGAGCGGACCGTCCGCCTCGGCCACCGCCACGGCCCGGTTGAGCCGGACCACGGGGGAGCCGGTGAGCTCGTCGAGCTCGCGGTAGCGGTCCGCGATCCGGGACCAGTCCGTCGCCGCGGGGTCCAGCGCGATGGCGTGCTCGGCGGCGATCAACGCCTGCAGGAGGTACGGCGCCGCCGGCGCGTGGGCCAGCGGGGTGAGCAGCTCAACCGCCTCGTCGACGTCCTCGTGCCGCCACAGCGACCGGTCCTGGTCGGCGAGCAGCACGATCGCGCCGTCGCGGACCCGGGCGTCGCGGCGGGAGTGCTGCAGCAGCATCAGCGCGAGCAGCGCGTCGAGCTCGGTGCACGGGTGGTCCGGCGGCAGCACGTCCCGCAGGACCCGGACCAGCCTGATCGCCTCCCCGGCGACGTCGGCGCGGAGGACGTCGGCCCCGGACGCGGGCGCGTAGCCGGTCGTGAACGCGAGGTAGGCGACGTCGGCCACCACCCCGACCCGGGCGTCGAGCTCGGCGCCGGACGGGACGGCGAAGTGCTGTCCGGCAAGGCGCTTGCGGGCCCGGGTCAGCCGGGCGGCCATGGTCGGGGTGCTGACGAGGAAGAGCCGCGCGACGTCCTCGGTCGGGACGCCCAGCACCAGCCGCAGGGTCAGCGCGGCGGCCGCCTCGCGGGGCAGGGAGGGGTGCGCGCACAGCAGCACGAGCCGGAGCCGCTCGTCGCCGATCCGGCCGGGAGGCCCGTCGGGGCCGTCCGGGAAGGCCATCGTGCGCTGCGCCTCCTCGGTCAGGTCGGCCTCGACGGCCAGCACCGGCAGCGCCCGGTCCGCGACCGTCTCGGTGCGCAGGCGGTCGATGATCCGACGGCGCGCGGTGGTCAGCAGCCAGGCCGGCGGGTTGGCGGGGACGCCGTCACCCGGCCAGGTGCGGGCGGCGGCCTCGAAGGCGTCGGCCAGCCCGTCCTCGGCCAGGTCCAGGCGCCGGAACTGCGCGACGAGCAGGGCCAGCAGGCGGCCCCACTCGTCACGCAGGACGGCGGCGAGGGGGTCGGTCACATCCCGCCCGAGTGGTCGACGGTGCCGCGGACCTCGATGGCGCCCTCGGCGCCGGCCAGGATGCCGCAGACCTGCAGCAGGTCGTCGAGGTCGTCGGTGTCGACGACGTAGTAGCCGGTCAGCTGCTCGACGGTCTCGGCGTACGGGCCGTCGGTGACGGTGATCGCGTCGAGCTCGCCGCGCACCACCTTGGCGGTGCCGGAGTGGGTGAGCTCGTTGCCGCCGACCACCTTGTGGCCACGCTCGCCGAGCAGGCGGTGGAACTCGCCGTGCTTGGCGTACATCTGCGCCTTGTGCTCCTCGGTGGCGTTCAGCCAGCTGCTCTCGTTGCCGGGAATCAGCACGACGTACTCGGTCATGGTCGGTCCTCTCAAGGTGGTGTGAAGGAGTCTGTCACCGAGATGACGGGCGAGTGCGGGCGAAATCGACACGTCCCGCACACGATCTCGTCGGGGACTGTTCAGGTCGCTGTGGTTCCTCTGGGGGGTGAACCGCGAACGACTCCTCCAACGCCTGTTCGGACTCGGTATCGGCGCCGCCGCCGTGGGCCTGGCGACCGGCGGGATCGGGTACGGCGCCCGCGAGCTCCTGCACCGCCAGGCCGAGGCCGCGCGCCGGATGATCGGCAAGCCGCTCGGCGAGCAGGCGCCCCGTGCGGACAAGGTCTGGAAGAAGAAGTACGGCGACCCGATCGAGCTGCTCGTGCTCGGCGACTCGATCGCGGCCGGGCTCGGGGCCGACCTGCCGAAGGAGACGTTCGGGGCCCGCCTCGCGACCCGGCTGGCCAAGGCGACGCAGCGGTCGGTGCGGCTGACCACCGGGGCCGTGGTCGGGTCGGAGTCCTCGATGCTCGGCGCCCAGATCGCCGGGCTGCGACCGGGCTACGTGCCGGACGTGGCGGTGATCGTGGTCGGCGGCAACGACGTGACCCACCGGGTGCCGGTCGCGGACTCGGTCAAGCACCTCGAAGAGGCGATCGCGGTCCTGCGGGAGCGGGGGAGCGCGGTGGTCGTGGGGACCTGCCCCGACCTCGGCGCGCTGCGACCGGTGCCGCAGCCGCTGCGCTCCCTCGGCTCGCGGGCGTCGCGCCAGCTGGCCGCCGCGCAGGCGTCGGCGGCGGTCCGGTCCGGCGCGCACGCGGTGTCGCTGGCCGACGTGGTCGGCCCGTTCTTCATCACCAACCCCGACGAGATGTTCAGCCTGGACCGGTTCCACCCCAGCGCGCTCGGCTACAAGCGGACCGCCAAGGCGATGCTGCCGTCGGTGCTGGCCGCCCTGGGCGTGGAGGAGGACGTGCCCTTCGGTCACCAGCCCCCGGCACAGCCGTCGGATCGGTAGGGTCCGTGGGATGACCAGCCCGCCTCCCGTCCTGCTCGTCACGTGTGCGGACTGGCCCGACGGCGAGCCCGGCCACGCCGCCCTCGACGCGGCCCTGGACGCAGCCGGCATCGCCAGCCGGTGGGTGCGGTGGGACGACCCGTGGGTCGACTGGGCTGCGGCCCGGGTCGTGGCCGTCCGGTCGACGTGGGACTACACCAGCAGGCTCGGGGAGTTCCTCGGCTGGGCAGCGGGGATCGGCCCCGCCCTGCTCAACGGGGTCGAGGTGTTCCGCTGGAACACCGACAAGGGCTACCTCGTCGACCTCGCCGAGGCCGGCCTTCCCGTCGTGCCGACCCGGACCGCCGACGACGACGAGGAGGTCCGGCTCGCCGCGGCCGGCTTCGGCGTCTCGGTGGTCAAGCCCCGCGTCGGCGCCGGGGGCTTCGGCGTCGAGGTCGTCGACGACGCCCGACGCTGGCTGCCCGCGGCCGACAGCCCGGGCGGGCCGTGGGTGGTGCAACCGCTCGTGGAGTCGGTGCGCGAGTCTGGTGAGACCTCGGTCTTCGTCATCGACGGCCGACCGGTGAGCCAGGTCGACAAGCGTCCCGCCTCGGGGGAGATCCGGGTGCACGAGCACTTCGGCGGCCGCTCCCGGCCGGTCGAGCTGACCGAGGAGGCCGCGCTGCTGGCGGCCCGGGCCGTCGCCGCGGCGGCGGACCTGATCGGCGCCGAGATCGTCTACGGCCGCGTCGACATGATGCACCACGACGGCGGGCTGGTGGTCAGTGAGATCGAGGTGACCGAGCCCGGGCTCTACCTCGACGTGATGCCCCTCAACGCGATCCCGTTCGCCGAGGCCGTCGCGGCCCGGCTCTCACGCTGAGGGCAGTGCCCGGGCGAACTCCGCCACCACGTCGGCGGCGGTGAGCTCGTGCTCCAGCGCGACCACGCCTTCGCCGGCGTAGAGGTGGGCGGTGCTGAAGTCCTCGGCCTGCACGGCCTTGCGGTGGCGCTCGCGCGCCGCCTCGTCGAGGTGGTCCTCGTGGCCGACCCACGCGTCGAAGTAGGCGTTGGCCACGGCACGGCCCCCGAACTCGCGGGGCCAGGCCGCCTGCTGGGCCACGTCGAAGACCCGCCCGTAGCCGGTCTCGGTGGCGGCGAACAGCGCCTGCCGGGCCCGTGGGGACGTGTCGGTCTCGACGCAGCCGAGGAAGGCGGTGCCGACCCAGGCACCGGCGGCACCGGCCGCGACCACGGCGGCGAGCCCGCGGTGGTTGAGGATGCCGCCGGCGGCGTAGACGGGCAGGTTGGTCCGGTCCAGCACGAGCTGGAGCAGCGGCAGCGTGGCCATCGCGTTGCGTCCGTGGCCGCCCGCCTCGGCACCCCGCACGACCAGGACGTCGGCACCCGCGTCGAGGGCGGCCTCGAGGTCGTCGAGCGACCCCACCTGGGTCGCGGTCAGGATCCCGGCCTCGCGCAGCCGGCCGAGGGGGCCGGCGTACGCACCGAAGGAGACCGAGACCAGCGCCGGCCGCAGCTCGAGGACCGCCTCGAGCTGGTCGGGGGCGTCGGGCAGGGCCCAGGCCATCAGGCCCACGCCGTACGGCGTCCCGTCGGCGCCCGCGATCGCCGCCTGCTCCCGGATCCAGCCGCCGTCGCGGGTGGCCGCGACCCCGATCATCCCGAGGCCGCCGGCCGCGCTGACCGCGTGGGCGAGCCGGCCGCCGCCCGGGCCGGCCATCGGGGCGCCGATGAGGGGGACGGGGGTGCGGAGCTGGTCGGGCAGGTGCATGACCCCCACGGTAGCCGCGAACTCCTTGCACTCTCGGGGGTCGAGTGCTAAACATGACGCTGGCACTCGTAGCATGAGAGTGACAACACCGGATCGGTGACGCTGAGGTCCAGGCACTGGCGAGAAAGGGTTCGTCAGCTTGCCTCGACCGTCCGTCGCGGGCAGCCCACCGATCGGTCCCCATGAACTCATACGCGTGAGGAATGGCTGAAATGCCCAAGCTTATTGCTTTCAACGAGGAGGCCCGGCGCGGCCTCGAGCGTGGCATGAACACGCTCGCTGACGCCGTCAAGGTCACCCTCGGTCCCAAGGGCCGCAACGTCGTCCTGGAGAAGAAGTGGGGCGCCCCCACGATCACCAACGACGGTGTGAGCATCGCCAAGGAGATCGAGCTCGAGGACCCCTACGAGAAGATCGGCGCCGAGCTCGTCAAGGAGGTCGCCAAGAAGACCGACGACGTCGCCGGCGACGGCACGACGACCGCGACCGTTCTCGCCCAGGCGATGGTCCGCGAGGGTCTGCGCAACGTGGCCGCGGGTGCCAACCCGATGGGCCTCAAGCGCGGCATCGAGGCCGCCGTGGCCGCTGTCTCCGAGCAGCTGTCCAACATGGCGATCGACATCGAGACCAAGGAGCAGATCGCGGCCACGGCCTCGATCTCCGCCGCTGACACCACCGTCGGCGAGATCATCGCCGAGGCGATGGACAAGGTCGGCAAGGAAGGTGTCATCACCGTCGAGGAGTCCAACACCTTCGGGCTCGACCTCGAGCTCACCGAGGGCATGCGCTTCGACAAGGGCTACATCTCGGCGTACTTCGTGACCGACCCGGAGCGCATGGAGACCGTGCTGGAGGACCCCTACGTCCTCATCGCCAACTCCAAGATCTCCTCGGTCAAGGACCTGCTGCCGCTCCTGGAGAAGGTCATGCAGTCCGGCAAGCCGCTGCTGATCCTCGCCGAGGACGTCGACGGCGAGGCCCTGTCCACGCTCGTCGTGAACAAGATCCGTGGCACCTTCAAGTCCGTCGCCGTCAAGGCCCCGGGCTTCGGTGACCGCCGCAAGGCCATGCTCCAGGACATCGCGATCCTGACCGGCGGCCAGGTCATCTCCGAGGAGGTCGGCCTCAAGCTCGAGTCGACCGGCATCGAGATGCTCGGCCAGGCCCGCAAGGTCGTCATCACCAAGGACGAGACCACCATCGTCGAGGGTGCCGGCGACACCGCCCAGATCGAGGGTCGGGTCAACCAGATCCGCGCCGAGATCGAGAAGTCGGACTCCGACTACGACCGCGAGAAGCTGCAGGAGCGCCTGGCCAAGCTGGCCGGCGGCGTTGCGGTCATCAAGGTCGGCGCGGCCACCGAGGTCGAGCTCAAGGAGCGCAAGCACCGCATCGAGGACGCCGTTCGCAACGCGAAGGCGGCCGTCGAGGAGGGCATCGTCGCCGGTGGCGGCGTGGCGCTCGTGCAGGCTGCGGCCACCGCGTTCGACAAGCTCGAGCTCGTCGGTGACGAGGCGACCGGGGCCAACATCGTGCGCTTCGCGTCCGACGCCCCGCTCAAGCAGATCGCGATCAACGCCGGCCTCGAGGGCGGCGTCGTGGCGGAGAAGGTGCGCAACCTGACCCCCGGTCACGGCCTCAACGCGGCCACCGGCGAGTACGTCGACATGATCGCCTCCGGCATCATCGACCCCGCCAAGGTGACCCGCTCGGCGCTCCAGAACGCCGCGTCGATCGCCGCGCTGTTCCTCACCACCGAGGCCGTCGTGGCCGACAAGCCGGAGAAGGCCGCCCCGATGGGCGACCCGTCCGGTGGCATGGGCGGCATGGACTTCTGAGCACCCCTTGACGGGGGCCAGCTTGCTGGCACCCCGTCAAAGCCAGGTGCCAGGTTGAGGAGCGTCGGCCGGACCGAGCGAAGCGAGGAACGGCGACGCGTCTCGAAACCTGAGTCCAGCCTCACCACACGCTCCACCAGCAGGGCCCCGGTCTTCGGACCGGGGCCCTGCTGCGTCTCCGGGGGGACTGCCGACGGGCCGAGCGTCCCGACGGTCCGGGACCTCCGACCCTCACCGGCATTTCGCGATTCGGGTGGAGTGGGAGCCGTGGGTCTGCCACGGTGGGTGGGCCGCGTGAGGAGACGCACATGGACGACCTGATGCTCGACGAACCGCGGTCGGGGGTGGCCACCCGGTCGCCGATGGTCATGCTCGTCACCGCGACCATCGGGTTCGCGGTGAACTTCTGGGCCTGGGCGCTGATCAGCCCGCTCGGCCCGCTCTTCCGCGAGAAGGGGACGCTCGGTCACCTCACCGAGTCCGACGTCGCCCTGATGGTCGCCGTCCCGGTCATCGTCGGCTCGCTCGGCCGGATCCTGGTCGGCGCCCTCACCGACAAGCTCGGCGGCCGGGTGATGTTCCCGATCATCTCCGCGGTGACAATCGTCCCGGTCCTGTTCATCGGTTTCTTCGCCCAGACCTCGTACGCCGCCCTCCTGTTCGGCGGCTTCTTCCTCGGCATCGCCGGCACCGCCTTCGCCGTGGGGGTGCCCTTCGTCAACGCGTGGTTCCCGCCCGAGCGCCGCGGCCTGGCCATCGGCGTCTTCGGCGCCGGCATGGGCGGCACCGCGATCAGCGCGCTGACGACGGTCAAGCTCTACACCAACGTCGGCTCCCGCGCGCCCTTCCTCATCACGGCCGCGGTCCTGGCGGTGTACGCCGTCGTCGCCTGGCTGGTGCTGCGTGACGCCCCCGGCCGCACCGCCCCGACCAGCTCCCTGCTGACCCGGCTCTCGGCCAACGCGCGGCTCTCGATCACCTGGCAGGCGTGCCTGCTCTACGCCGTCGCCTTCGGCGGGTACGTCGCGTTCTCGGTCTACCTGCCGGCGTACCTCAAGACCGACTACGGCCTGACCCCGGCCGACGCCGCCAACCGGATGGCCGGCTTCGTCGTCGTCGCCGTGGTCATGCGGCCGCTCGGCGGCTGGCTCTCGGACCGCTTCGGACCGATCCCCGTGCTCGCCTCCGGCTACGCCGTCGTGGTCGTGGGCGCGGGCGTCGCCGCGACCCACCCGCTGCTCGAGCACGTCGGCACGGTCGCGTTCCTCGCGATGGCGGCCGCGCTCGGCGCCGGCAGCGGGGCGACCTTCGCCCTCATCGCGCTGGTGACCGAGCCGTCCCGGGTCGGTGGGGTCACCGGACTGGTGGGAGCGGCCGGCGGGCTCGGCGGCTTCGCGCCGCCGCTGGTCATGGGCTACGTCTACGGCCGCACCGACTCCTACGCGATCGGGCTGTGGCTCCTGTCGGTGACCGCCGCCCTCGCGCTCCTGCTCACCCTGACCGTCGTCCGCCACACCGCCGCTCAGCACGCCACCCAGGAACAGGGGATCCGTTGACGAAGACGCCGAACGACAGCAGCCAGATCGGGATGGATGGGTCGCTCGCCGACGCGCTCGTGCGCAGCAGGCGCTTCTTCACCAAGGGGACCGTCTCGGCGGACCTGCGGACCCTCACGAAGGTCGGGGGCCGGCAGGCCGACGACTTCTACCGGGACCGGTGGAGCCACGACAAGGTCGTGCGCTCCACGCACGGGGTGAACTGCACGGGCTCCTGCTCGTGGAAGGTCTACGTCAAGGACGGGATCATCACCTGGGAGACCCAGCAGACCGACTACCCCTCGGTCGGCCCCGACTCCCCGGAGTACGAGCCCCGCGGCTGCCCCCGCGGCGCCGCGTTCTCCTGGTACACCTACTCGCCGACCCGGGTGCGCTACCCCTACGTGCGCGGCGTGCTGCTGCAGATGTTCCGCGAGGCCAGGGCCCAGCACGGTGGCGACCCGGTCAAGGCCTGGGAGCACATCGTCGAGAACCCGCTGCGGGCCAAGGCCTACAAGTCCGCCCGGGGCAAGGGCGGGCTGGTCCGCGCCACGTGGGAGGAGGCGAGCGAGATCGTCGCCGCCGCCCACGTGCACACGATCAAGAAGTACGGGCCGGACCGCGTCGCGGGGTTCTCGCCGATCCCGGCGATGTCGATGGTGTCCCACGCGTCCGGCGCCCGGTTCCTGAACCTCATCGGTGGCTCGATGCTGAGCTTCTACGACTGGTACGCCGACCTCCCGGTCGCCTCCCCGCAGGTCTTCGGCGACCAGACCGACGTGCCCGAGTCGGGGGACTGGTGGAACGCCGGATACCTGATCATGTGGGGCTCGAACGTCCCGGTCACGCGCACGCCCGACGCCCACTGGATGACCGAGGCCCGCTACCGCGGCCAGAAGGTGATCGCGGTCGCCCCGGACTACGCCGACAACGTGAAGTTCGCCGACGAGTGGCTGCCGGCGAAGCCCGGCACCGACGCCGCCCTGGCGATGGCGATGGGCCACGTCGTGCTCAAGGAGTTCTTCGTCGACCGGGAGACGCCGTACTTCACCGGCTACGTCAAGACCTACACCGACCTGCCGCACCTCGTGCGGCTCGACGAGGTGTCGGCAGGCTCGACCACCGAAGGGTCGACCAACGAAGGGACGCCGACATACACCGCCGGCAAGTTCCTGACCGCCGCTGACCTGGCCGAGCACGCGGGCGAGGAGAACGCCGCCTTCAAGACGGTGCTGATCGACGCGCGCACCGGCGAGGCCGTGGTCCCCAACGGCTCCCTCGGTCACCGCTACGGCGAGGCCGGCGTCGGCCGGTGGAACCTCGAGCTCGGCGACGTGGACCCGCTCCTCTCCCTGCTCGACACGGCGACGGAGTCGGTGGTCGTCCGGATGCCCCGCTTCGACACCGCCGACGGTGCCGCCGCCGACCTGCCCCGAGGCGTGCCCGCGCGCCGGGTGGGCGGCCACCTCGTCACGACCGTCTTCGACCTGCTCCTGGCGCAGTACGGCGTCGGGCGCCCCGGACTGCCCGGTGAGTGGGCCAGCGGCTACGACGACGCCGCGTCCCCGTACACGCCGGCCTGGCAGGAGGCCATCACCGGCGTCCCCGCCGCGGCCGCGGCCCGGGTCGGGCGCGAGTTCGCCCAGAACGCCGAGGAGTCGAAGGGGCGCTCGATGATCCTGATGGGAGCGGGCACCAACCACTGGTTCCACTCCGACACGATCTACCGCGCGTTCCTCACGCTCACCAACCTGACCGGCTGCCAGGGGGTCAACGGCGGCGGCTGGGCCCACTACGTCGGCCAGGAGAAGGTCCGGCCGATCACCGGCTACACCCAGATCGCCAACGCGCTCGACTGGAACCGCCCGCCGCGCAACATGATCCAGACGGCGTTCTGGTACCTCCACACCGACCAGTTCCGCTACGACCAGTTCGGCGCGGACACCCTGTCGGCGACCACCGGGCAGGGCCAGCTCGCCGGGCGGACGACGGCCGACGTGATCGCGCAGAGCGCCCGGATGGGCTGGATGCCGTCGTACCCGACCTTCGACCGCAACCCGCTCGACCTCAGCGACGACGCGGCCGCCGCGGGCAAGCCCGTCGGCGAGTACGTCGTCGAGCAGCTCAAGTCCGGCGCGCTCGACTTCGCGGGCGAGGACCCCGACGCCCCGGGCAACCACCCCCGCATCCTGTCGATCTGGCGGGCCAACCTGCTCGGGTCGTCGGGCAAGGGCAACGAGTACTTCCTCAAGCACCTGCTGGGCACCGACTCGTCGCTGCGGGCAACCGAGACCCCCGAGGGGCGTCGCCCCGTCGACGTCCGCTGGCGCGACGAGGCACCCGAGGGGAAGCTCGACCTGCTGATGACGATCGACTTCCGGCAGACCAGCACCACGGTCTTCTCCGACGTCGTCCTCCCGGCCGCCACCTGGTACGAGAAGCACGACCTCAACACCACCGACATGCACCCCTTCGTGCACTCCTTCAACCCCGCCATCGCCCCGCCCTGGCAGACGCGCACCGACTGGGACGCCTGGCAGACGATCGCCGAGAAGTTCAGTGAGCTCGCCGCCACCCACCTCGGCGTCCGCAAGGACGTGGTCGCGGTCGCCCTCACGCACGACACCCCCGACGCGATGGCCAACCCGCACGGCGTGGTCCGGGACTGGAAGAAGGGCGAGTGCGAGCCGGTCCCCGGCGTCACGATGCCCCGCCTGGTCGAGGTGGAGCGCGACTACGGCGCGGTCGCCGAGAAGATGAACGCGCTCGGCCCGCTGGTCGACACCCTGGGCGCCACCACCAAGGGGGTCACCTTCGAGCTCGGTGCGCAGGTCGAGCACCTGCGCCGCAAGAACGGCGCGGTGCGCGGCGGCGTGGCCGACGGACGACCGTCGCTGAAGCGGGACGTCCACGTGTGCGAGGCGATCCTGGCCATGTCCGGGACCACCAACGGCCACCTCGCCACGCAGGGCTTCCGGACCCTCGAGAAGCGCACCGGCGTCCGGCTCGCCGACCTCGCCGAGGAGCACGAGGGCAAGCGGATCACCTTCGCGGACACCCAGGGCCCGCCCGTCCCGGTCATCACCTCGCCGGAGTGGTCGGGCTCGGAGACCGGCGGGCGGCGCTACTCGCCGTTCACGATCAACGTGGAGCGCAAGAAGCCGTGGCACACGCTGACCGGCCGGATGCACTTCTACCTCGACCACGACTGGATGACCGAGCTCGGTGAGGGACTGCCGGTCTACCGGCCACCGCTCAACATGGCGGCGCTGTTCGCCGAGCCCGACCTGGGCAACGTCTCCGACGGCTCGCCCGGACAGGGCGTCGAGGGGCTCACGGTCCGCTACCTCACCCCGCACAACAAGTGGTCGATCCACTCGGAGTACCAGGACAACCTCTTCATGCTGTCGCTCTCGCGCGGTGGCCAGAACATCTGGATGAGCGACGTCGACGCCCGCAAGGTCGGGATCGAGGACAACGACTGGATCGAGGCGGTCAACCGCAACGGGGTCGTGGTCGCGCGGGCCATCGTGTCCCACCGGATGCCCGAGGGGACGGTGTACATGTACCACGCGCAGGACCGGCTGATCGACGTCCCGCTGGCGGAGACCTCGGGCAAGCGCGGCGGCATCCACAACTCGCTCACCCGGCTGCTGGTGAAGCCCTCGCACCTGATCGGCGGCTACGCCCAGCTGGCCTTCGCCTTCAACTACCTCGGGCCCACCGGCAACCAGCGCGACGAGGTCACCGTGATCCGCAAGCGCTCGCAGGAGGTGCGTTACCAGTGAAGGTCATGGCGCAGATGGCGATGGTGATGAACCTCGACAAGTGCATCGGGTGCCACACCTGCTCGGTCACCTGCAAGCAGGCGTGGACCAACCGGACCGGCACCGAGTACGTCTGGTTCAACAACGTGGAGACCCGGCCCGGGCTGGGTTACCCCCGGACCTACGAGGACCAGGAGAAGTGGAAGGGCGGCTGGGAGCTCAACGGCCGGGGCCGGCTCATGCTCAAGGCGGGTGGCCGGTTCCGGAAGCTGCTGACGATCTTCTCCAACCCCAAGCTGCCCTCGATCGGTGAGTACTACGAGCCGTGGACCTACGACTACGCCACGCTCACCGACGCGCCCGCCCAGGAGCACACGCCCGTGGCGCGGCCCAAGTCGCTGATCTCCGGCAAGGACATGAAGATCGAGTGGTCGGCCAACTGGGACGACGACCTCGGTGGCTCGACCGCGAACGCGCACCGCGACCCGATGCTCAAGAACATCGCCGACAAGGTGAAGTTCGAGTTCGAGCAGACGTTCATGTTCTACCTGCCCCGGATCTGTGAGCACTGCCTGAACCCCTCGTGCGCGGCGTCGTGCCCGAGCGGCGCGATCTACAAGCGCGAGGAGGACGGCATCGTCCTGGTCGACCAGGACCGGTGCCGTGGCTGGCGGATGTGCGTCTCCGGATGCCCGTACAAGAAGGTCTACTTCAACCACAAGACCGGCAAGGCCGAGAAGTGCACGTTCTGCTTCCCGCGGATCGAGGTCGGTCTCCCGACCGTCTGCGCGGAGACCTGCGTCGGCCGGCTGCGCTACATCGGCCTGGTGCTCTACGACGCGGACAAGGTGCTCGAGGCGGCGTCGACCACCGACGAGCACGGGCTCTACGAGGCCCAGCGCGAGGTCTTCCTCGACCCGAACGACCCTGAGGTGGTGCGTGCGGCGGAGCAGGCCGGCATCCCGCGGGACTGGGTCGACGCCGCCCAGCGCTCGCCGATCCACGCGCTGATCAACACCTTCAAGGTCGCGCTGCCGCTGCACCCGGAGTACCGCACGATGCCGATGGTCTGGTACATCCCGCCGCTGTCGCCGGTGGTCGACGTCGTGCGCGACACGGGTGAGGACGCCGAGGACACGGGCAACCTGTTCGCGGCGATCGACGCCCTGCGCATCCCGGTCGAGTACCTCGCCGAGCTGTTCACGGCAGGCGACGTCGCACCCGTGGACGCCGTGCTGAAGAAGCTCGCCGCGATGCGCTGCTACATGCGCGACATCAACATGGGCCGCGAGCCGGATGCCTCGATCCCGGCAGCCGTGGGGATGACCGAGGAGGAGATGTACGACATGTACCGCCTCCTCGCGATCGCGAAGTACGACGAGCGCTACGTGATCCCGCCGGCCCACGCCGAGCAGGCGCACTCCCTGGAGGAGCTGTCCACGGAGTGCTCGGTCTCGGACTACGGCGGCGGCCAGCAGGACCTCTTCGGCGAGGGGTCCGGCGTGCCGACGCCGATCGCGGTCGAGAACTTCCAGATGCTGCAGGACCGGCAGACCTCCGACACGCTGGCCGGGCCGACGAACAAGGGCAGCCGGGTCAACCTCCTCAACTGGGACGGCAAGGGCTCACCTCCCGGGCTGTTCCCACCGAAGGGGCCGGAGTCATGAGCGGCCGGCGGCCGCGGCCGGCGCTGCCGGCCGAGCAGCTCACGATCGCGTGGCAGTCGGTCTCCCTGCTCCTGGACTATCCCGACGAGGCGGTCCTCGACCGGGCCGGGCTGATCAGGGCGGCGTCCCGGGGGCTGCCGCCGACGCTCGGGGACCGGATCCGGGAGTTCCTCGACCACCTCGAGACGACGCCGCTGCCCGAGCTCCAGGCCGACTACGTCGAGACCTTCGACACCCGGCGTCGCTGCAACCTGTTCCTGACCTACTTCGCCCACGGGGACACCCGCAAGCGGGGCATGGCCCTGCTGCGCTTCAAGCAGACCTACCTGGAGGCGGGGTGGCAGCTCGACGACGCGGAGCTGCCCGACCACCTGTGCGTCGTGCTCGAGTTTGCCGCGACGGTGGACCCCGAGCGCGGCCGCGACCTGATGCTCGACCACCGCGCCGGGCTCGAGCTGCTGCGGCTCTCGCTGCAGGACGCGTCCTCGCCGTGGGCACCCCTGGTGGACGCGGTGACCGCCACGCTGCCGCGGCTGCGCGGCGACGAGCGGGACGCCGTACGCCGCCTGGCCGCCGAGGGCCCGCCCGAGGAGGAGGTGGGGCTCGCGCCGTTCGCGAGCCCGCAGTTCAGCCCGGGGGCGTCCTACGAGACCACCCTGCTGCCCATGCCGTCCTTCCCGGGAGCCCGCCCATGAACGCCTTCCTGTTCGTCGTCGTGCCCTACGTCTGCCTGACGACCTTCGTCGTGGGGCACCTGTGGCGCTACCGCTACGACAAGTTCGGCTGGACGACGCGGTCCTCCCAGCTCTACGAGAGCCGGCTGCTGCGCATCGGCAGCCCGCTCTTCCACTTCGGGATGCTGGGGGTGGTGGGCGGTCACGTGATAGGCCTGCTGGTGCCACAGTCGTGGACCGACGCGGTGGGGATCAGCGAGCACGCCTACCACGTGGTGGCGGTCGCCGGCGGGCTGCTCGCCGGCGTGATGACCGTGGTCGGCATGGCGATCCTGGTCTACCGCCGCCGCACCACGGGACCGGTGTTCTCCGCGACCACCACCATGGACAAGGTCATGTACGCCTTCCTGGCGGCGGTGATCGTCCTGGGGATGTGGAACACCGTGGCCGGCTCGATCCTGACCGTCGGCGGGGACTACAACTACCGCGAGGGCGTCTCGGTCTGGTACCGCTCGTTCCTCGCCTTCAACCCCGATGCGTCCCTGATGGCCGACGCCCCGCTGGGCTTCCAGCTGCACGCGCTGGTCGCGTTCGGGCTCTTCGCGCTGTGGCCGTTCACCCGGCTGGTGCACGTCTTCAGCGCGCCGCTGGGCTACCTGACCCGGCCCTACATCGTCTACCGCAGCCGGGACGTCCAGCTCGGCAGCCACCGGCCGCGGCGGGGCTGGGACCGGGTCGGCTGACCCACGAGGGGACCTTCGGCCCGGGCCATCGGCCCTACCGGTGACCCGCTCCGCGCCCCACGCTGGAGCCAGCGGGTGCCACACCCGGCGCCCCGGGCACGAGGTGGTCAGACATGTGGCTCCACCCTTCCATCGCCCTCGCGGCGGGGCACTACTTCCACTGGGGCGTCATCAGCATCAGCGCCACCAACGCCTCGATCATCGTCTCGATGGTCGTCGTCTTCCTGCTCGCCATCGTCCTGCCCTTCCCGCACGGGAAGCGTGAGGACCCGACGGACCGGGACCCGCGATGAGCACCCGGGTCGCACCCGAGGACCAGCGCAGCTGGACCGTCGGGCTGCGCACGCGCCTGTCCACGCTCGTCCCGCCGGGACAGGCCCTGCCCGACCGGCAGCCGGCGTACGTCGCCTCCTGGATCTACGTCTTCGGGGTGCTCTCGCTCGCCTCGCTGCTGGTGGTGCTCGGCACGGGTGCCGCTCTCGCCGTCGGGGGCGCGGCCTGGTGGCACGAGTCGTCGCTGGGGCACTTCGTGAACTCGATGCACCTGTGGAGCGTGGAGCTGTTCTTCGCCACCATGGTCGTGCACCTCTGGGGCAAGTTCTGGATGGCGGCCTGGCGCGGCCGGCGCGCGCTGACCTGGAGCACCGGCGTCGTGGCGTTCGTGACCTCGATCGGCGCGGCGTTCACGGGCTACCTCTCGCAGTCGAACTTCGACTCGCAGTGGATCAGCGCCGAGGCCAAGGACGGCATCAACTCCATCGGCGTCGGCGCCTGGTTCAACGTGCTCAACCCGGGCCAGATGCTGCTGTGGCACGCGCTGCTCGTGCCCGTCGTGGTCGTGGCGGTCGTCGTGTGGCACATCGTGCTGGTCCGCCGCCACGGCGTCGTCCCGCCGCTCGATGCTCTGCCGGATTCTGGGGAGGGACGCTGACATGGTCACCATCGCCGTCCGGCCGCCGCGGGGAACGACCCCGGACTCCCACGACTTCCCGACCCGCCCCTACGACCTGGTCAAGGAGTTCGTCATCGCGCTGGTGGCGATGACGCTGCTCACCGCGGTCCTCGCCGCTGCCTTCTCCTCCCCGGACGAGAAGGCGATCACGATGCAGGGCTGGGCCACGGCCGATCCCGCCGACGTCGTGGCCACGGCCACCGCCGAGCTGGCCGGCACGACCACGAGCGCGACGTACGGCGCGCCGTACAACCACGCGAGCGACGGCCAGAAGCTCCTCGGGCTCCCCCTGCAGAAGTGGGGCGGGGTCCGGATCCCGGTCGACTCCGCGGACCTGGTGCTCCAGCCCCTCGAGGCCCAGACGGGGAACGACGCCGTCACGTCGGCCGTCCAGCAGTGGCGCGCCGCGTCCTCCACCCAGCAGCAGGCCTGGGCCACCGGCTACTCGGACGCACTGGCCGCCGCACCGGGCGGCGACCCGGCCAAGGCCGCGACCGGTGACTACGGCCCCGTGCCGGAGCTGGCCGCAGGGCTCCTCGCCGTGGCGCAGTCGGGCGGTCTCGAGGGCGGCCTGACGTCGTCCGGCAACTTCTACGGCGGCGACCAGACACGAGCCATGCTGCTGCTCTCGGACGGCGCCTACCTGGAGGACCTCGCGGTCGCGCAGAAGCTCGGCGGTGACCAGTGGGGCATGATGAACGAGACGGGCAACTACCCGGGGCAGCCGTGGATGTGGCTCTACACGTTCTGGTACCAGGTGCAGCCGTTCTCCACGTCGGAGAACGCCGACGCGCTCGTGTGGGGACTGATGATGGTCCTCACCCTGGCCCTGATGTTCGTCCCGCTGATCCCGGGCCTGCGTGACATCCCGCGCTGGATCCCGGTGCACCGGCTGATCTGGCGCGACCACTACCGCAGGCACCCGTCCGTGCGGCGGTGAAAGGATCGGCCCCCGTCCGGACATGTGACACCGTGGGGCAGGTGGACGGACACGGGGACGACCGACACGACGACCGACACGGCAACGACCGGCGCGCCCGCTTCGAGCGGGCCGCGCCCGGCCTGGTCGAGCCGCTGCGGCGGTTCCTGGCCCGGCGTACCGACCCCGCCACCGCGGAGGACGTGCTGGCCGAGACCCTGCTGGTCTGCTGGCGCCGTCTGGAGGACCTGCCGGCCGAGCCGTTGCCCTACGCCTACGGCGTGGCCCGCCACTGCCTGGCCAACGCCGAGCGCAGCGCGCGGCGCCAGGAGCGGCTGGCCGCGAAGATCGCGGCGGTCGACCCGCCCCGTGCCACCGTGCCCGGGCCGGGGGAGGACGGGGACGACGAGCTCGCCGAGGCGCTCGCCCGGCTGCGCCCCGACGACGCCGAGCTGCTGCGCCTGTGGGCATGGGAGCAGCTGGGTCCCGGTGAGATCGCGACCGTCCTGGACATCACCTCCAACGCCGCCTCGATCCGGCTGCACCGGGCCCGGCAGAAGCTCAAGGAGGCCCTGCGAAAGGCCTCCGGGGTGGCCGGACATGAGGAGTCGAGAGAAGGGAGGACGTCATGAGCGAGCTCGACGAGTTCGACCGGGACGACGCGCTGCTGGCCCGCCTGCGCGCGATCGACCCGGCGTCCGCCCTGCCACCGGCTGACCCGTCTCGGGTGGCCAGACTCCTGGAGGACACGATGGCCACTGACCGGACCGAGGACCTGCACAACGACGTGCACCACTACGAGCCGCCCGAGACGCGCGAGGACGGCACCCACGGCCGCGGCCTGCTGACCTGGATCGTCGCCGCCGCGGCGGTCGTCCTGATCGCCGGCGTGGGGGTCTTCGGGTTCCTCAGGCACGACTCCGGCAACGAGGTCCCCAGCGCCGGCGGCGACCCGACGGTGACCCAGCTCTCCGCGCCGGCCGCCACCAGCGGCAAGTGCATGGTCCCGTCCGCGCGGATCCTCTCGACGCAGGCGATCGCCTTCGACGGCACCGTCACCGACATCTCCGCCGACCTGGTGACGCTGGTCCCGACCCACTTCTACGCCGGCGACGCCACCGACCTGGTCAAGGTCGAGGCCGACCCGGAGGTGATGCAGGCCCTCGTCGGGGCGGTGAAGTTCCAGGACGGCGGCCGCTACCTCGTCTCGGCCACCGACGGCCGGGTCACGGTCTGCGGGCTCAGCGGCCCCTACGACGCCCGGCTCGCGGCGCTCTACGCCGAGGCGTTCCCCGGCTGATCGGGGTCCGTCTGCCAAGGTGGGCGCGTGACGCTCCAGGGAATCCTCCTCGCCGCCGGTGCCGGCACCCGCATGGGCCAGCCGAAGGCGCTGGTCCGCGACGAAGGCGGCGAGCCGTGGCTCGTCCGAGGCGTCCGGGCGCTGCGTGAGGGCGGCTGCGACCACGTGACCGTGGTCCTGGGCGCGGCCGCCGACGAGGCGTCCCCGTTGCTGGGCGACCTCGGCGTGGCGGTCGTCGTCGCCGAGGACTGGGCCGAGGGCATGTCCGCCTCGCTGCGTGCCGGGCTCGCCTCGGTCGCCGACGGCGACGCCTCGGCCGCGGTGGTCTCGCTGGTCGACCTACCGGATGTCTCGGCCGACGTGGTCCGCCGGGTCACCGATCTCGGCACCGACCACGGCACGCTCGCGCGGGCCTCGTACGCCGGGGAGCCCGGCCACCCGGTCCTGATCGGCCGCGACCACTGGCACGGCGTGCTGGAGACGGCGACCGGTGACCGCGGGGCCCGCGACTACCTCGCGACCCACATGGTCTTCCTGGTCGAGTGCGGCGACCTGGCCACGGGCCGCGACCGCGACACCCCCGGCTGACCTGCAGCCGACCGGCCGCCAACCCCGGGCCAACGCGCCCCGAAGTAGCCTCGACACATGGATCTGCAGTCGACCGGCGACGTCGCCGCCGCCCTGGGCGGGACCGGCTACCTCTGCGACGACTCGCTGGCCACCGTCGGCTTCCTCGCGCTGAAGATGCAGCGGCCGCTGCTGCTCGAGGGTGAGCCCGGCACCGGCAAGACCGCGCTGGCCGAGGCGCTGGCCGAGGCGCTCGACCTGCCGCTCGTGCGGCTTCAGTGCTACGAGGGGATCGACGCCACCCAGGCGCTCTACGACTGGGACTTCCCGCGGCAGATCCTGCACCTGCGCGCCCTCGAGGCGGCCGGCGGCACCGCCGACGTCGAGGAGGCCGAGAAGAGCCTGTACGACGCCCGCTTCCTGCTCGCCCGCCCGGTGCTGGCCGCGCTCCAGCAGAGCCCCGCGGTGCTGCTGGTCGACGAGGTCGACCGCGCCGACGACGAGTTCGAGGCGTTCCTGCTGGAGGTGCTCTCGACCTACCAGGTGACGATCCCCGAGCTGGGGACCGTGCGGGCCGCGACCCCGCCGATCGTGGTGCTCACCTCCAACCGCACCCGCGAGCTGCACGACGCGCTGAAGCGCCGCTGCCTCTACCACTGGATCGAGCACCCGGGCCTGGAGCGCGAGGTCGAGATCGTCCGATCCCGCGCGCCCGAGGTCGCGGCCGGGCTGGCCCGCCAGGTCGTCGAGGTCGTGCAGCAGCTGCGCGACCGCCAGGACCTGCAGAAGCCACCGGGCGTTGCCGAGACCCTCGACTGGGCCCGGGCGCTGCACCACCTCGGCACGACCGACCTCGACCTGGCGACCGCCGCCGCGACGCTCGGCGCCCTCGTGAAGTACCGCGAGGACGCCGACCGGGTCCGGCACGCCCTGGACCAGATGCTGCGCACATGAGCGACACCGACGTCTGGGTGCGCGGCGCCGACGAGGTGCTGCTCGGCTTCACGCGCGCGCTCCGGGCGGCCGGCGTGCCGGTCACCCAGGACCGGTCCCACGGCTTCCTCGAGGCGGTCGCGCTGCTGGGGCTGCACGACCGGAGGACGACGTACGACGCGGGTCGGGCCACGCTGTGCGCCGGCCCGGACGACCTCGAGCGCTACGACCAGGTCTTCGAGGCCTACTTCAACGCCCGCGACGGGCTGCCGCGCTCGCGCCCGGCGCCGCCGACCGTGCCGGCGTTCTCCGACCTGCCGGAGACCGACGGGGAGGGGGAGGGCGAGGAGTCCGAGGAGGTGGTGCGGGCGCGCGCCAGCGCCGCCGAGGTGCTGCGGCACCGCGACGTCGCCCGCCTGTCCCCGGCCGAGCGGCAGCGGCTCGCCGGCATGTTCGCCAGCTTGCGGCCCCGGCCGCCGGTGCGCCGCACGGCCCGCCACCAACGTTGGCGCCGCGGGCAGGTCGACGCCTCCCGCACCCTGCGCTCCTCGCTGCGCCGGATGGGGGAGCCGGCGGAGATCTCCTGGCGCCGCCGCGGGGTCCGGCCCCGACGGCTGGTGCTCCTGGTCGACGTGTCGGGCTCGATGAGCGGGTACGCCGACGCCCTGCTGCGCCTGGCCCACCGGTTCACCGTCGCGGCAGCGACCGGCCGCCGCCGCGGCGTGGTCGAGACGTTCACGGTCGGGACCCGCCTGACCCACCTGACCCGGGCGATGCGGCTGCGCGACCCCGACCGGGCGCTGGTCGCCGCGGGCGAGACCGTGCCCGACTGGTCCGGCGGCACCCGGCTCGGCGAGACCCTCAAGATCTTCCTCGACCGGTGGGGCCAGCGCGGGATGGCCCGCGGCGCCGTCGTCGTGGTGTTCAGCGACGGCTGGGAGCGCGGTGACCCGGCGCTGCTGGCCGAGCAGGTCGAGCGGCTGCACCGCGTCGCCCACCGCGTCGTGTGGGTCAACCCGCACCGCGGCAAGGCCGGCTACGAGCCGGTCCAGCAGGGCGTGCTGGCGGTCCTGCCGCACGTCGACGACTTCCTCGCCGGCCACTCGCTGGCGACCTATGCCGACCTCGTGGAGGTGGTCTCCCGTGCGTGACGTGTTGCCCGAGCTGCTGACCTGGTGGCGGGCCGGCGAGACCGTCGGCGTCGCCACCGTGGTGGCCACCTTCCAGTCCGCGCCCCGCCCGGCCGGTGCCTCGATGCTGGTCGGGCCCTCCGGCGACGCCGTCGGGTCGGTCTCCGGCGGCTGCGTCGAGGGCGCCGTCTACGAGCTGGCCGGCGAGGTGGTCGCCTCCGGCACCCCCGTCCTCCAGCGCTACGGCGTCTCCGACGACGACGCCTTCGCCGTCGGGCTGACCTGCGGCGGCATCCTCGACGTCTACGTCGAGAAGGTCGACCAGCACACCTTCCCCGAGCTCGGGCAGATCGCCGCCGACATCGAGGCGGGCCGCCCGGTCGCCCTCGCCACCGTCATCGAGCACCCCGACCCGGCGTGGCTCGGGCGCCGCCTGGTCGTCCGCCCCGACGAGGGGATAGTCCGTCACGAAATCGTTGGTGGGACCGATCCGGAACAACAGAAACGTGCCGGACTATCGCTCGGTTCGACGCGCGCCGACGACGCCGTCCACGACGACGCCCTCGGCCTGCTCGCGAGCGGCCACAACGCGACCCTGACCTACGGCCCCGACGGCGAGCGCCGCGGCGAGGGGATGCGGGTGTTCGTGTGGGCGTTCGCGCCCAAGCCGCGGATGCTGGTCTTCGGCGCCATCGACTTCGCCGCCGCGGTCGCGCGGGTGGGCTCGTTCCTCGGCTACCACGTCACCGTCTGCGACGCCCGGCCCGTCTTCGCGACCAACACCCGCTTCCCCGAGGCCGACGAGGTGGTCGTGGACTGGCCGCACCGCTACCTCCAGGCCGAGCGCGACGCCGGCCGCATCGACAGCCGGACGGTGATCACGGTGCTGACCCACGACCCGAAGTTCGACGTCCCCCTCCTCGAGGTGGCACTCCGCCTCCCCGACGTGGCGTACGTCGGCGCGATGGGCTCGCGCCGCACCCACGACGACCGGATCGCGCGGCTGCGCGAGGCGGGCCTGGAGGACAAGGAGCTCGACCGGCTCTCCAGCCCGATCGGCCTCGACCTCGGCGCCCGCACCCCGGAGGAGACCGCCATCAGCATCGCCGCCGAGATCATCGCCGGCCGGTGGGGCGGCTCGGGGGAGCGGCTCGGCGCCACCGAGGGTCGGATCCACCGCGACCTGGCCTGACCCGGGCAGGCCCAGACGGACTGTGACGCCCGTCACCTGGCCGGTGCTAGTTTTGCGGCAACGACGACTCCCAGGGGGGACCGTGGCGCGCAGCGAGCTGCAGGGACGCAGGGTCGAGGCCATGCGCGCCTGGACCGCGTTCGTCGAGGAGGGCGACGAGGCCGAGCCGCTCGTCCGGCCCGAGATCCTGAGCAGCTGGGCCCGCTCCGAGGCCGCCATCAGCCACGACGTCACGCACGCCCCGCTGGCCGACGAGGGCGAGACCGCCGCGCTGTGGCGCGGCTCCCCGCTGCAGACCGCGGTCCAGCGGGTGGAGGCCGAGCTGCGCCGCACGGCCGAGGACGGCGACCTGGTCATCGCGGTCACCGACGCGCAGACCCGGATCCTGTGGACCTACGGCGGCCGGGTCATGCGACGCAAGGCCGAGACGGTCAACTTCGTGGCCGGCGGCCGCTGGGACGACCAGAGCGTCGGCACCAATGCCCTCGACCTGGCCAACCGGCTCGACCGGCCGGCGATGGTCTTCAGTGCGGAGCACTATGCGCCGATCGTGCACAACTGGGTGTGCTGGGCCGCTCCGGTCCACGACCCCGTCACGGGCGCGCAGCTCGGCGTCCTCGACCTATCGACGACCTGGGACCGCACCCACCCGATCGGGCTCGCGACGGCCCGGGTGATGGCCGCGCTCATCGAGACCGCCATGCCCCACTCCGCGCACCACCCGGGCGTCGTCGCCGACGAGACCGACGACCCCGGTCTGGTGATGACGCTGCTCGGCACGGCCGAGACGCGGCTCGACGGCCAGCGCCTGCTGCTCAACCGCCGCCAGACCGAGGTGCTCGCGCTGCTCGCCATGCACCCGGAGGGGCTGTCGCTGGAGCAGCTGCACGCGCTCGTCTACGGCGACCAGGCGGTGACCTTCTCGACCCTCAAGGCCGAGGTCTCCCACCTGCGCTCCGCGCTCGGTGGCCAGCTGTCCTCGCGGCCCTACCGGCTGATGATGCCGGTCGTCACCGACGTGGAGCACGTCCTCGGCCTGCTCCGCCGCGGCCACGTCCGGGCGGCCGTCGAGGCCTACGGCGGCGACCTGCTCCCCGGCACCAACTCCCCGGCGCTGGGGGAGCTGGCCGAGTACGTCGCCGTCGCCGTCCGCGAGGCGCTCCTCGCCGACCCCGAGCCCGATGCGGTGGTCCGCTACAGCGAGCTCGCGCCGTACGACGCCGAGGTGATCGAGGTCTGCCTCGCCTCGCTCGCGGGGCGCCGGCACCCCGCCGTGCCGCTCCTCAAGGGCCGGCTGGCGGTCGCCCGCTCCTAGCGGACGCCCTGGCCAACCTGTTGGCAACCCCGCGCTCCTAGCGTGATCGGCATCACACGTATCCGGCCATGCCCAGGGAGTCGTCCATGACGCGCATCAGCCTGACCGTCGACGGAGCATCGGTCTCCGACGACGTCGAACCCCGCATGCTGCTCGTGCAGTACCTCCGCGAGCGCCTCGGCAAGACCGGCACCGTCATCGGTTGCGACACCAGCAACTGCGGCGCGTGCACGGTCCACCTCGACGGCACGAGCGTGAAGTCGTGCAACGTCCTGGCCGTCCAGGCCGACGGCCACGAGGTCACCACCATCGAGGGCCTCGCGCAGGACGGCCAGCTGCACCGGGTGCAGGAGGCGTTCCGCGAGTGCCACGGCCTCCAGTGCGGCTTCTGCACGCCCGGCATGATCATGCAGAGCGTCGACCTCCTCAAGGAGAACCCGCACCCGACCGAGGAGGAGATCCGCCTCGGGCTCGAGGGCAACCTGTGCCGCTGCACCGGCTACCACAACATCGTCAAGGCCGTGCAGCACGCGGCCGGCGCCACCGCGGGGGCGACGTCATGACCGCGGTCGAGCAACGCCCCGAGGTCGAGCGCGAGATCGGTCGCGACCGGCGCCGCAAGGAGGACCAGCGGCTGATCACCGGCCGCACGCGCTGGACCGACAACATCACGCTGCCGGGCATGCTGCACCTTGCGATGGTGCGCAGCCCCTTCGCCCACGCCCGCATCACCGGGATCGACACGAGCGCCGCGCAGGCGGCGACCAACGTCGTCGCAGTGCTGACCGGCGCCGACCTCGGCGAGTCCCAGGGTGTCTGCATCAACGCCTGGGCGATCACCACCGAGCAGCTCACGCCCACGCACCTGCCGATGCCGAGCGACCGCGTCAGCTTCGCCGGCGAGATCGTGGCCGTCGTGGTCGCGCGCAGCGCCGCCGAGGCCCGTGACGCCGCCGAGCTCGTGGACGTGGACTACGACGAGCTCCCCGCCGCGCTCGACCTCAAGGAGGCTGCCGAGGACAAGGTCCTGGCGCACCCCGACCTCGGCACCAACAAGTCGGCGTTCTGGAGCTTCGACTCCGCCGACGCCGGGACTGGCGGCAACGTCGACGAGGCGATCGACCGGGCCCGCTCCGAGGGCATCCTGATCGAGCGGGAGTATCGCCAGCAGCGGCTCATCCCGGCCTTCATGGAGCCCCGGTCGGTCGTGGTCGACCCGACGGGTGAGCAGATCACCGTGTGGTCGGCGACCCAGATCCCGCACATCCTGCGGTTCGCGCTCGCTGCCACCACCGGGGTGTCGGAGTCCAAGATCCGCGTGATCGCTCCCGACGTGGGCGGCGGCTTCGGCGGCAAGCTCCAGCAGACGCCCGAGGAGATGATCGCCTTCGCGGTCGGGCGCCGGCTGGGCAAGCCGGTGAAGTACACCGAGACCCGCAGCGAGTCCCTGGTCTCGGCGCACCACGGCCGCGACCAGTGGCAGAAGCTCACCCTCGCCGCGACCAAGGACGGCCGGGTCACCGGCCTCAAGGTCGACCTGCTGGCGGACCTCGGCTCCTACGTCGCCATCGTCGGCGGCGGCGTGCCGGTCCTCGGCGCCTTCATGTTCAACGCGATCTACAAGTTCCCGGCCTACCGGTTCAACTGCCAGACGGTCTTCACCAACAAGACCTGGACCGACGCCTACCGGGGCGCCGGGCGCCCGGAGGCGACGTACGCCATCGAACGGCTGATGGACGAGCTGGCCGCCGAGCTCGGGGTCGACCCGATCGCCGTGCGCGAGAAGAACTGGATCCGGCACGAGGAGTTCCCCTTCACCACCGTCGCCGGGCTGGAGTACGACTCCGGCAACTACGAGGCCGCGACCGCCCGGGCGATGGACATGTTCGGGTACGACGAGCTGCGCGCCGAGCAGCGGCGGCGCCGCGAGTCCAACGACCCGGTCCAGCTCGGCATCGGCGTCTCGACCTTCACCGAGATGTGCGGGCTGGCGCCCAGCCGGGTGCTCGGCCAGCTCAACTACGGCGCCGGCGGCTGGGAGCACGCGAGCGTGCGGATGCTCGCGACCGGCAAGGTCGAGGTCGTCACCGGCGCGTCCGCGCACGGGCAGGGCCACGAGACGGCCTTCAGCCAGATCGTGGCCGACCGGCTCGGGGTCGCCTTCGAGGACGTCGAGGTGCTGCACGGCGACACCCAGATCGCCCACAAGGGCCTGGACACCTACGGCTCCCGCTCGCTGGTCGTGGGTGGCGAGGCGCTGGTCAAGGCGGTGGACAAGGTCATCGAGAAGGCCCGGCCGATCGCGGCCCACCTGCTCGAGGCCTCCGTGGACGACCTGGAGTTCTCCGGTGGCCGGTTCTCGGTGCGCGGCACCGACCAGGGCCTGGCGATCGGCGAGATCGCGACCGCGGTCTTCGCCGCGCACAACCTGCCGGACGGCGTCGAGCCGTCGCTGGACTCCGAGGCGACCTACGACCCGGTGAACTTCAACTTCCCGCACGGCACGCACCTGTGCGCGATGGAAGTCGACACCGAGACCGGGGCGGTGCGGATGCGCAAGTACGTCTGCTGCGACGACATCGGCAACATCATCAACCCGCTGATCGTCGCGGGGCAGGTGCACGGCGGCCTCGTCCAGGGCATCGCGCAGGCGCTGTGGGAGGAGGCGGTGCACGACGACGCCGGCACGCTGGTGTCCGGCTCCTTCGTCGACTACCTGTTGCCGACCGCCGCGGACACGATCAGCTTCGACATCGACCACACCACGTCGCCGTCGCTGACCAACACGCTCGGCACCAAGGGGGTCGGCGAGGCCGGCACGATCGCCTCCACCCCGGCGGTGGTCAACGCGGTGGTCGACGCCGTGCGCCACCTCGGCGTCAACGACATCCAGATGCCGTGCACCCCCGAGCGGGTGTGGAAGGCCATCCACAGTGCCGGCTCCGGCGGCTCGACGGAGGGCGCGGCGATGCCGCACTTCAGTCAGGGCGAACCCGGTCAGGACAGCACGGAAGGAGCGGGCGCATGATTCCCGCAGCGTTCGACTACCTCGCACCCACCTCGGTGGAGGAGGCGCTGGCCGCGCTCGCCGAGCACGGCGACGACGCCAAGGTCCTGGGTGGCGGGCAGAGCCTGCTGCCGGTGCTGCGGATGCGGCTCAACGCCCCCGAGGTCGTCGTCGACCTCGGCCGGATCGAGTCGCTGCGCGGCATCCGCGAGGACGGCTACGCGATCGTGATCGGCGCGATGACGCCGCACGCGACGGTCGGTGCCGACCCGCTCGTCGCCCAGCACGCGGCCCTGATCAGCAAGGCCGTGGAGCACCTCGCCGACGCCCAGGTCCGGCACCGCGGCACCTTCGGCGGTGCCCTCGCGCATGCCGACCCCGCAGGGGACCTCGGGGCTCCGGCGCTCGCCCTCGGGGCGGAGTTCGTGATCGCCGGCAGCGGCGGCACCCGCACGGTGGCGGCCGACGACTTCTTCGTGGACCTCTTCGAGACCGCGATCGCCGAGGGCGAGATCCTCACCGAGGTCCGGATCCCCAAGCACACCGGCTGGGGCGCCCACTACGAGAAGTTCGTGCGCGTCGCCCACCAGTGGCCGATCGTCGCGGTCGCCGCCGCGGTCCGGGTCGAGGGCGGCACCATCGCCGAGGCCCGGGTCGGGCTCACCAACATGGGCTCGACCCCGCTGCGGGCCCGCGCGGTCGAGGAGGCGCTGGCCGGCCAGCCCGCGACCGACGAGGCCGTACGCGCGGCCGCGGCGCGCGCCGCCGACGGCGCCAACCCGCCCTCGGACCTCAACGGCGACGCCGACTACCGGCGGCACCTCGCGACGGTCCTGACCCGGCGAGCCGTGCTCGCCGCCGCGGGGGCCTGAGGCCCGTGGACCTGACCCACCGCTTCACCGTCCCCACCTCGGTCGAGGACACCTGGGCGCACTTCCAGGACATCGCCGGCCTGGCGACCTGCTTCCCGGGCGCCACGGTGACCTCGGTCGAGGGCGACACCTTCCAGGGCTCCTGCAAGGTCAAGCTCGGACCGATCGCGCTGGTCTACAACGGGTCCGGCACGTTCGTGGAGAAGGACGAGGCGGCGCACCGCTTCGTGGTCGAGGCCAAGGGCAAGGACAAGCGCGGCAACGGCACGGCGGGCGCCACGGTCACCCTGGCCATGGCGGCCGGCGCCGCCGATCCGACGTCCACCGACGTGGAGGTCGTCACCGACCTCGCGATCACCGGCAAGCCGGCGCAGTTCGGGCGCGGCGTCATGCAGGACGTCTCCGACAAGCTGCTGGGCCAGTTCGTCGCCTGCCTGGAGACCCGGCTCTCGCCCGAGCCCGAGCCCGCACCCGAACCCGAACCCGCAGCCGCAGCCGCGGCTCCGGAGCCGGCTCCGCCACTCTCACCATCGCCGTCGGCCGCGCCGCCTCCGCCCCCGGCGTACGCCGAGGACGACGCGCTCGACCTCGGCGCGACCGCCCTCCCGATCCTGCTGAGGGCCTACTGGAAGCCGGTCGCGGCGGTGCTCGCCGTGGTCGCGCTCGTGATCTGGTGGCTCAGCGGGCGGGACTGAGTGACCTGGCGGGATAGTCCCCAACGAAACTGTCGTGAAATCGTCCGATCCACAGCAATTGCGTTGGGGACTATCCCGAGGACTCGAGCGTGCCGGCCGGGACGCCGGTGGGGGTCGGCACGAAGGCCGGCTCCTCGGCGTCCGCGGTCGTGGGCTGGCGGACGCCGTTGACGGCCGGCGGCAGCTGCGGCTCGACGTGCAGGACGGCGAGCGCGCCGCAGACCAGCGCGCCGGCGACGAGCAGGCCGATGTAGACGTTGCCGAGGTGGTGCCCCACGAGCGCGCCGGCGATCGGCGGCGCGATGATCGCGGCCAGGCTGAAGGACGCCGAGCTCAGGGCGTTGTAGCGGCCCCGCAGGTGGTCGGGGGCGAGGTCGTTGACCAGGGCCGGGATGGTCGGCTGGAGCAGCGTCTCGCCGAGCGCGAAGACCGAGGCGCACGCCGCGACGAGCAGCGTCGCGCCCAGCGTGCCGGGCACCAGGCCCGAGGCGCCCAGCAGCAGCCAGGCGAGTGACCAGAGCACGCTCATCACCGCGATCACGCGGGTGCGGCGGCGGCCCTCGATGCGGTGCAGCACGACCAGCTGGAGGAGGACGATCACCACCGTGTTGGCCGCGAAGGCGAAGCCGAGACCGCGCGTCGAGACCTCGCCGACGGCCCGCGCGAAGGCGGGCATGCCCGCGTTGAGCTGGGAGTAGCCGACGAAGGACGACACGAACGACAGCACCATCAGGGGCGCCACCGCGGGTCGGCGGAGGACGGCGAGGTAGCCACCGCCACCCGACGCGGCCACCGCATCGGCGTCGTGCTGCACGCGTCCCGCCACGTGGCGCAGCGGGACCAGCATGAGGAACAGGGAGGGCAGGTAGCTCACGGCGTCGGCGAGGTAGATGCCCTGGAAGGTCACCGCCCGGTCGACGTCGACGACCACGCCGCCGACGATGCCGCCGATCCCGATGCCGAGGTTGAGCAGGGAGAAGCTGACCCCGAAGTAGCGCTGCCGCAGCTCGGGCGGCACGACCGCGGCGATGAAGCTCTGGAAGGCCGGCCACGAGACGCCGAAGGCGATGCCGGAGAGCATCAGCGCGAAGCCGGCGACGGGCAGGGTCTCGGCGAAGGCGAGCAGGACGTCGCCCGCGATCAGCAGCGAGAGCACCGTGAGCACGATGACCCGCGCCCCGAGCCGGTCGATGAGGGCCCCGCCCGGCCCGACGACGAGGAAGCCGGCCAGCGGCGGCAGGCCGAGCAGCAGGCCGACGTCGCTGAGCGCGAAGCCGCGGACCTCGTGGAGGTAGACGACGTGGAACGGCAGGACCAGGCCCGTGCCGAGGAACTCGAAGACGACCACGGACAGCATCAGCCTGCCCTCGCGCGGCAGGTCGTGCCAGAACGAGGCGAGGGTCGGGCGGGGGGCGGCGGTCGGGGTGCTCATCACCGCACAGTCTCCCAGTGGCCACCGACAGCCGGCACGCGGTTTTCCGACGGGACGAGGCGCCGAGCCCTAGGCTCCAGCCATGAAGCGTGTCGTGGGGTACGCCGTGGGCCTCGCGGTGCTCGTGGCCGTCCTGTTCATCCCGGCGGCCCTGTTCAACTACGGCTCCGCCGACGACAGCCCCGAGTCGACGACCATCACCTCCTACGTCGCCGACTTCACCCTCGACGAGTCCGGCGACCTCGCCGTCGTCGAGCAGCTCACCGTCGACTTCCCCTACGGCCGGCACGGCATCTTCCGGTTCTTCGACCGGGCGGATCCCAGTGCGCCGCACGCACGCCGCGTCGTGCACGACATCTCCGTCTCCTTCGACGACGGCGCCGTCCCGGTGGAGTACCTCTCCGAGGACCACGGCCGCTTCAAGGTCGCCAAGATCGGCTCGCCGACCCAGTACGTCACGCCGGGCCAGCACGTCTACGTCATCCGCTACTCCCTCGACGGCGTGATCGAGCCCGGCTCCGACGGGAGCCGGTCGCAGTTCTACTGGAACCTCGTCCCGGGCGGCTGGAAGCAGGAGATCGACGCCACCAACCTGACCGTGCACCTCCCCGTCGCGGCCGAGCCCGTCCAGTGCGCGACGGGTGCCGGTGCGACGAGTGGCTGCACGGCCAAGGGAGAGGGCAGCACCACGCTCCACGTCCGCACCGGCCACCTCCCGGCCAACACCCCGGTCACGATCAAGGCCGGCCTCGACATGGCCACGCCGCCCGCCGGCGACACCCGGCCCTGGGCGCCGGCGCTCGACCCGGTGCTCGGACCCAACGCGATCCTGCTCGGGCTGGTCGTGCTGATCGGCCTCGCCGGCTTCGGGCTCGGTGCCCGGATCGCGGCCCGCGCCCGCGAGACCAACCCGCAGTTCCCGCTCATGTACGCCCCGCCCGAGGGCATCGGCCCGGCCCAGGCGCAGTACCTCCTCACCGAGGACGTCGACCGCTCGGCGTACGTCGGCACGCTGATGTACGCCGCCGAGAAGGGCGCCGTCAGCCTCGACCGCGACGGCGACACGTGGTCGATCACCGACCAGAAGGGCGCCGAGGGCTGGGCCGGCCTCGACCCGGTCTCCTCCGGTGTGGCGCACCTGCTCGGCGGCCCGGGCACGACCTTCGTGGCCTCGAAGAAGGACGTCGAGGCGGGCAAGCGCCTCAAGACCGAGATCGGCACGTTCGACGACTCGGTCAAGGGCTGGGCCAAGAGCTCGGGCCACATGGTGGCCAGCGGCCTCGGCAGCGCCGGCTCCCTCGTGGTCATCGCCGGCCTGCTCGCGGCGCTGGCGATCGCGATCTTCAACCCGCTCTCGATGTCGATGGTCGGGCTGGTCCCCGGCGCGTTCGCGATCGGCGCCTTCCCGCTGGTGCGCACCGGCTCCGGCACGCGACGCACGGCCTCGGGGCGCGACCTGTGGTCGCGGATCGGTGGATTCCACCGCGTCCTGTCGACCCCGTCGAGCAAGGACCGCTTCGACTTCGCCGGCCGCCAGGAGCTCTACACCGCCTACATCCCGTGGGCCGTCGCGCTCGGCTGCACCAAGGAGTGGGCCGACAAGTACCGCACCGAGACCGGCTCCGAGCCGCCGGTGCCGTCCTATCTCGCCGGCGCCTACGTCGGCAGCCACTACAACGACCCCGTGTCCTCGATGGTCGACGACTTCTCCTCGACCGTGGACTCCGCGATCTCGTCCTACCAGGCCACCCAGAGCTCCTCCTCGTCCGGCGGCGGAGGGTTCTCCGGCGGCGGCGGTGGCGGCGGTGGCGGCGGTGGCTCGTGGTGACCCAGACTCTTCGCACAACCCAGAAATGAGGAATGACTGATGCTCTACGCCATCGTGGCAGTCGTGGTGCTCGTGGCCCTGGTGGGCTTCGTCATCAGCGGCTTCAACAAGCTCCGCACCAGCGACATCGGCGCCCAGGAGGCGCTCGGCGGCATCGACGTCCAGCTGACGCGTCGCGCGGACCTGATCCCCAACCTCGTCGAGACGGTCAAGGGGTACGCCGCGCACGAGAAGGGCGTCTTCGAGGAGATCACCCGGGCCCGCGCCGGCGTCCAGGCCGCCGCCAAGGGCGACGACGTGCCCGCCAAGGCCGCCGCCGACGCCCAGCTCCAGCAGTCGCTGATCAAGCTCAACGCGGTCGCCGAGGCCTACCCCGACCTCAAGGCCAACACGAACTTCCTCGACCTGCAGAAGCAGCTCGCCGAGACCGAGAACCAGATCTCCTTCGCCCGGCAGTACTACAACGACGCCGTCGCGTCGCTGAACAAGCTGACCCAGACCATCCCGTGGATGTTCCTCACCGGCGTCGCCAACGTCCACAAGCGGGAGTTCTACGACGCCCCCGACGGCCAGGAAGTCGCCCCGACGGTCAAGTTCTGAGGCGGCGACTCCTCTCAGAACACGTTCAGCGGCCGAAACTGCACGGAGATCCGCGGCCCGGCGTGGGCGACCTTGGGGACGGCGTGCTCCCAGGTCCGCTGGCACGAGCCACCCATGACGACCAGGTCGCCGTGGCCCATCTCGATCGACGTCGACTCCCCGCCGCCGCGGGGCCTGAGCACCAGGCGGCGGGGGTCGCCGACGGAGACGATCGCGACCATCGTGTCCTGCGTCTTTCCGCGGCCGATGGTGTCGCCGTGCCAGGCGACGCTGTCGCGGCCGTCGCGGTAGTAGCAGCAGCCCGCCGTCACGAACGGCTCGCCGAGCTCGGGCTCGTAGTGGGCGGTGAGCGCCGCGCGGGCCGCGGTGAGCGCCGCGTGGGGGAGGTCCTCCCCGGCCACGTAGGTGTGGACCAGGCGAGGGACGTCGACCACCCGGTCGTACATCTGGCGTCGCTCGGCGCGCCAGGGGACGTCGGCGACCAGCGCGCGGAACACGTCGTCGGCGTCGGGGAGCCAGCTGCGCGTGACGTCGACCCAGGCGCCGCGGGTGAGCCGGTGCCGCGCGACTTCGTCGAAGGCGAGCCCGCCCGTGGGCGGCGCGAAGAGCGAACCCTGGAAGTCCATGCCCCCGAGGATAGCGCGCGATCGAACAATTGTTCGAGAGGGTTGCGGAGGTTCGGGGATCCCTCAGGGCGCGGATTCAAACAGCTGTTGCAACGAGCCCGTCGTTGAGGGCTTGGCCGGGAGTCTGCCAGTTCAGCGTCTGTCGGGGCCGGGTGTTGAGGCGTAGGGCGACGTCGTCGCAGTCGGTCTGGGTCAGGCCACGCAGGTCGGCGCCCTTGGGCCAGTACTGACGTAGCAGTCCGTTGGTGTTCTCGTTGGTGCCGCGTTGCCAGGGCGACTGGGGGTCGCAGAAGTAGATCTGCAGGCCGGTGTCGATCTTGAACTGGGCGTGCTGGGCCATCTCGCTGCCCCGGTCCCAGGTGATCGACTTGCGCAGCTCCAGGGGCAGGGTGGCGATCATCTCGGCCAGGCTCAGGCGGGCGAGCTCGGCGGTGTGCCGGCCCGGCAGCGGGGCCAGCAGCACGTAGCGGCTGGAGCGTTCGACCAGGGTGATCACCGCGCCCTTGCCGGTGCCACCCAGGAGCAGGTCTCCCTCCCAGTGGCCGGGGACGGCCCGGTCTGCGACCTCGGCCGGGCGGGCCCGGATGGTGATGTCATCGGTGATGCCCAGGGTGACGCGTTTCGCGCCGCCGGTCTGGGTCTTGCGGCGGGTCCGGCGGCTGCGCAGGTGGGCGGTGAGCTCGCGTTTGAGCTCGCCCTTGGTCTGGACGAACAGGGACTGGTAGATCGTCTCGTGGCTCACGCGCATGTCCGGGTCGTGGGGGAACATCACCGGCAGCATCGCCGCGATCTGCTCCGGGGACCAGTCCGCACGCAACAACTCCCACACCTGCTCACGCAGCGGCGCGTGGTCCAGCCGCCGCGCCTTGGGCCTTCGGGCCTTGATCGTGGCGAAGCGGTGGGCCCGCTCGGCGTCGTAGGGCCGCTGGTAACCCTGGCCGCCCGAGCGGGCGGTGCGCCTCTTGGGCGAACGGGTCCCCGGAGCCGAGAAGCTCCGCGCCAGCTCCCTGCTCACCGTGGACGGCGACTTCCCGATGATCGAGGCGATCTGTCCCTGCGAAAGACCGATCCGGTAACCCCGTTCAATCGTCCGACGCTGCTCCACCGTCAACCGTGCTCCAGGCATGCGCTGCAACCTCTACTCAATCGGAAGGACTTGCAACAACCGGTTGAGTTCACGGGGCCATCCCGGTGGTGGGACTTGGCCCGCTGCGGGATCGTTGACCCATGACAGCGGCCGCCCGCGTGCGCAACCTGACGAAGACCTACGGCAGCGGGCCGGCCCTGGTGACCGCCCTCGACGACGTGAGTCTCGATCTCGAGGAGGGCGAGTTCACGGCGGTGATGGGCCCGAGCGGGTCGGGGAAGTCGACCTTGATGCACTGCTGCGCGGCGCTGGACACCGGCGACTCCGGCAGCGTCTTCATCGGTGAGCAGGACCTGACGACGCTGAAGGACAAGGCGCTTACCCGGCTGCGGCGCGACGAGATCGGCTTCGTCTTCCAGTCCTACAACCTCGTGCCGACCCTGACCGCGGAGGAGAACATCCTGCTCCCGCTGGCCATCGCGGGCCGCAAGCCCGACCGGGAGTGGTACGACGCCGTCGTGGCCACGGTCAACCTGGGGGACCGGCTGTCGCACAAGCCCAACGAGCTGTCCGGCGGCCAGCAGCAACGGGTCGCGGTCGCCCGCGCGCTGGTCAGCCGCCCCCGGATCGTCTTCGCCGACGAGCCCACCGGCAACCTCGACTCGCGCTCCGGCGCCGAGGTGCTCGAGCTGCTCCGCAAGAGCGCGACCGAGCACGGCCAGACGATCGTGATGGTCACCCACGACCCCGTCGCCGCTGCCTGGACCGACCGCGTGGTCTTCCTGGCCGACGGCCGGGTGGTCGACGAGATCCGCGACCCGAGCCGCGACCAGGTCCTGGAGATCATGACCCGGATGGCCGAGGCGGGCGCCTGATGGTCCGGGCCGCCCTCAAGAGCCTGCTCGGCCGCAAGCTGCGGCTGCTGATGAGCACGTTCGCGATCGTGCTCGGGGTCGCCTTCGTCGCGGGCTCGCTGGTCTTCTCCGACACGCTGTCGCGCAGCTTCACCGCCCTGTTCGCCTCGACCGTCGGGGACGTCGTGGTCCGCCCGGTCGGTGGGCAGACCGTCGACGGCACCCCGTCGACGCGCACGGTGCCGGCGGCTCTCCTCGACGAGCTCCGCACCCTGCCCGGGGCCGCGCGGGTCGACGGCAACGTCAACGCCTTCGGCGTCTTCGTGGTGGACAAGAAGAACAAGGTGGTCGGCGGCTTCGGACCGCCCGCCATCGGCGCCAACTGGACCACGGCGCCGGCCGGCCACGGTCTCGAGGGCCTCTCCATCACCGTCGGCCACGAGCCGCACGGGTCCGACGAGGTCGTCCTCGACGCCCGGACCGCCGCCAAGGCCGACTACTTCGTGGGGGAGCGGGTCCACCTCGTCACCGCCGCCAACCGGGCCTCCCTCACCCCGCGGCTCGTCGGCATCGCGGACTTCGAGCACGGGGGCTCGCTCAACGGCGCGACGCTGGCGATCTTCGACACCGCGACGGCCCAGCGCCTCTTCCTCGGGGGCAAGGACGCCTTCACCGACGTCTGGGTCACCGCCAGGGCGGGGGTCTCGCAGGCCGAGCTCCGCGACCAGGTCGCCACGGTGCTGCCCGCAACCGTGGAGGCGGTGACCGGCGACAAGGCCGCCGACGAGGCCGCCTCCCAGCTGCTCGACGCGATCTCGTTCCTGACGACCTTCCTGCTGATCTTCGCCGGGATCGCGCTGGTGGTCGGGGCGTTCCTCATCGTCAACACCTTCTCGATGCTGGTCGCGCAGCGCAGCCGTGAGCTGGCCCTGCTCCGCGCGCTCGGGGCGTCCAAGCGCCAGGTCACCTGGTCGGTCCAGCTCGAGGCGTTCGTGCTCGGCGCGGTCGGCTCGACCCTCGGCCTGGGACTCGGCGTCCTCCTCGCGATGGGGATCCGGGCCTTCTTCGCCCGCTACGGCCTCGACCTGTCCGGCCAGCCGCTCATCTTCGCGCCGCGCACGGTCGTGGCGGCGTACGCCGTCGGCGTGCTCGTCACGATGGCGGCCGCCTGGCTGCCGGCCCGCCGGACCAGCCGGATCGCGCCCGTCCAGGCGCTCCGCGACGATGTCGCCCTCCCCGAGTCGGCGCTGCACCGGCGGCTGCTGCTCGGCGCCGTCCTCACCGTGCTCGGGCTCGGCCTGCTCTACCTCGGGCTGTTCAGCGACGCCCCGCACGGCGGCTACCTCGTCGGCGGCGGCGTGCTCGCGATCCTGCTCGGCGTCTCCTCGGCCAGCCCCGTGATCAGCCAGCCGTTCCTGGCCCTCACCCGCGCGACGTACGGCGCCCTCTTCGGGTCGGTCGGCCGGCTGGCCGGTCAGAACGCACTCCGCAACCCGCGCCGCACCACCGCGACGGCCTCGGCCCTGATGATCGGGCTGACCCTGGCCTGCACGATGGCGATCGTCGGCGACTCGGCCAAGTCGAGCATCGACAAGTCGGTGGCGGACAACTTCATCGGCGACTTCGTGGTCAGCAACGTCTTCGGCGGGCCGTTCTCCCCGAGCATCGCCAACCGGATGGCCAAGGTGGACGGCGTGGAGCGGATCGTGCGCGAGCGCTACGCGTTCGTGAAGCGCGACGGCGACCGGCAGGGGATGGCCGCCACCGACCCCGCCGAGATCGACGGGCTCAACCTGCGGACGCCGACCGGCTCGACGGCCGACCTCCGCGACGGGACGGTCCTGCTGGCGAAGAAGTGGGCCGCCGACCACGACCTCGGCATCGGTGACTCGGTCACCCTCCAGATGCCGACCGGCAAGCAGACCTACGGGGTGGTCGGCACCTTCGAGGACAACCCGCTGGTCTTCACCCCGATCCTGACCACGCTGAAGACGCTGACCGACGCCGGCTTCCCCGACCAGGACAACGCCCTGGTGGTCTTCGCCCGCGACCAGGTCGGCGTCCAGCACGACCTCGAGCAGGTGGTGGCGGACCTGCCCATCGTGACCGTCAAGAACGAGGCGGAGTTCGCCCAGGAGCAGCGGGCGCCCATCGACCAGTTCGTGAAGCTGATCTATGCACTGCTCGGCCTCGCGCTGGTCATCGCGGTCCTCGGCATCGTCAACACCCTCGCCCTGTCGGTGATCGAGCGGACCCGCGAGGTGGGACTGCTGCGCGCCATCGGGCTGAGCCGCGCGCAGCTGCGCTGGATGATCACGCTGGAGTCGGTGGTGATCGCCGTGCTCGGGGCGTTGCTGGGCGTCGTCCTGGGGATCGGGTTCGGCGTCGCGCTGATGTACGCGCTGCGCGACCAGGGGCTGGAGGTCATCAGCGTGCCGACCTCCCAGCTGGCCGTCTTCCTCGTGCTCGCACTCCTGATCGGGGTGCTCGCGGCGGTGTTCCCGGCGCGGCGCGCGGCCCGCCTCGACATCCTGCGCGCGATCGCCACGGAGTGAGCCACGGAATGAGATCTGGCCCTCACCTCCCTGGAACCCGGGACGGGGGGTGTGATATCCGCTTACGCTTCCCTACGTGGAGGAAGTGCTGGTGTCCGAGGGCAGAGCGCTGAAGCACGTCCAGGTGCGGGAGTACGTCCGGTCCCTCGTCTCCGGAGCAGCCCCTGGCAGCCCGGCGCCGTCGGAGCGCGAGCTCGTGCACCGCTTCGGCGTCGCGCGCATGACCGTGCGTCAGGCGATGGACGCACTCGTCGTGGAGGGGTTGCTCGAGCGCATCCCCGGTCGCGGCACGTTCGTGGCCCGCCCGCGCCGCGCGGCGAGCCGGCTGACCTGCTTCACCGAGGAGATGGCGCGCCGCGGCATGCTCGCCGAGTCGCAGACCCTCCTCGCCCGCCGCGAGCAGGCCGGCCCCGGCGTGGCCCGCGCGCTCGCCCTCACCGAGGGCGACGCGGTCATCCACTGGAAGCGGCTGCGCCGCGCCGACGGCGTGCCCATGTGCATCGAGGACGCCTACCTCAACGAGGTGCTGATCCCCGGCTTCCTGCAGAGCGGGATGCCCACCAGCCTGTACGACGCCCTGGGCCAGCGCGGCCTGCGCCCGACCTGGGCCGAGGACTCCATCAACGCCGACGTCGCCAACGAGGAGGAGGCTCGCCACCTCGAGGTCGAGGCCGGCGCCCCCGTGCTGCGCCACTCGCGCCGCGCGCTCGTGGGCGAGAAGGTCGTCGAGGTCTCCCGCTCGGTCTACCGCGCCGACCGGTTCACCCTCTGGGTCCAGCTCGGCCAAGAGGGCTAGGAGCCTAGAGCCCACCCAGCGGGGCGACCGCCTGGTCCGACTGCTCGCAGACCCACACCGGGTCGGGACCGCCGAGGTCCGGCTGGATGTGCAGCGCGTGCACCGGCTCGTCCGCGTCACAGGTCAGGCACAGCGGCCAGCGACCGATCGAATCGAGCAGTGCGTCCTGCACGTCCTGGGCGACCAGCCCGGCGACGTACGCCTCGCCGGCCGGCCACTGCTCGGCCCACCACCTCCGGTCCGCGCAGGCGTCCTCGAGCAGCGACACGGCCTCGGCGGTGGCCTGGTGGCGGGCCTGCAGGTCGGCCAGGACGCGGGCTCGGGCCTCGAAGAGCAGGGTGTCGTCCACGTCCTCCATCATGCCTCGCGGGCAAGGGAGCGTCCCCCGGCGCCTCCGACGCGCCTCCGACGGGCGGGCGACCCGCGGACCTACAGTCGAGGCATGAGCGACGCGCTGCTCGAGGTGACGGTGCTCGGACCGCGCGACGTGCCGGGGGCCGAGGAGGGCCGCGCCGACCGCCTGCACCTGGTCGGCGCCGGTGATGGCACCCACGGGCTGTCCCCCGAGCCCGCGCTCGTCTCGTCGGTCTGCCGCGAGACCGACCTGCCCGTCTTCGTCCTGCTGCGGCTCAACGACTCGTGGACCACCACCGGCGGGGAGCTCACGCGGCTGGTCGGGCTGGCCGAGGACTACCTCCGCTGCGGCGCGGCCGGGGTGTCCTTCGGCTTCCTCGACAGCGACCTCCTGGTCGACACCGAGGTCTGCCGGCACCTGGCCGACTCGCTGCCCGGCGTGCCCTGGACGTTCCACGACGCCTTCGACGCGACCCTCGAACCGGCCCGCGCCTGGCGCCAGCTGGTCGGCCTGCCCGGTCTGGTCGCGGCCCGCTCGGCCGGCTCGCCGCAGGGCATGGCCGTCGGGTACGACGACCTCCTCGCCACCGCCCAGTCCGCGCCGGAGGTCGCCCGGCTGCTGATGCCCGGCACCGGGCTGCTCGCCGAGCACGTGCCGTGGCTGGTGCAGGCGGGCGTGACCCAGTTCCACCTCGGCCGCCAGGTCCGCCCCGGGGCGTCGTACAAGAGCTACGTGGACGCGGGGCTGCTCCGGTCGTGGCGGCTGCTGCTCGACCACACGATGACGCGTACCGTCGCTGGATGATCCTGATCGACCCGCCCAACGCCTCGGGCCACGGCCGGCTGTGGTCGCACCTCGCCTCGGACACCTCCTACGACGAGCTGCACGTCTTCGCCCGCGCCCTGGGGATCCCCGAGCGGGGCTTCGACCGCGACCACTACGACGTGCCGGCCGAGTGGTACGACCGGGTCGTGGCGGCCGGCGCCGAGCCGGTGGCCTCGCGCGAGCTCGTGGCCCGGCTGCGGGCCGCGGGGCTGCGGAGGCGCAAGACCGGTCGGTAGCCCGTTTGAGGGATGCAACCGGGCGGCCCGCGGAGCAGTGTGGGCCGGGAGAACCCCGCCTCCGGAGCCCGCCATGCGCACACTCACCGCCCTCCTCGCCCTCGCCGTCGTCCCCGTCCTGGCCGTCCCCGCCGCGGCCGTTCCGAGGCCCGACTCCGTCCCGCTGCCCGTGGACTTCCAGCCCGAGGGCATCGCGGTCGGCGCCGGCAACACCTTCTACGTCGGCTCGCTCCGCGACGGCGACATCTACCGCGGTGACCTGCGCACCGGCGCCGGGGCCCGCTTCGTCGACAACACCGGCAAGGCGGCGGTCGGGATGCGGGTCGACCGCTCCCGTGGCTGGCTGGTCGTCGCGGGCGGCGGGACGGGGCACGCCTACGTCTACTCAACCGCCGACGGGTCGACCGTGGCCGACCTCGTCCTGGGCCCCGCCGGTTCCACGTTCAGCAACGACGTCGCGATCACGCCCGACGCGCTCTACTTCACCGAGACCTTCGCACCCCGGATCTACCGGGTCCCGATCCGTGCCGACGGCACCTTCGGGACGACTGAGCCGATCACCGTGACCGGCCCCGCCGGTGCGGTGACGTCCGGGTTCGGCCTGAACGGGATCGACAGCACCGACACCGGCCTGCTCATGGTCAACCACACCGACCTCGGGATCCTCGCGCTCGTCGACCCCGCCACCGGGGCCAGCACGCAGGTCACGCTCTCCGGCATTCCCCTCGTCCCCGGCACGCTCGACGGCCTCCAGGTCGAGGGACGCACCGCCTGGGTGGTGGAGAACTTCGCCAACGCCGTGGCGCGGGTGCGGCTGTCGCCCGACCTCACCAGCGGCCGGGTGACCCAGGTGATCCACTCCGACCTCTTCCGGGTCCCGACGACGGTCGCTCGCCACGGGAGCACGCTCGCTCTCGTCAACGGCCGCTTCGACCTCGGGTTCCCGCCGCCGTTCGGCCCCGGTGCTCCTGCGGGCACCGACTTCGACGTGGTGCAGGTCCGTCCCTGATCAGCCGGCCGGTGCGGCCTTGACCTCCACGGCCGTGTAGTTCCACTGGTGGTTGGTGGGGGCGTTGTCGTGGATGGTGACGAGTCCCGGCGGTCCGGTGTTGGGGCCGGCCATCATCTGCACCCAGAACGTGTCGCCCACGGACGTGTCGATCCACTGGTTGTGCAGGACCTGGCCGCTGACCGGGGTCCTGGCGGTCGCGCCGTCCCAGTCGTTGCCGACCGCCCACACCCAGGAGCCGGTGGCGACGCCCGGCAGGTAGACGTCGGGTGCGCCGGACGGCGCGGCCGACGAGGCCGCCACTCCGGTGCCGTTGGCGTTCTTGAACGCCACCACGTCGAGCATCCCGTCGAAGCCGTTGACGATCGGCGTGGCCACGATCCGGGCGTTGCTGAGGAGGCCGGTGGCCTTCGCGCTCCAGATCTCGGTGACCCCGAGCTGGGCGTTGGTCCGCTTGACCAGGCTCCACGTGAGGCCGCCTCCGGTCACCGTGCTCCGTTGCGAGCCGGCCGTCGTCGGGCCGTCGTACGCGACGAACGCCAGCACCGTCTCGCCGGCCACCGTCGTCGACAGCGTGGGCGAGGTCAGCTTCCCGCGCGCCTTGATCACGACCGACCGGTCGACCGAGATCACGGCGGGGGGAGCGGCGGAGTTGTCGACGGTGACGACGACCGGCGTGGCCGTCGTGCCGACGTTGCCCGCGGCGTCCCGCGCCTCGGCCGTCAGCGAGTGGGTCCCGGCCGTCGCGGTGCGGGTGTCCCACGTCGTCGCGAACGGCGGCGCTGTCACGGGCGCTCCGAGGTTCGCGCCGTCCAGCTTGAACTGGACCGAGGTGACGCCCACGTTGTCCGCGGCGACCGCGCCGATCTGCATGATGCCGCCCACGGTGGCGCCGTTCTGCGGGTCGGTGATCGAGATCGTCGGGACCTGGGTGTCTGCGGGGGGAGTCGTGGACGACGTGGACGACGTGGACGACGTCGACGACGTGGAGGAGGTCGTCGAGGTGGAGGACGTCGACGACGTTGAGGAGGTCGAGGAGGTCGAGGACACCCCGGCGGGCACGACCTCGAGGGCCGCGAGGTTCCACTGGTGGTTGGTCGGCGCGGTCTCGCCGAACGTCACGGCGGTGCCGGCGGCGGGCGTCGCGGCGCTGAGGTTCTGCATCCAGAACGTGTCACCGATCTGCTGGTCGACGAGCTGGTGGGAGATGACCTGCCCGCTGCGTGGCGTGCGGGCGACGGCACCGTCCCAGTCGTTCCCGACGCCCCAGACCCAGCCGCCTGCGGTCGTCGTCGTCAGCGTCGTCGCGGGCGCGCCCGTGCTGGCGGACGCGCCACCCACGGTCCCGACGCCCTGGGCGCCGGTGAAGGCGACGAGCTCGACGGACTGCCGGAAGCCCGGTCGGGTGAGTGACACCGTCGCCTGCACGGTCGGCATGGCCGACGCCGTGAAGGCCCGCCAGACCTCGGCAGTGCCGAAGGCGGCGTTGCTCCTCCTCACCAGGCTCCAACTGAGGCCGCTGCCCGTGACCGTGCTCGACTGCGCGTTGGCGGCCTGCGGGCCGTCGGCCGAGACGAACGCGAGCAGCATCGCGCCCGCCGGGACATTGCTCAGGGTCGGGCCACCGGTCGACGAGGAGTCCAGGCTGGCCTGGCCGACGACCGCCAACGGGCCGGGGGCCGGGGTGATCGAGCTCGTGGACGTGGATGAGGCGGACGAGGACGAGGAGCCGCCGGAGCCGACCTGCACGGCGGCCGCGGCCGTCGTGTTCGTGCGCCCGAGCGCATCGGTGGTCCGGGCCGCGATCCAGTGCTCGCCGTCGAGGACCGATCCCGAGTTCCAGCTGAGGGTGTACGGCGGTGCCGTGGCGGCCGAGGTGCCCACGACGGTGCCGTCCACGAGGTACTGCACGGTCATCCCGGCAGCCGCATCGGCTTGCAGGTTGACGGTGCCGGAGACGCTGGATCCGTCCGACGGCGCGGACAGGGTGATCGGTGGTGGCGTCGTGTCGGGGTGCCGCACCTCGCCCGCGGTCACCACACGGTTGGTGCCCTGGGTGGAGACGGTCACGAGGACGTCGGTCTCGTTGTTCGCCTCGTTGAGCTCGGCGATGTCGTTGTTGGGGTCGGTCATGCCGCGGAACCAGTAGGTCCCGTCGGGGACACCGGTGAACGGGATGGACTGACCGGGGTCGCGGTAGTCGTACTCGTCCACGGCTCCCACGCTCATGCCGCGCATGCTGTTCGGATCCGCGCAGCTGCCCGGCTGCACCGCCGTCTGGCCCGCGTGCGGGAGGGAGGAGTCGAGGATGAACGAGTCGGCGATGCAGAAGCCGTTCTTCGGCGAGACCACGATCGGCGCCCCCGGGCCGCCGTCGGGCGCGACGGCGTAGAGGCCGAAGGACGCGAGCGGGAAGTGGAAGTGCCCGTGCTCGGCGTGGAAGAAGAACGTGTCGGGCAGCTTCCGGGTGCTCGCCAGCTGCCAGCCGTTGTTGTAGACGTAGGTCTGCTGGCGCCCGTCGTAGAGCCCGGACGCCGGGTTGTACTGCGGTTGGATCTGCAGTGGCCCGGGTCCCGCGTTGTACGTGTGGTGCGTGTAGCGGAACTCCAGCCCGTTCGTGCCGTTGACGATGCTGAACGAGTTGAGCGGGATGATCGTCTGCATGTCCGGCGGGTCCTCGCCGGTGGCGCCCTCGGCGGTCTGGAGGCCCACGATCGCGCCGGCGCAGGCGAGCGCCGCGATGGTGAGCCCCACGATCCCGAGACGGTCGGCCGTGCGTGGCCGCAGGGGGCCGCCTGTCCGTCGCATGCCGGATCCACCTCTCGCCGGGAAACTCCCATGTTGGCAGGGGTTTCACGGTCGAGGCTTACCCGATTTTGGGGTTGCGGGCCTGTGGCGGCCCGGCGGAGTTCAGCCGAACGTCGCCGACCATTCGGAGCTCGTGGACGGCGTCACTTCGAGGGCTGGGGGGCCTTCACGTTGCAGTCGACCTTGGGGTTGGCGCCGACGTAGTTCAGCGGGCCGGCCACGATGGTCAGGACGGTGTCGCCGGTGCTCTTGCAGCTGACGTCGCGGTCGCTGCCGAAGTAGCCGCGCTGGAAGGCCGCCGCGGCGCCGATCACGAGCCAGACGACGAGCAGGATGCCGATCAAGTTCCTCATGTCCGGTTCATTACCCGTTCCCGAGGGGATCACTCCCTGCGGTGACGGGGGTCACGCGGCGCTCAGTCGTCGGTCGGGGGGTGCGCTGCCTGATAGGCCTGCAGCGCGTCCCGGCCGCGCTCGAGCTCCTCGCCGAGCCGGTCGATCAGGTCGGCGGTGCCCTCGACCGAGCCCTCGTCGGTGAGCAGCTCGATCTCCTGGGCGGTCCGGCCGGCCGCGGTCACCCCGAGGTTGAGCGCGCCTCCGGCGAGCTTGTGGACCACGGCCTTGAGCGATGCGGCGTCGCCGGCGTCGTGGGCCGCGCGGATGGTGCGGTGCGTCTCGGGGGTGTTGCCCACGAAGTTGCCGATCGCCCGGTTCAGGTAGCCCATGCTGGGGTCCAGCTCCCGCAGCTCGTCGAGCCGCGATTCGTCCAGGCCCTCGATGGGGGCGCGGTCCGGCACTTCTGTCTCCCTCTGTCGGTCCGGGGACATCTCGTCGTCCGGGGTGGTGTCGATCCATCGTTGCAGCACCGCGGCGAGCGCGGAGGGGTCCACCGGCTTGGTGAGGAAGTCGTCCATGCCCGCGGCCAGGCAGCGGTCCCGCTCGCCCTCGACGGCCGCCGCGGTCATCGCGACGACGGGGATCCGTGGCCCGCCGTCCTGACGCTCCCGGATTGCACGGGTCGCGGCATAGCCGTCCATCCGCGGCATCTGCACGTCCATCAGGACGATGTCGAACGACTCCTCGAGCAGTACGTCGATCGCCGACAGCCCGTCGTCCGCCGTGGTGGCGTGGTAGCCCAGCGCCTCGAGCAGGCCCACGGCGACCATCTGGTTGACCGGGTTGTCCTCGACCACCAGCACCCGGTGTCGCTTGGCGGAGTCCTCGACCTCGGCGACCGGCACGCTCGGGCGCGGGCCCACCCCCGCCAGGTGCGCGAGCAGTGCGGTCCGGAGGCTGCCGGAGAGGACCGGCTTGCTCAGACAGTCGGCAATCCGTGCTGCCTCGAACCGTGCGCCCCCGGGGACCGGGGCCGAGGTGAGCATGAACAGCACGAGATCGTCGTGCTCGGGCCGGCGCCGCAGGTCCAGGGCGAGGTCGAGCCCGTCCCGGCGCGGCATCGCCATGTCGAGCAGCACCCCGTCGAAGGGGTCACCCGCCGCGACGGCCTCTGCCAGGGCGACCATCGCCGCGTCCGCGCCGTCGACGGCCGCGGAGCGGACCTGCCACCACGCGAGCTGCTCCTGCAGGATGAGCCGGTTGTGGCTGTTGTCGTCGACGACCAGCACCCGGCGCCCGGCCAGCCAGCTTCGGGCGTACACGTCGTCGGGGTCGGTGGCGGCGCCCGCGGGCGCGTCGAAGACGGCCGTGAACCAGAACAGCGTGCCTCCGTCGGGGTTGGGCTCGAGGCCGATCGTCCCGCCGAGCGCCTCGACGATCTCGCGCGAGATCGCCAGACCCAGGCCGGTGCCGCCGTAGATCCGGGTCGTGGACGCGTCGGCCTGGGTGAAGGGGTCGAACAGCGTCGCGACGTCGGTGTCGCCCACGCCGACCCCGGTGTCGGACACCTCGATGCGCAGCACGGTGCGGCCGTCGACGGGGAGGTCCGCCGTGGCGCGGATGAACACCTCGCCCTGCTCGGTGAACTTCACGGCGTTGGAGCCCAGGTTGGTCAGCACCTGGGCGAGACGGGTCGGGTCACCGGCCAGCACCTCGGGGACGTCGGGGTGGCAGGAGACCATCAGCTCCAGGCCCTTGCGTCGCGCCGTCTCGGCCAGCACGCTCGCGACCTGGTCGAAGACGGGGCGCACCTCGAAGTCGAGCCGCTCGAGCTCGAGCTTCCCGGCCTCGATCTTGGAGAAGTCCAGGACGTCGTTGATGACCGAGAGCAGCGCCCGGCTCGCGACCTGCACCCCCGAGGCCAGCCGCAGCTGGTCGCTGGCGAGATCCGTGCGGAGCAGGAGGTCGTTGAGCCCGATGACGCCGTTGAGCGGCGTACGGATCTCGTGGCTCATCGTCGCCAGGAACTCCGACTTCTGCCGCGAGGCCTCCATCGCGCCGTCACGGGCGGCGGCGAGCGCGCGCTCGGCCCGCTCGCGCTCGGCCACGAACCCGAGCTGGACGGCCACCTGCTCGACCATCGACTGGATCATCGCGTGGCGGTAGAGCGGCGGCGCCGACGTGATGGTGACGACGGCGCACACCTCGTGGCGGTGGGAGACGGTGAACGCGATCGTCAGCCGGTCGTCGTCCCACACGCTGCAGCGCTCGTGGAAGGCGCGGTTGGCCAGGGCCAGCTCCATCGCGGCGACCTCGGGCGTGTCGAGGTCGACGTCCTGATCGTCGTCGTAGACGTAGAGGGGGACCACGCCGCGCCCGTCGGCGGAGGGCACGAAGGCCCGGGCCCGCTCCCAGTCGTCGTGCAGCAGCACCAGCGCACCGGCCTGGCTCAGCACGTCCTCGAGCGTGCGCGCCTCGTTGGCCGCGGTCGCCACCGCCTGCATCAGGGTGTTCTGGCTGACCGAGTCCTCGAGGGCCAGCTCGGCCATCTTGGTCTCGGTGATGTCCTGGTGGGTCCCGGACATCGCGACGACGCGGCCCTCGGCGTCGCGGATCGACACCCCGCGGCCCCGGGTCCACACCCACACGCCGCCGGGGCCCGCCACCCGCGCGACGAACATGAAGTCGTCCGCGCCGCGCACGGCCTTCTGCACCTCGACGTGGACGGCGCGCCGGTCGTCGGGGTGGACGATGTCGAGGAAGTCGGCGTACGCCGCGGGGAAGCCGTCCGGGTCGAGGCCGTAGAGCTCGTAGAGCTCCTCGGACCCGGTGATCTCGTCCTGCTCGACGTCCCACTCCCAGCTGCCGATCCGCGCGATGCGCTGGGCCTCGGCCAGCCGGCGCTCGCTCTCCCGCAGCCGGTCGACGGTCGTACGGCGCCCGCTGTAGTCACTGATCCGGTGGAGCACCCCGGTCAGCCGGCCCTGCTCGTCGCGGAGCGGGCTCTCGCCGACCAGCACCCAGAACACCGAGCCGTCGCGTCGCACGAACTGGCTCTCGACGTCCCCGTCGTTGAAGCGCCCTTCGGCCAGGTCGTCCAGGTGGGCACGGAACTGCTGTCGGCCCAGCTCGTCGAGCGTGTCGAAGTAGCTCAGGCGCTGCGCGGCGGCCGGGTCGACGCCGAACATCCGGGCGATCTGGGCGTTCGCATAGACGGTCCGACCCTCGAGGTCGAAGACCCAGATTCCGTCGGGTGACGTCTCCACGATGTCCCGATACAGCCGTGCCAGATCCATCCAGACCCTCCTGCCGCCCAACGATAGGGGGCCCGGCGTCCCCGAGTGGGCGGGACGCGGCAGTCGGGGGCTGCGGCTACGCCTCGCCGTCGATCAGGTAGCTGTCGTTCGCGGCGTCGTAGACCAGCTGCAGGGTGACCGTGTCGGACACCCGGGACCTGTCCTTGCGGACGTAGTCCACCCCGTAGCGGACCTGGAGCGTGTCGGGGTCGGCCTGGATGGTGGTCGGGCGGGCGGACTCGATCGTCTTCCAGAACCCCTTGTACTTCCCGAAACCGCCGCTCTCGTCCTGGAACTTGGGCGTGAGCATCTCCCACGAGGCCTTCTGGTCGGAGGTGACCGTGGCGAGGTAGTCCTGGATGAAGGTCTCCATCCCGTCGGGAGTGGCGCCCGTGCTCGAGGACGGCGATTCCGAGGGGCTGGGTGAGGTCGAGGGTGACGGGGTGTGCGAGGAAGCGGAGCCGCCGCCGGCGGGTGGCGACTGCGTCTGCGAGCCCCCGTCGCCGCCGGACAGCGCGGCCCAGGCCACCAGGCCCGCGACGAGGAGCACGGCCAGCCCGACCAGCACCGGGAGCGCACGTGCCGGCCGGCGCCGCGCGGGCACCGGTGGCGCGGGGGCGACGGGGGCGGGTGCGGCGGTGGTGGCGGACAGCACCTGGGTGCGGGTGGGGTCCGCCCCGGGCACGGAGTTGGTCGGGACGGGGGTGAGCACCGTGCCCGCGGGGCCGGCGGCCAGGAAGTCGCGCACCTGGGCCATCGACCAGCGCTCCGCGGGCTCCCGGGTCATCGTGGCCTCGAGCAGCGGCGCGAGCCAGCCCGCCCCCTCGAGCCGCGGCGGGTCCTCGTGCACGATCCGGTAGAGCGCGCCCATCAGGTTGTCGCCCACGTCGTACGGCGGGTGACCGGCCAGGGCGTGGAAGAGCGTGGCGCCGAGGGACCAGACGTCGCTCGCGCCGTTGGCGGTCTGGCCGGAGGCGACCTCGGGGGCGAGGTAGGCCGGCGAGCCGGTCACCAGCCCGGTCTGGGTCAGCGACGCGTCCGCCTGGGCGCGGGCGATGCCGAAGTCCGACAGCTTCACCTGCCCCTGCGGCGTGACGAGGATGTTGGAGGGCTTGACGTCGCGGTGCACGATCCCGGCCTCGTGCGCCGCGGCGAGCGCGTCGGCCGCCTGGGCGATGAGGGGCGAGGCCTGCTCGGGGGTGAGCGCGCCGTCGCGGCGGACCAGCTCGGCGAGGGTGACGCCCTCGACGTACTCCATGACCAGCCACTGCTGGTCCTCGTCGTTCACGAGGTCGAAGACGGCCACGACGTGCGGGTGGTTGAGGCGTGCCGCGAGGCGTGCCTCCCGCTCGGCGCGCTCGAGGTCGGGGCTGGAGCCGCCCGGCATCATGCCGATGCGCTTGAGCGCCACGGACCGGCCGAGCACCTCGTCGCGCCCGAGCCACACCGCGCCCATGCCGCCGCGACCGATCTCGCGGTCGAGCGTGTACCTGCCTGCGATCACGTGTCCGTTTCCTCCTCAGGGCCGCCGACCACGATAGGGCCCGTGCCGAACCCGTTGGTCCTCCGCACGGTCGATGCGGCAGGCTGGGACCCGACACCTGCGTACCCGATGCTCCGGAAGGCACCCGCCGTGATCGACCCGACCCTCCTCGACGACCTCGAGTGGCGCGGCCTCATCGCCCACTCGACGGACCTCGACGCCCTGCGTGCTGCGCTGGCCGAGGGGAGCGTCCGGTTCTACGTCGGCTTCGACCCCACCGCGCCGAGCCTGCACCTGGGCAACCTCGTCCAGATCGTCACCGCGCGCCGCCTCCAGCTGGCCGGCCACACGCCCTACGCCCTCGTGGGTGGCGCGACCGGCATGATCGGCGACCCGCGCGACTCCGGCGAGCGGACGCTGAACTCCCTCGAGACCGTCAAGGACTGGGTGGAGCGCGTACGCCGCCAGATCGAGCCGTTCCTGTCCTTCGAGAGCGAGAACGCCGCGACGATGGTCAACAACTACGACTGGACCGAGAACCTCTCGACCATCGACTTCCTCCGCGACATCGGCAAGCACTTCCCGGTCAACCGGATGCTGGGGCGCGAGACAGTGAAGCGCCGCCTGGAGTCCGGGATCTCCTACACCGAGTTCAGCTACGTGCTGCTCCAGTCGATGGACTTCCTCAACCTCTACCGCGACCACGGCGTGACGCTGCAGTTCGGTGGCTCTGACCAGTGGGGCAACCTCACCGGCGGGGTCGAGCTGATCCGCCGCGCCGACCAGGGCCACGCCCACGCGTTCGCCACGCCGCTCATCACCAAGACCGACGGCAGCAAGTACGGCAAGACCGAGGGCGGCGCCCTGTGGCTGGACCCCGAGATGCTCTCGCCCTACGCCTTCTTCCAGTTCTGGCTGAACGTCGAGGACGAGAAGATCGGGGAGCTGCTCCGCATCTTCACGTTCCTCTCCCACGAGGAGATCGAGGACCTCGAGGCGCAGCACGCCGAGAAGCCCTTCCTGCGCCTGGGCCAGAAGCGGCTCGCCGACGAGGTGACCGCCTTGGTCCACGGGCGCGAGGAGACCGAGCAGGTCAAGGCGGCCTCGGCCGCGCTGTTCGGGGGTGGTGACCTCATGGGGCTGAGTCCCGACACGCTGGGAGCCGCGCTCCGCGAGGCCGGCTCGGCCAGGGTCGACGGCGAGCTGCCCAGCGTGGTCGACCTCCTGGTGGAGACCGGGCTGGCCAAGAGCAAGGGCGAGGCCCGCCGGACCGTCTCCGAGGGCGGCGCCTACCTGAACAACCAGCGGGTGGAGGATCCCGAGCAGGTGCCCACGGCGGCCGACCTGATCGGCGGCACCTGGCTGGTGCTGCGCCGGGGCAAGAAGAACTTCGCGGGCGTCGAGGTCGGCTGACCCGCCATGACGCAGACCGGGGACGGAGGCTGGGTGGGCGCTCTCGAGGAGCGTGCCCGCGCGGCGCTGTCCGCCCCGGTCCTGGAGTACGTCCTGACGGGAGCCCGTGACGGGGTGTCCGCCGCCGAAGCGGTCGGAGCCTGGGCCGGGGTGCGCTTCCACCCCCACGTGCTGCGCGACGTCACCGACGTCGACACGTCGGTGACGCTCCTCGGCCACCGGCTCGAGGTGCCCTGGGCGGTCGCCCCGAGCTCGCTGCAGCGGGCCGTGCACCCTGACGGGGAGCTGGGCATGGCGCGCGCCACCGCCGCCGCCGGCTCCCTCATGGTGGTCTCCAGCAATGCGGGCACGTCCTTCGCCGAGATCGGCGCGACCGGCGTCGCCTGGTGGCTCCAGGCCTACCTGCCGGCCGACCGCACCCTGGCCGAGCCGCTGCTCGAGCGCGCGGTCGCGGCCGGAGCCCGGGCGGTCGTCCTCACCGTCGACACCCCGGTGGTCGCCACCAAGTACGGCACCGGCGAGAACATCTGGGACCTGGTCGACCCCGCCATCGTGCGCGTCAACTTCGACCCCGGGTACGACGACCAGCCCGGCTCCGACAAGGCGCTCGACCTCGGGCCCCACGACATCGGCTGGCTCGCCGGGGTGACCGGCCTCCCGGTGGTGGTGAAGGGAGTGCTTCGTCCCGACGACGCCCGCCGGTGCGTGCAGGCCGGCGCCCGCGGGGTGTGGGTCTCCAACCACGGCGGGCGCCAGCTGGACCGGGCCGCGACCACGGTCTCCTGCCTCGACGGGGTGCTGACCGCGGTGGGGGGAGAGGCCGAGGTCTACGTCGACGGCGGCCTGCGCTCCGGGCTGGACGTCGTCGCCGCCGTGGCGCTCGGCGCCGACGCGGCGTTCCTGGGCCGGTTGCCGCTGCTCGCCCTCGTCGACGGGGAGCGCGGCGTGGTCGATCTGCACGCCCGACTGCGCGAGGAGACGGTCGAGGCGATGCGCCTGGCAGGGGCCAGGACGGTCGCCGACACGCGTGGGATCGCGGTCCTCGAGGGCTGAAACCGCCTCTGACCTGCGAAAACGTACATGTGTCCCGGGTCACGCCTGCTCGATTTGAACAACCCCCGCAGGTCCCCTAATGTTCTCCGAGTCGCCAGGGAGCGGCGGGCAGCAAGATCGAGAGATCGGGCGGCCGGCCCCCGACGACCACCTCCACTCACACGAACGAAGACCAACGAGTGCGCCTCAGGGCCTCTCCCAAGTCGGAGTCCATGTGGCGTGCGCAGGTGAGGGAAGTCGGAAGCTTCGAATTGCGAAGCGGAAAACAACCCGCTAAGGTTCACCGGGTCGCCAGGGAGCGGCGGGCAGCAAGATCGAGAGATCGGGCGGCCGGCCCCCGACGACCACCTCCACAACACAGAACGAAGATCTTCGAGTGCGCCCGCAAGGTGCCCCGGAAATCGGAGTCGATGTGGCGTGCGCAGGATGGGCTGAGAAAAGCTTCGAATTGCGAAGCTGAAATCAACCCGCTAAAGTTTGGAAAGTCGCCGGAAGCGAAGCCGAAAGGCCCAAAACAACCGGTGTGCGTCTGATTCTTGAGAACTCAACAGTGTGTCATAGTCGACGAATTAGTTTGTTATGCCCCGTCTTCTATG